>NZ_JAFCTQ010000012.1:0-184071 GCF_049896105.1 Janthinobacterium sp. PSPC3-1 | reverse complement strand
GCCGGCAACCCGAGAGTATGTATGGAAGCGACTGGCACTTACTGGGAAGGGGTTGCCGAATATCTGGCCGGACTTGGCATGGTGGTCAGTGTCATCAATCCGGCACAGATGAAGGCCTTTGGCGCCTCGCGCATGGTACGCACCAAGACCGACAAGGTCGACGCGCAGTTGATTGCCGACTTTGCCCATGAGCGCCAACCGCAGCCGTGGACAGCGCCGTCGCCCGCCGCGCAGGCACTGCGCGCCTTGGTGCTGCGCCTCGAAGCGGTGCAAGCGATGCGGTTGCAGGAAACGAATCGGCTCGACGTCGCGCGAGAAGCGGTACGCCAGGGTATCGAGGATCACATTGCCTGGCTCGACAAAGAAATCAAGGAACTCATTCGCGCCATCAAGCGCCATATCGACGATGATCCGGATTTACGCGATAAGCGCGAGCTGCTCGACAGCATCCCTGGTCTGGGTGAGCGCACGATACCAGTGTTGCTGTCGTACTATGCCGATACCGAGCGCTTCGACAACGCCAAGCAAGCCGTGGCGTTTGCGGGACTCGACCCGCGCCAGCACGAGTCAGGATCGAGCGTACGTGGCAAGCCACGCATGTCGAAGATTGGTCACAGTTTCCTGCGAAAGGCGCTGTACATGCCAGCCATGGTGACCGTATACAGGACACCATGGGGTCAGCGCTTTGGCCAGCGGCTCAGCGCTGCCGGCAAGGCACCGAAACTGATCATCGGCGCCATGATGCGCAAGCTGGTGCACGTGGCATTCGGCGTGCTCAGGTCGGGAAAAATATTTGATCCAACCTTGCACAACGCTTGACGGGGATAACAGTATCTACGCGACTACCCGATACCGTCACCAGCAATAACAAACATAAAGCAGCCGTAGGTCGGGTTAGCGCTTCGCGCGTAACCCGACATTACCACTGCCTCAAACAATGCCAGGCAAAAAAAAAGGCAGCGAGGCTGCCTTTTGATGGTGCTGCGATACGGCTTACGACATGTGCTGGCCGCCGTTGATCGAGATATTTGCGCCCGTCACAAAGGCTGCCTCGTCGGACGCCAGGTAGGCCACCAGGCCGGCCACTTCTTCCGGCTTGCCCAGGCGCGCCATCGGGATTTGCGGGATGATTTTGCTGTCCAGCACTTCCTGTGGAATCGCCATCACCATCTTGGTGCCGATATAGCCTGGCGAAATGGTGTTGACGGTAACGTTCTTGCGCGCCACTTCCAGCGCCAGCGACTTGGTGAAACCATGCATGCCGGCCTTGGCGGCCGAATAGTTGGTCTGGCCGAAGGCGCCCTTCTGGCCATTCACGGACGAGATATTGATGATGCGGCCCCAACCGCGCTCGACCATGCCGTCGCAGACCGGCTTCGTCATGTTGAAGACGGAATCGAGGTTGGTGCCCATCACGGCGTCCCAGTTCGGCTTGTCCATCTTCTTGAAGGTCATGTCGCGCGTGATGCCGGCGTTATTGACCAGCACGTCGACCGGGCCGATTTCCTTTTCCACCGTCGCCACGCAAGCGGCGGCCGAATCGTAGTCCGCCACGTCGCAAGGATAGGCCTTGAAGTCATAGCCCTGGTCCTTGGTGGTCGCCAGCCATTCATCGACCTTGGTATTGCCCGGGGAATACGTGGTCACCACGCGATAGCCCAGCGCCGCCAACTTGAAGCACACCGCTTCGCCCAGACCACCCATGCCGCCGGTTACTAATGCAACTCTTGCCATTTTCATCCCCTCAGTGTCGTGCTGCTATTTGAATTTTGTCGTTATACCGGCAGGCACCGCCTGCCGGAGCTGATGCGCCGAAAATTAATCGCGCTCAATCGCCAAAGCGACACCCATGCCGCCGCCGATGCACAAGGCGGCCAGGCCTTTTTTCGCGTCGCGGCGTATCATTTCGTGAATCAAAGTGACCAAGATGCGCGCGCCCGAGGCGCCGATCGGGTGGCCGATGGCGATCGCGCCGCCATTCACGTTGATCTTGCTGGTATCCCAGCCCATTTCCTTGTTGACGGCGATCGCCTGCGCGGCAAACGCTTCGTTGATTTCCATCAGGTCCAGCTCTTCATGCGTCCAGCCGGCTTTTTTCAGGCACAGGCGCGAAGCCGAGACGGGACCCATGCCCATCACGGCCGGGTCCAGGCCCGACGAGGCGTAGGCCTTGATGCGTGCCAGCGGTTTCAGCCCCAGTTCCTTCGCTTGCGCGGCCGACATCATGATGACGGCGGCGGCACCGTCGTTCAGGCCCGAGGCGTTACCGGCGGTGACGCTGCCTTCCTTGGAGAACGCGGGGCGCAGGCCGGCCAGCGACTCCAGGGTCGAGCCCGGCTTGATATATTCGTCGCTGTCGAACACGACCGTGCCTTTTTTGTTGGCGATTTCCAGCGGCAGGATTTCGTCCTTGAACTTGCCCGCTTTTTGCGCCGCTTCGGCCTTCAGTTGCGACTGCAGTGCGAATTCGTCCTGCTCGGCGCGCGACACTTCGTATTTCTTGGCGACGTTTTCCGCCGTGATGCCCATGTGGTACTGGTTGTAGACGTCCCACAGGCCATCGACGATCATGGTGTCGGTCATCTTGAAGTCGCCCATGCGGAAACCATCGCGCGAACCGTTCATCACGTGGGGCGAGGCGCTCATGTTTTCCTGGCCGCCGGCGATGATGATGTTGGCGTCACCGCACTTGATGGCCTGCGCCGCCAGGTGGGTGGCTTTCAGGCCGCTGCCGCACACCTTGTTGATGGTGAAAGCGGGAATGGCGCTCGGCAGGCCGGCCTTGATGACGGCCTGGCGCGCGGCATTCTGGCCGACGCCGGCCGTCAGGACCTGGCCCAGGATCGCTTCGCTGATCAGGTTCGGGTCGATGCCGGTTTGCGCCAGCAAGCCCTTGATTACATGTGCGCCCAGTTCGGACGCAGGAATCTTGGCCAGGCTGCCACCGAATTTGCCCACTGCGGTACGGCCGGCGGCCACGATTACGACATCATCCATTTATTTCTCCGATATGCTGGCCATGACGGCCAAGGTGTTGATGAATCCGGGAAGACGCAACCAGCTGCATCACTACATGCGTTTTTGCTTCAGTCGCACCACTGGCGTGGCCGGCAATGATGGCGGCCGGCCTGGCGGTGATGGCGGGCGGCCTGGCGCGGCGGATAGCCGCTGCCGGGCCGCGCGGTTCCTGTCAATGACCAGGACGCGTGTTTTTATCATACCCTTCATCGGCAGCGCCGAAAGGGCTTTTTAGAAAATTATTGAACGGGTTTATCAGAGGGAACGGTGTCTCCTTCACCGCCTGCAACAGTTCACCGAATTTTTGACGCGATGCACCAAACTCATCCTTTGTCACAGCCGTGAAATTTTCCTGGTTTTCTTGGGCAACTTCCTTTGCCTGGCGCCCATAGGAACCGATGCGTTCCATGGCCAGTTGCGACTGCGCGCGCGACAGTTGCAACAGGGTTTGCGGGTCGCGCGCCGACAGCAATTGCTGCGCCGCCACCGTGCTGGCAGCGAGCGACGAGCGGGCGGTATCGAGCTGCAGGTCGATCAGCCTGGCGCCGCCTTGAAACGCCGCTTCGGCCAGGGCCTGGGCACTGCTCACCTGCGCAGCGTAGATGGCTTTGCCGGCCTGGGACAGCTGTTCGGAAAATGAAAACATTGCATACCTCCTCAAATGACAGCGGTGCATGTTGCGCCGCACAGTGCTCAACTTTAAGCGGCGCTGCCTTGCAATCCCTTGATCTGGCTCAAGCTCTCTGTTGGATTGTTTCCAAGTGAACGATCATCAGGACAGCAACTTGATACCGTCCAGCGAAGCGGCGCACTGTTCACGTATCACACTGACAAAATCGCGGACATAGGCCTTGTCCTCCAGCGCGGGCGGCACGGACACAAACAGGTCGCTCCACAAGCCATGCTCGCCCACCGGCCGCGCCACCACATAATCGTAATCGACGTAGTTCTTGATGGCCCAGTTCGGCAGAGCGGCAATGCCGCGCCGGCTCGCCACCAGTTGCAGCACCGCCACCGTCAGCTCGGCCGTGCGGCGCTCGAAAACGATGCCGTTCGGGCGCAGCACTTCACGGATCAGGTCGATGCGTTCTTCCGGCACCGGGTAGGTGATCAATGTTTCACCGGTAAAGTCAGCCGCCATCAGCCGGCGCTGGGCCTGCAGGCGGTGCTTTTGCGCCATCACCACCAGCATTTCAAAACGGAACAGGGGAAACACGGTGAAGTCGGGGCCATACGGCGAGCCGATCACCAGATCGGCCTCGCCCGAGCGCAGCAGCTCGGCCGGCTCGCTGTGAAAGCCCGACACCAGGTCGATTTCCACTTCCGGCCAGCGCTGGCGAAACGCATCCATCACCGGCATCAGCCAGTCGAAACAGGTATGGCATTCGAGCGCCACGCGCAACTGGCCGGTATCGCCCTGCGACAGGCGTGCCACGTCGCGCTCGGCCAGTTCGATCTCGGGCAGCAGCTTGTCGGCCAGTTCCAGCAGGCGGCTACCGGTGGCCGTAAACGCGATCGGCATCGACTTGCGCTCGAACAGCGGCGCCTGGTAGCGATCCTCCAGCAGGCGGATCTGGTGCGACAGCGCCGACTGGGTCAGGTTCAGCAATTGCGCGGCGCGCACCAGGCTGCCGGACGAGCGCAAGGCGCTCAGGGTGCGCAGATGGCGGATTTCCAGCATGGGCCCTTGCTATGGTGAATTTTTTTCATGTTAATCGTCAAAATGTTTCGTTTTTATTATAGAACAGATTGCCGCACACTCTAGCCTATCAACATTAAATCTCCATGACATCATGAACATTCACACCCATATTCTTGGTTTTCCCCGTATCGGCGCAGAACGTGAACTGAAATTTGCACTGGAACGCCATTGGCGTGGCGAGGTCTCGGAAGCCGCGCTGGAAGCCACCGGCAAGCAGCTGCGCGCGCGCCACTGGGCGCTGCAAAAAGAGGCAGGCCTCGATTACGTCACCGTTGGCGACTTCGCCTTTTATGACCAGGTCGCCAACCATATACAACTGCTGGGCTGCGAACCGGCCCGCTTCGGCTTCGACCACCAGCAATCGCCGCTGTCGCGCTATTTCCAGATGGCGCGCGGCGAGGAGCAGCACGACCACGCCGGCTGCAGCCATGCCCCTGCGGACGGCGCGCCGGCCTCCAGCCATTACGCGCTGGAAATGACCAAATGGTTCGACACCAATTATCACTACCTGGTGCCGGAATTTTCACCGCAGACACAGTTCTCGCTGGCCTGCGAGCGCCTGGTCGACGAAGTGGCCGAAGCGCAGGCGCTGGGCCATCAGGTCAAGGCGGCACTGATCGGCCCGCTCACCTTCCTGTGGCTGGGCAAGGAAAAAACCGCCGGCTTCGACCGCCTGACCCTGCTCGACCAATTGCTGCCGGTCTACAGCGCCCTGCTCGACCGCCTGAAACAGCAAGGCGTGCACTGGGTGCAGATCGATGAGCCCATCCTGGGCCTGGACTTGCCGGGCGCCTGGCGCAGCGCGTTTGAAAGCAGCTACTGGCAGCTGAACCAGGTGGGCGTAAACATCCTGCTGGCAACCTACTTTTCGCCGCTGGAAGAAAACCTGAGCCTGGCCTGCCGCCTGCCCGTGGCCGGCCTGCATGTGGACGGTATCCGCGCGCCGCATGAGCTGAGCGGCGTCGCCGACTGGCTGCCGGCGCACAAGGTGCTATCGATCGGCATCATCGATGGCCGCAATATCTGGCGCACCGACCTCGATGCGGCGCTGGACGTGCTGCGGCCGCTGCTCGACAAACGCGGCGGCAAGCTGTGGCTGGCGCCCTCGTGTTCCCTGCTGCACACGCCGTTCACGCTGGCGCCGGAAACCGGCCTGGCCCCGGAGCTCAAGTCGTGGCTGGCGTTTGCCACCGAAAAGCTGGCTGAACTGGCCCTGCTGAAAGATGCGCTGGCCGGCAACGGCGACAGCACCGCGCTGGCCGTCTCGCGCCTGGGCGTTGCCAGCCGCCGCGCCAGCGTGCGCGTGCATCGGCCGCAGGTGGCGCAGCGCCTGCAGCAACTGTCTCCGACGGCCGACCGGCGCGACTCCAGCTTCCCGCTGCGCCAGGCGCTGCAGCGCACCCGTTTTCAATTGCCGGACTTTCCGACCACCACCATCGGCTCGTTTCCGCAGACCAGCACCATCCGTGCCGCGCGCGCCAGCTTCAAGCGTGGCGAACTGGCCGCCGCCGACTATGAACAGGCCATGCGCGAGGAAATCGCCCACGCCGTCAGCCGCCAGCAGGCGCTGGGCCTCGATGTGCTGGTGCATGGCGAAGCCGAGCGCAACGACATGGTCGAATACTTCGGCGAGCAACTCGACGGCTTCCTGTTTACCCGCCTGGGCTGGGTGCAGTCCTACGGTTCGCGCTGCGTCAAGCCGCCCGTCATTTACGGCGACGTACAGCGCCCCGCCGCCATGACGGTGGCCTGGACGGTCCACGCGCAAAGCCTGACCGATAAACCGATGAAGGGCATGCTGACGGGGCCGATCACGATACTGCAATGGTCGTTCGTGCGCGACGACCAGCCGAGATCGCGGACCGCGCTGCAGATCGCGCTGGCGATACGCGACGAGGTGCAGGACCTGGAAGCGGCCGGCATCGGCATGATTCAGATCGACGAGCCGGCCATCCGCGAAGGCTTGCCACTGCGCCGCGGCCAGTGGGACGGCTACCTCGAGTGGGCCACGCGCGCGTTTCGCATTGCGGCCTCCGGCGTGGGCGACAGCACGCAGATCCACACCCATATGTGCTACGCGGAATTTAACGACATCCTGCCGCAGATCGCCGCCATGGACGCCGACGTGATCACGATCGAGACGAGCCGCTCGGACATGGAACTGCTGACGGGCTTTGGCCAGTTCCAGTACCCGAACGAGATCGGCCCCGGCGTGTATGACATCCACTCGCCGCGGATTCCCTCGACCGGCGAGATGGTGCGGCTGCTGCAGAAAGCCAGCGCGGTAATTCCACCGGCCAATCTGTGGGTCAATCCCGACTGCGGCCTGAAAACGCGTGGCTGGAAGGAAACCGAAGCGGCCCTGGCCAATCTGGTGCAGGCGGCCAGGCAGATGCGCGGCGGCTGATTCAACGGTACGCGCAAGCAAAGGCAAGAAGAGGAAAACCGGGGGATGGCCGCAAGCCTCCCCGTTTTCTGGCATCACCTGAAAATCTCGCCCCGTATCGTTCTCAATCAGGGCAGTCAAACGTATTGTCAAATAAATAGGTAATTTGCCAGCCTTTTTCCCCCTGGCCAGTCAGTATTCTCCCGTGCTCCTTGCACCAGCCACGGAAGTCATACAAGGCATACCGGTTACCCGAAAAATCCGACCATCCGGTATGTTTCAATGCCTCATCTATCTCCGCCATCTCCGGTTTTCCGCTTAAAAAACAAGTTTCCGAAATAAGCAGCCCACTTGTACCGCCGCAGTTAACGACATACTTCTGCAGTGAAGTTCCTTTGATTTTCAGTGAAATATAAAAATTCTTCGTCGATGGCGGTCTGTTTTTCTGATGAAACCACAGGAAAGACATAAAACCCAACATCAGGGCAAACCCGACAATATTTTTTTTCATTTTAAGATCGTGATGGATTTTCAATCAAGGATTTGGCGCTTCAAGATTTTCCAGAGATGCGCAATCGCCTGCCTGTCACGGCAGTACGGTTGAGAAAAGCATCTTACCAGCGTCGCGGTGGCCAACAATCCGCGACCTGTCAAGCGCCAGGACAGCCCGGCCAGGCCCGGCAAACCCGCTTGCGCCAAGGTACGCCATTCCCCGCTCCACCACCCTGTCAAAGCCGCAAATCAAAAAACGCATAAAAAAACACGTTTTTATCATTTGTTTTACGCATACATCATCGGATAATATGCATTTAACTTATTATGAAAGCGCGGCAAAGCATGCAACTTCGACAACTTGAAGCTTTTTCGGCGGTGATCTCGGTCGGCAGCGTGACGGGCGCGGCCAAGCTGCTGAACCGCTCGCAACCGGCCATCAGCCGGCTGATCCAGGATCTGGAAGCGGAAGCGGGCTTTGCCCTGTTCGAGCGCAATGGTCCGCGCGTGACGCCTACCGAACGCGCCTACCAGCTGTACCAGGAAGTCGAACGCTCCCTGCATGGCCTGACGCGCATCCGCCAGCGCGCGGCCGAGATCGCCGCCGAAAAGCCGGCGCCGATCCACCTGATGGCCACCACCGCCCTGTCCGCCACCATCGTGCCGCTGGCCCTGGGCCTGTTGCAGGACACGGGATTACCGGACCGTATCGTGGTCGAGAGCGCCTCGGCCGAGCACGTGGTGCAAGCCGTGCTGTCGCGCGCCACCGATATCGGCCTGGCGACCTTGCCGATCGAACACCGCGGCATCGACCTGCACTGGATCGGCGGCGCACCGTGCGTGGCCGTGCTGGCCGAGTCCGATCCGCTGGCGCAGCAGGAACGCATCGCGCTGGCCGACCTGGCAGGCCGGCGCCTGATCACCGGCATCAACCCGTATCGCCTGCGCGGCCGCATCGACTACGCGCTGGCGGCGGCCGGCATCGCGCCGCAACAGCTGATGGAAACCAATACGTCCCTGAACGCCATCATGGCGGCGCGCGCCGGCCTGGGCGTGGCCCTGGTCGAACCGGCCACCGCCTACGGCTTGCCGCTGCAGGGCGTGGTGGTGCGCGCCATCGATACCGCCATCCCGTTTTATTTCGGCCTGGTCACACCGGGCGACAAGCCGCTGTCACCGGATTTGCTGCGCCTGGTGAGCGCCCTGCAGCAGGCGTCGCAGATGCTGCTGCAAAACTTCGAACTGCTGCCCGCCGCGCGCCACGATGAGCTGATGCAGCGCATCTACCAGCGTACCGCCAGCGCCGCCCAGCCCGAAGCCGAATAAACCGAATACACCGAATACACAGGAGTTCCCCCATGCAAGCACAAGCCATCTACCAGCGCGCCATCGTTTTCGACGGCCTCAATATCTGCAACTGGTCACGCGAGATTTTCGAACAGTGGCAGCGCGGCGGCATCACCGGCGTGTCGGCCACCTGCGGCTTGTGGGAAGGCTTTCGCGAGTCGATCGCCAATGTGGTGCAGTGGAAAAAATGGTTCGAGGAACACAGCGACCTGATCCTGCAAGCGACCAGCGTGAACGATATCCGCCGCGCCAAGCGCGAAGGCAAGACGGCGGTGCTGCTGTCGTGGCAGAACACCTCGGGCATCGAAGACAAGCTCGACTACCTGCGCGTATTCCGCGATCTGGGCGTGCGCAAGATGCAGCTGACCTACAACACGCAGAACTACAGCGGCGCCGGCTATGTCGAGGCGAACGACTCGGGCCTGACGGGCTTCGGCCGCGAAGTAGTCAGCGAAATGGGCAAGCTGGGCATCGTCTGCGATCTGTCGCATGTGGGCGCCAAGACCTCGCTCGATGTGATCGAGTACGCCACGGTACCGCCCTGCTTTTCACACATTTTGCCCGCCGGCATGAAGGACATCAAGCGCAACAAGTCCGATGCGCTGATTTCCGAACTGGGCCGGCGCGGCGGCATCATCGGCCTGTCGCAATTCGGCCCCTTCATGCAAAAAGGTAACGACTCCACCATCGATGACTATGTCGCCGCGCTCGATTATGTGATCGAACTGGCCGGCGAGGACCACGTCGGCATCGGCTCCGATGCCTCGCAGGGCCATGCGCGCCCCAGCGAGTTTCTCGAATGGTGCAATCACGACAAAGGCTATGCGCGCGAACTGACGCCGTTCGGCCACGCCAAGGTGGTCAAGCCGCTGGGCCCGCTGGAACAGCGCCCGTTGCTGGCGGACGCCATGCAGCGGGCCGGCTGGAGCGAAGAAAAAATGGTGAAGGTGCTGGGAGAAAACTGGCTCAACTATCTGGAACGGGTCTGGCAAGCGCCATGACCCAGGGCAGCGCCGCTGGTTTTTTTAAACGTGAAAGCAAGAGATGAGAAAAGTATTATTGGGTTCCCTGCTGGCCGGTGCGGTGGTGTTGCCGGCCATGGCGCAAAGCAACGTCACGCTGTTCGGCGTGCTGGACGTCAACCTGGAATCGATCAACAACCTGGCCGGCGGCAGCCCCGGCTCGGGCCGCACCATGCGTGAAACCTCGGACGGCCTGTACGGCTCGCGCTGGGGTTTCAAGGGCAGCGAAGACCTGGGCAACGGCTACAAGGCCCTGTTCACGCTGGAAGGCGGTTTCCGCGTCGACACCGGCGCCAACAGTTCCAGCGACAAGTTGTTCGGCCGCCTGTCGTTTGTCGGCATCGAGAACAAGGAACTGGGCACGGTCACCGTGGGCCGCCAGTACACGGCCATGTTCGACATCATCAATCCTTACTTTCCGCTGACCCGCGCGCCGCAATACGAGCCGTATGCGCAGATCGAATCGATCTATACGGATAACTCCGTCAAGTATGTAAAAACCACGGGCGACCTGAAAGTGGCCGTCCATTATGGACTCGGCGAAGTGGCCGGCAACAGCAGTGCCGGCAAGAATTACTCGGCCGGGTTTTCCTACACGCCGGGGCCGTTTGGCGTCACCTTGAGCGCCGACCAGACCAATACCGCCGCCAGCACCGCCGCCGCTACCTTGGGCAACACGGGCTACAACCGCAAGATTGCGCTGGCCAGCAAATACCAGTGGGGCAACGCGACCTTCAGCGCCGGCCACCGCCTGGGTCGCCAGAAGGCCGCCAGCGGCATCCAGTCGCAGCGCGACACCTTGTCGTGGGCCGGTGTCGGCTACAACTTCACGCCGCTGCTCAATGGCGCCATCGGTTACTACTACCAGGACATCGAGCAGAGCAACACCATGACCAAGGGCAATCCGCAGCAGGTGGGCGCACGCCTGACCTACATCCTCAGCAAGCGCACCGACGTGTATGCGGTGGCCGCCGTGGTGAAAAACGCGGCCCTCAATTTCAACGCCCTGAGCACGCTGGAAACGGGCGCCACCACGCAAAACGCGGTGGCCGTCGGTATCCGCCATTTGTTCTGACCGAAAAGGTTTTATCATGACAATACGCACCATTTCCCCCCGCCGCCGCGCCTTGAGCACGCTGGCTCTGGCCGCCGCGCTGGCGCTCGGCGCCGCACCGTGCGCCCTGGCCCAGCCGGCGGCGCCGACGGCCAAGCTGACGATTATCGGCTTTGCCGGCCTGTTCCAGGACAAATACACGGAACAGGTGATCGCGCCGTTCCAGAAAAAATATCCGTCGATCACGATTGCCTACCGCCCCGTGAAAAACTCGGCGGAAGCCACTGCCCTGCTGCGCATGCAGAAGTCGCGCCCGACCATCAACCTGGTGATCATGGACGTTATGGTGGCGGCCACCGGCAACCGCGAAAAACTGTTTGCTCCGCTCGATCCGCGCAAGGTGGGCAACCTGGCCGACCTGCACCCGTGGGCCAAAACGGCCGGCAACTACGGTCCCGTGATTTCGCGCGACGACCTGGCCATCATCTACAACACCAAGCTGGTGAAACAGGCGCCAAGCAGCTGGATGGACCTGGCGAAGCCGGAATTCCAGCGCAAGCTGGCCATGCCGGTGGCCGACACGCGCGGCGTGGCGCTGCTGCCGATCCTGACGCGCATGGCCGGTGGCGACTACAAGCAGTCGATCGACCCGGGCCTGGCGCTGCTGAAGAAAATCGCGCCGCTGGTGCAGACCTGGGAGCCGCAGCCGGACATCTATACGGCCGTGCGTTCGGGCCAGGCCGCGATCGGCATCGGCTGGAACGGCCGCGGCCAGTACACGCACGACATCAGCAATGGCGACGTGGCGGTGGTGATCCCGAAAGAAGGCAGCACCGGCCAGCTCAACACCATCAACCTGGTGGCCGGCGCGCCCGACGCGGACGCCTCGCAGCTGTTCATCAACTACGCGATCAGCCCGGAAGCCCAGCTGAACTTTGCGCAAGCGCTGTTCTATGGCGCCAGCAACCAGAAGACCGCGCTGACGCCGCAATTGCGCCAGCGCATCTATGGCGGCGCCGACGTGGAAAAACGCAGCGTACAGCTGGACTGGAGCTGGCTGTCGGACCGCTACGGCCCGTGGGTGCAGCGCATCAAACGTGAAGTCATCGGAGGCTGACCATGACATCGACGCACGCCGAAGCACATGTGGTCCTGCGCGGCCTGAGCAAAATCTATCCGGGCCAGGCCGCGCCCGCCGTGGCGGGACTCGACCTGGAACTGGCGCGCGGCGGCATGCTGGCCCTGCTGGGGCCGTCCGGCTGCGGCAAGACCACCACCTTGCGCATGATCGCCGGCCTGGTCGAACCGAGCGCCGGCAGCATCGCCATCGGCGGCGTCGATGTCACGCACGCACCGGTACACCAGCGCAATATCGGCATGGTGTTCCAGTCGTACGCGCTGTTTCCGCACATGAGCGTGGAACAGAATGTGGGCTTCGGCCTGGAAATGCAGGGCGTGCCGCGCGCCGAACGCAAGCGGCGCGTGGCCGAAGCGCTCGACACCGTGCGCCTGGGCGACAAGGCCAGCCGGCGCATCAAGCAGCTGTCGGGCGGCCAGCAGCAGCGCATCGCGCTGGCGCGCGCGCTGATCACCGCGCCGCAGGTGCTGCTGCTCGATGAGCCGCTGTCGAACCTGGACGCCAAGCTGCGCGAGGCGCTGCGCATCGAAATCCGCGCCATCCAGCAGCGTACCGGTATCACGGCCGTGTTCGTCACGCATGACCAGGACGAGGCGCTGGCGATGGCAGACCGCATCGCCGTGATGCAGGACGGCCAGCTGGTGCAGGTGGGCACGCCGGCCGATATCTATGACGCACCGGCCAACCGTTTCGTGGCGGACTTTATCGGCCGCGCCAATTTTATCGACGCGGTGGTCAGCGGCAGCGACGCTGGCGGCATCACCGTCACGGCCGCCGCGCTGGCTGGCGACGCCTGGCGCTTGCCGGCGCAGCCAGCGCGCCGCGTGGGCGAAGCCGTCACGCTGATGGTGCGCCCGCACCACTTTTACCTCGATGACGGTGCAATTCCCGACGCGCTGCGCCTGCAGGCCAGCGTGGCCGACGTGGCGTACCGGGGCGACCTGCTGACCTACCAGATGCAGGCGGCCGGCCAATTGATCACGGTCGAGCTGCACGCCCATGCGCCGCGCAGCGTCCAGCTTGCCTACGGTCAACCCGTCACGCTGGCATGCCGGCCCGATGCGGTGGTGCTGCTGTGAACGCAACACTGAGCGCGCAACCACCCCGTAGCCAGCGCTGGCTGATGCTGGCCCTGCTGCTGCCGGGCCTGTTGGCGCTGGGCATCACCTTTTTGCTGCCGCTGGGCTGGCTGGGCAAGATCTCGTTTTCCGACAGCACCCTGGGCGACAGCGGCCCGCTGACGCTGGCCCATTACCTCTCCGTGATCGCCGATCCGTTTTACTGGAAGGTGGCGCTGACCACCATCAAATTGTCGGCGCTGGTGGCGCTGCTGGCGGTGTTGCTGGCGTATCCGATCGCGCTATTTCTTGCCCGCACCGAGAGCCGCTGGCGCGGCCTGCTGGTGGCGCTGGCCATCGCGCCGCTGCTCACCTCTTCGGTGGTGCGCACCTATGGCTGGATGGTGATGCTGAGCGACCAGGGCCTGGTCAATAGCGGTCTTTCCTGGCTGGGCGTGATCAGCGCACCCTTGCCGATTTCGAATAACTTTTTTGCCGCCACGGTGGCCCTGACGGAGATCCTGATGCCTTACGCCATCATGGCCATGCTGAGCGGCCTGGGCAAACTGAACCGCGATTACGAGGATGCCGCCGCCCTCTTGGGCGCCAGTCCCGCGCGCGTGCTGTGGCGCGTGATTTTGCCGCTGAGCCTGCCCGGCATCGTCACCGCCGCGCTGCTGGTGTTCGTGCTGTCGATCAGCGCCTTTGTCACGCCACGCCTGATCGGCGGCGGCCGCGTGTTCACATTAGCCACCGAAATCTTCGGCGAAGCCACCGTCACCCTGAACTGGCCGCTGGCCGCCACCCTGTCGGTGCTGTTGCTGCTGCTGTTCGGCGCCGTGATTGCCCTGTATCAGCGCGTGCTGAACCATCTGGAGCGTGACGCATGAAGAAGCGCATCCACTCTCTGCTGCACGGCCTGTTGTTGCTGGTCCTGTATCTGTTCCTGCTGGGGCCGATCATCGTGGTGTTTATCGTGTCCTTCGATTCGCGGCCCTACCTGGCGTTTCCGCCGGCCAGCTGGTCGCTGGAATCGTACCGCCAAGTACTCGACAACGCCGCCTTTTTGCGCGCGTCGTGGGTCAGCCTGTGGCTGGGCGTGGCCACGGCCGTGCTGGCCCTGGGCGCCGGCGTGGCCGCCTGCCTGGCGATGCGGCGCATGCCGGCGCGGCCCAAGGGCGTGCTGTCGTGGCTGTTCGTCTCGCCGCTGATGGTGCCGAACATCGTGATCGGCGTGGCGCTGCTGCTGATCCTGTCGCACTTCGGCCTGCTCGACACCTACGCGGGGCTGGTACTGGCCCATTTCGGCATCACGATTCCGTATGTGGTGCGCACCGTGTCGATGTCGCTGCAGTCGCTCGACGCGCGCTGCGAGGAGGCGGCGCAGATGCTGGGCGCCAACCGCTGGCGCGTGTTCTGGCGTATTACGTTTCCCCTGATCCGCCCGGGCCTGATCGCTGGCGCCGCCATGGCGTTTTTGATTTCCTTCGACGAAGCGGTGATTTCGCTGTTTGTGTCCGGCACCCAGGTGGTGACCTTGCCCGTGGAAATCTACCGCTATATCGAGTACCGCACCGACCCGCAGGTGGCGGCCCTGTCCGTGCTGCTGATCCTGGTATCGCTGGCGGTCACGGTGCTGATTGAAAAAGTGGTCGGCCTGCGCCGCGCCCTGTAGGACCACCATGCACGCGATTGTCTTGCAGCTGTTTCATGAAGCCAATGCCTTCCTGCCCGAGCGGGTCACGCTGGCCGACTTCCGGCGCCGCCATTATGTGGCCGGCGAGGAAGTGCGCCAGCGTTTCGGCGCCAGCAATAACTGGATGGGCGGCGTGCTGACCGCCCTCGATGATGCGGGCGCGCAGACCACCATCGGCCTGTGTGCGGCCGCGCATCCGGGCGGCATGGTCGACGCCGCCTCGTGGGCCGTAATCGAGGCCGATCTGCTGGCCTCGCTGGACAGCGCGCTGGCCGCGCAGCCGTGTGACGTGGTGCTGTTGCTGCTGCATGGCGCCTTGGTCGTCGAGGACCTCGACGATGCCGAAGGCCGTTTTTGTCAGGCGGTACGCCGGCGCATCGGCCAGCACGTCACGCTGGCCTGCACCCTGGATTTCCACGCCAACCCGGGCCACGCCTTGCTGGCCAGCGCCGACCTGGTGCTGGCCGGCCTGCGCTATCCGCACGACGATACGCGAAAACGCGGCGGCGAACTGGTACAACTGGCCTTGCGCCACCGCGCGGGCGAACCCCTGCGCAGCTGGCATTTCCGCTTGCCGCTGGCCGTGCCAATGCCGGCGCAAAACACCATGGACGAGGGACCGTTTGCCGCGCTGGCCGACTGGTGCCGGCGCCGCACGCAGGCTCATGGTGGTCAAGGCATCATCGATATCGGCTTGCTGGGCGGCTTTCCCTATACCGACAGCGACCGCGGCTGCACCAGCGTGCTGGTCACGGGCAGCGATGGTGATCTCGCCTGCGCCGCGTTTGCGGAACTGGCGGCGCTGGTCTGGCACCATCACGCCGCCCTGCTGGCGCCGTTTCCCGGCCCGGCCCGGCTGCAGGCCGTGCTGGACGATATGCAACACGGCAGCGGCACGCTGGTGCTGGCCGATGTCGGCGACAACCCGGGCGCCGGTGGCGCCGGCAACGATACGCGTCTGCTGTCGCTGCTGCTGGCGCAGCCGTATCCGTTTGCCGCCGGCATCCTGATCGATCCGCAACTGGCGCTGCGGGCGCAATCGGCCGGCGTGGGCGGCACGGTAAGCGTGGCCCAGCATGATGCGGTGGTGCTGCGCACCGGTCCGCTGGCCTACCGCAACACCGGCCCCATGATGACGGGCGAACTGGTCGACGGCGGCCTGGGCGCGGTGCTGCAAGTGAGCAACGGCCAACTGCTGGTATCGAGCGCCCGCATCCAGGCCTACGATAGCGCCGCGTTTAGCAGCCAGGGCGTCACGCTGGCGGATCAGCGCGTGATTTTAATTAAAACCTCGGCCCACTTCCGTGCTTCCTACAGCGCGCTGGCCAGCGCCGGCATCGTGCTGGCCGACAGCGGCGGCTGGGCCTCGCCCGACATGGCGCGCTTCGATCACACGGCGCGGCGGCGCCCCATCCTGCCGTTGGTGCCGCTCGACGCCGCCGCCTGGGATGCCGCCGTGCACTCTGAAATTCAACGCAATCAAGGACAGTCCGAATGAAGCAAGATCCCGAAGAACATGGCCCGGAGCAACTGACGCGCCTGGAACGCCAGTTGCGGCGCGAGCTGGACATGCTGTGCCTGCCCGCCAAGCCCTGGGTCCATCCGCGCAGCCATGACGGCCAGGCCGTCGTCGACGTTCTTGTCGTGGGCGCCGGCATGTGCGGCCTGACGGCCACCGCCGCCCTGCAGTTGCTGGGTGTCGACAAGGTCCGCGTGATCGACCGTGCCCCAAGCGGCGCCGAAGGGCCGTGGGTCACTTTTGCCCGCATGCAGACCCTGCGCTCGCCGAAAATCCTGGCAGGGCCGGCGCTGGGCCTGCCGTCGCTGACCTTCCGCGCCTGGTTCGAAGCGCTGTTCGGTACACCGGCCTGGGACCGGCTCGACAAGATCCCGCGCCCGATGTGGATGGATTACCTGAACTGGTACCGCGCCGTGCTGGGCATCCAGGTGGACAACGATACGGCCTTGACCGGCATCACGGGGCGCGACGACGGCATGCTGGACGTGATGCTGCACGGTCCGCGCGGCGACGAGCGCGTCACGGCGCGGCGCGTGGTGCTGGCCAATGGCCGCGATGGCCTGGGCGGCGCCTATGTGCCGCCGATCGCAGACGCCTTGCCCAAACGCTACTGGTCGCATACCTCGGACGCCATCGATTTCGGCGCCCTGCGCGGCAAGCGCGTGGCCGTGATCGGCGCCGGCGCTTCGGCGATGGACAATGCCGCTACCGCGCTGGAACAGGGCGCGGCCAGCGTCGACCTGTTCGTGCGCCGCACCGACATTCCGCGCATAAACAAATTGACGGGCATCAGCAACCCGGGCCTGGTGCACGGTTTCCTGGGCCTGGCCGACGAGTGGAAATGGAAGCTGCAATCGTATTCGATCTCGACCCACCCGCCGCCGCCGCGCGACAGCACCCTGCGCGTGTCGCGCCATGCCAACGCGCGCTTCCATGTCGGCAGCCCGCTGCTGTCACTGTCCATCGATGCCACGGGTGCGGTGGCGCTGGCCACGCCGAAGGGTCATTACCAGCTCGACCATATCATTTTTGGCACCGGCTTTTGCCAGGACCTGGCATTGCGCCCGGAGCTGGCCGCGCTGGCGCCGCACATCAAACGCTGGCAGGAACGCTATCCGGCCGGCGCCGAAGATGGCCCGGCGGAACTGCGCGAGTCGCCCGACCTGGGCCCCATCTTCGAATTCCAGTCCAAGGGCGCGCCGCAGCCGGGCCTGGCCAGCATCCACTGCTTCAACTATGCGGCCATGCTGTCGCACGGCAAGGTGTCGGGCGATATTCCGGCCGTCAGCACGGGCGCCCAGCGCTTGGCGGCCGGCATCGCCGAGCGTTTCTTCCAGGAAGATATCGCGCTGCACTACCGCGACATGGAAAACTACGACGTGGCCGAGCTGCAGGGCGACGAATGGACTGACGCCGACGCATGATGCAATCAATTACTACTATCGCTACCGACACAATGAGCAACGACGACCTGAGCCTCGATATTTTCTATGGCATCTCCTCCCCCTGGGCCTATATGGGCGCCGAACGGGCCTACCGCATCGCCGAGCAGCACGGCGTACCGGTGCGGCTGCGGCCGATCCGCATCATCCAGGACAATGGCGGCATTCCCCTGAGCCAGCGCCCGGACGCGCGCCAGCGCTATCACGCCACCGAACTGCGGCGCTGGAGCCGGCGCCTGGGCATCGCCCTGAACGTGACGCCGCGCTTTTACCCGTGCCGCACCATCGAGACGGCGGCCCAGGCCGTGATCGCCGCCACCCGCGCCGGCTTCGATGCGCGCGCCTTTTCGTTTGCCATCCAGCGCGCGCTGTGGGCGGAACAGCGCGATATCGCCGACGTGACAACCCTGCGCCAGATCGCCGCCACCACCCTGGGCGAGGCCGGCGCCGACCTGGTCAGCGAGACGCCGCCGGCCGGCGTGGTGGCCGAATGGCAGCAAAACCTGCTGGACGCGCAGACGCTGGGCATTTTCGGCACGCCCACCTATGTTGTCAGGGGCGAACTGTTCTGGGGCCAGGATCACCTGGACTTTGTGGACGAAGCACTGGAACGGGCCAGGCAGCGCTGAACCGCATGCAGGGCGGCTTTCAGCGGTCTTCAGGGGCGGCGCACCGGGTTTTCCGGGCGCCGCCCTTGTTTTTTGACATCAAGCACATGTTGCTCTACGGAATAGCATCTGTGCGGCCCCTGACGGCGATTTTTTTGCAGTAGAATGCAAGAAATTTACTGCTTTCCATGTGCGCCTATCGGTCACCGGGCCTTCCGCAGTTTCACTCTGAACAACGTTTATGTCCAAAAGCCTGCCGCAGAAGCCGATTGAAATCAAGATTTCCACTGTCGTTGCCGTCTCGGCCATCGTGCATGGCGCCGATACGCAGGCGCTCGATGCGGCCTTGCACGACATGACGGGCGGCGTGGCCGACTTTTTCGAGGACGACCTGGCGGTGCTCGACGTGGCCGACCTGGCGCCCGGCGACAGCCCCGTCGACTGGGGCGCGCTGGTGGCCCTGCTGAAAAAATATCGTTTGAACGCCGTTGCCGTGCGCAATGCCGCGCCGGAGATGCATGACGCCATCCTGGCGCAGGGCCTGAGCCTGGACAGTGGCAAGACGCGCGACGATGCGCCGGCCAAGGACGGCCCGACCCTGGCCGCCGAATCCGGCGCCGAAGCGCAGGTGATGGTGATCGACACGCCGGTGCGCGCCGGCCAGCGCATCTATGCGCGCGGCTGCGACCTGATCATCACGGCGGTCGTCAACAATGGCGCCGAGATCATCGCCGACGGCAGCATCCATGTGTATTCCTCGCTGTACGGGCGCGCGCTGGCCGGCGCCTCGGGCAATCCGCAGGCGCGCATCTTCGCGCTGGCGATGGAGCCGGAACTGGTGTCGATCGCCGGCGTGTACCGTACCTTCGAGGATGGCTTTACGCCGGAGATGAAGGGCGGGCCGGCGCAAATTCGCTTGGCTGGCGACAGAATAGAGATACACTCTGTCAAACCGGTCACCCCCGTCAACCGCTCTTGAGCTGGACAACTCCGAGAGATATCTGAAAAGGATTATTTGTGGCAAGAATTATTGTTGTGACGTCCGGCAAGGGCGGTGTCGGTAAAACCACCTCCAGCGCCAGTTTTTCCACTGGCCTGGCCCTGCGCGGCCACAAGACAGCCGTGCTCGACTTCGACGTGGGCCTGCGCAATCTCGACCTGATCATGGGTTGCGAACGCCGCGTGGTCTATGACCTGATCAATGTGATCAATAAAGAAGCGACCCTGAACCAGGCGCTGATCAAGGACAAGCACTGCGACAACCTGTTCATCCTGCCCGCCTCGCAAACGCGCGACAAGGACGCGCTGACCGAGGAAGGCGTGGAACGCGTGTTGAACGACCTGATCAACATGGGCTTCGAATTCATCATCTGCGATTCACCGGCCGGCATCGAACATGGCGCGCTGATGGCGCTGACGTTCGCCGACGAAGCGATCATCGTCACCAATCCGGAAGTATCGTCGGTACGCGATTCGGACCGCATCCTGGGCATTTTGCAAGCCAAGTCGCGCCGCGCGCAGACCGGCGCCGAGCCGGTCAAGGAGCACCTCTTGATTACCCGCTACGCGCCGAAACGGGTGGAATCGGAAGAGATGCTGTCCTACCAGGACGTGCAGGAAATCCTGCGCATCCCGCTGGTGGGCATCATTCCGGAATCGGAACAGGTACTGGCCGCCTCGAATCAGGGCAATCCGGCCATCCACTTCAAGGGCACCGACGTGGCGCAAGCCTACGAAGACGTGGTCTCGCGCTTCCTCGGCGAAGAAGTGGAACTGCGCTTCACCAACTATGAAAAGCCTGGTTTGCTCCAGCGCATTTTTGGGACGAAGTGACATGGCCTTGCTTTCTTTCCTGTTCCCCCCAAAACCGAAAACGGCCAGCGCGGCCAAGGAACGCCTGCAGATCATCATCGCGCGCGAACGCAGCGGCCGCGACGGCCCCGACTTCCTGCCCGCCCTGCACAAGGAATTGATCGAGGTTATCTCCAGGTACACCAAGGTCAACGCCGAAGACATCAAGATCTCGCTCGACCGCCAGGGCAACCTGGAAGTGCTGGACGTCAACGTGGTGCTGCCGGACGCGTAAGAACGGCCGGCAAGCTGCCGCCAGAAACAGCACTATAATCAAAGGGTTGGCGTTGAGTCAGCCCTTTTCGCGTTGTCCCCACGACGCCATTCACTCATGCCGCACTGGAGCCGACATTGAAAATCGAACGGATCACGATCCAGAATTTCCGTTGCTTTGAAAATGTGCAGCTTGCTTTCGATCGCCAACTGACGGTAATCGTGGCGCGCAACGGCCAGGGCAAGTCCTCGCTGCTCGACGCGATCAAGATCGCCTTGTGGCCTTATATTGCAGGATTTGATCTGGCAAGCATCACGCTCGATACCACCGGTATACAGATCGACGATGTATTGCACGAAAAAATGGCGGCGCATCAGATGGAATGGCGCTTGCCGTGTGTGATTGAATCCCATGGCACGGTTGAACCGATGAGTCATGAATCAGCTTATGCCGATCTGGAATGGCACGGCAAACGTGCCCGTGACAGCGTCAAGAAAACCAGCAAGACAAAAAATAATGCTTTTTCCGATGCAATAGCACTGTATGGGTATGCCCAGTATTTGGAGAATCGTATATTCGCCAATGGTCAAGTAAAAGTAGACAATCTGCCCATTCTGGGCTACTACGGCACAGGCCGACTCTGGAGCCAGAAAAAACTGGCCGGCAAATCTGAAAAACTGGACCAGGCATCGCTATCGCGCACCTGGGCTTATCGCGACTGTCTGGCGCCGTCATCGAGCTATACCGATTTTGCGCAGTGGTATACACGCGTCTTCAAGTCCCTGCGTGATGCGCAGATCCGCAATCTGGAAAAAAATCTCGCTCCCGATGCCGCCATCGCCGGCGATCTGATCGCACCCGTGCGCGCCGTGCAGCAAGCCATCGATACCATTCTGCAAGCCCATACCGGCTGGCACACGCTGGAATACAGCGCGGAACACGACGAGCTGGTGCTCGATCATGCGGAGCAGGGCAAGCTGAAGGTCAACCAGTTGAGCGACGGCATCCGCAATATGCTGGCGCTGGTGGGCGATATTGCCTACCGCTGCTACAAGCTCAATACCCACCATGGCGAACAGGCGGCCTTGCTGACGCATGGCATTGTGATGATCGATGAAATCGACATGCATCTGCACCCGGAATGGCAGCAAACCGTGCTGCCCGACCTGCAGCGGGCCTTTCCGAATATCCAGTTTATCGTCACGACGCACAGCCCGCAGGTACTGAGCAGTATTGATGCCAGGTGCATACGCCGGCTCGATTGGGAAAGGGACGAAGACAGCGGACGCAAGCGCATGGTGGTCAATCCCGTCGACCAGCAAACCATGGGCGTGGCCAGTTCGGATGTGCTGGCCAATGTGATGGGTATCGATCCGGTGCCCGATGTCGAGCCGGCACGGCAGCTCAGTCGCTATCTCGCATTAATCCAGCAGAATCTGCATGAGGAACCAGAGGGCAGACAACTGCGGAAAGAACTCAATGAGCATTTTGGGCCGGACCATCCGAAGATGCTCGATTGCGATCGCCTGATCCGCCTGCAGGCGTTCAAGCGCACATTGCCGCTGCGCGAGACGGGCGATGCGTAAGCTGGAACGCGGCTCGGCGCCAACCTGCCTGTCCAGGTATCGGCATGGGGCGAATAACTGGAATGACCTGACTGCCGACGACAGGAAAGAGCTATGGCAGAGCCTCGATGACATGCAAGGCCAGCGCTGCGCCTATTGCGAAGGCGAGCTGCGTGCCGACAAACGGCATATCGAGCATTTTCGCCAGAAGGGACGCGATCCCAAGGTTACTTTCCTGTGGTCCAACCTGTTCGGATCCTGCAATCGGTTCGAGAACTGTGGCAAATACAAGGATGAACTGCCACCGTACACTCCAGCCGACCTGATCAAACCTGACGAAGAAGACCCCGAGCATTTTCTCGTGTTCGTCAGCGATGGCAGCGTGGCGGTGCGGGCAGGATTGACGGCTGCGGAGACAAGACGCGCCAACGAGACGATTCGTATTTTCAACCTGAATGGCGTCTTGCGCGCCATGCGACGCAACGCCATCGCCTCGTATGTCGACCAGGGACTGGAAGTCATGCAGATGGTGGCGTCGGGCGAGTTGACGCGGGATGAGTGCAAAAAACTATACGAGAACGAACTGGCCGCGATCGAGAGCCGCCCCTTTTCGACAGCCATCCGGCACACCATATTACCAATATGATACGATCAGCTTGGCCGCACCGCAATCAGCTCCTGCGCCACCGCGGCGCAGGCGTTGACGTGCTGGTTGCCGATCTGGCGGAACACGGCGTAGCCGAGCGCGGCCGCCACGGCCTGGCCGGCGAAGGGCACGAAGCGGGCCACCTGCTTGCTGGCCAATTTGACGCCGCTGCGCTTGAGCAGGTGGATGATCAGTTCGCGCGTCACCAATTTCCCTACCAGCATGCCGCCCATGCCGATCGCCACGCGATAGGCCATCAGCTTGAACTGCGGGTTCAGTTTTTCGATCTGCTCCGGTGTCAGGCCGAATTCATGGTTGATATCGTTGATCAGCATCGACAGCAGGCCGACGTCCGACATCAGGTCGATGCCCGGAATCGGAATGGCCGAGGTGCCGGCCGACATCAGGGCGCGGCGGCCCACCAGGCGGCGGCAGCGCTCGCGCGCCTGCTCGATTTCGGCCAGGCTGCCCGGTATCAGATTCCAATCGGTGACGGTATTGTCTGGCATACGGTTTCTCCACGCGGTAAAGGCAAGCCCCAGTGTAGCGGAAAGGGACGCCCTTTCGATTTCACTGGACACAGTTGCAATCTCTGTTATATTTCATGAGAGCATTCCTTAACATTACGATAAGCAGCGCTGCCCGTCTGTTTGTTGTTACACATTCCAGCCAAATATGCGAATTGCCGTACTCGATAGCGACCATAGCCAGGCAGAACTAATCTGCCAGGTGCTCACTGCGACAGGACATGCTTGCCATGAATTCCAGAGCGCCAAGGACATGCTGGGGCAACTGCGCAAGGACAGCTGCGACATGCTGATCCTCGACTGGCAGGTCAGCGATCTCGATGGCGCCGAAGTATTGCGCCGTGCACGCGAAAAACTGGCGCCCAAGGCGCCGGTGTTGTTTATGACCAACAGCTCGGGCGAAGACGATATCGTCGCCGGCATCAAGGCGGGCGCCGACGACTACCTGGTGAAACCGCTGCGGCGCAGCGAACTGGCGCTGCGCGCCCAGGCCCTGCTGCGGCTGGCCTATCCCACCCAGAATAGCGCCGAGCAATTGCAATTTGGCAATTACACCTTTGAAACGCGCGCCGGCCGGCTGCTGATGGATGGCGAACCGCTCGACGTGACGCACAAGGAATTTGCCCTGGCGCTGCTGTTTTTCCGCAACCTGGGCCGGCCCTTGTCGCGCGCCTACATCCATGAAGCCGTGTGGCAACGCGAAACGGCCCTGCCGTCGCGCACCATGGATACCCACGTTTCGCGCGTGCGCAACAAGCTGCAACTGAAACCCGAGCATGGCTACCGGCTGGTGCCCGTCTACAGCTACGGTTACCGCCTGGAAAAGCTGAACGCCCAGCCGGCAAATGCCTGAGCCGCGGCGGGCCTGCTCAATCGGCGGGCACAAAGCGCTATAATGTCGGCATAAGTCATCCCACTGCCCTCACATGCAACTGTTAGCCGTCGGCCTCAATCACACCACCGCACCAGTGTCGCTCCGCGAACAGCTGGCGTTTTCGCCTGAGCATCTGGGTCAGGCCGTGGTCGCGGCGCGCACCTGGTTCCAGCGCATCGACTTGCGTGACAATGATGAAGCGGCAATTTTGTCGACCTGCAACCGCACCGAGCTGTATGCGGCCAGCCGGGTGCCGAATCCGCTCGACGCCGGCGCGCATTTCCTGGCCGACTATCACAAGCTCAGCTACAGCGAGCTGCGTCCCCACCTGTACATGCTGCCGCAGCACGACGCCGTGCGCCACACCTTCCGCGTCGCCTCCGGGCTCGATTCGATGGTGCTCGGCGAAACACAGATCCTGGGCCAGATCAAGGACGCGATCCGCACGGCCGATGAAGTGGGCGGCCTGGGCACGTATCTGCACCAGTTGTTCCAGCGCAGTTTTTCGGTCGCCAAGGAAGTGCGCAGCACCACCGAGATCGGCGCCCACAGCGTGTCGATGGCGGCCGCCGCCGTGCGCCTGTCGCAGCGCATCTTCGACAAGATCGCCGAGCAGAATGTGCTGTTCATCGGCGCCGGCGAAATGATCGAGCTGTGCGCCACGCACTTTGCGGCGCAGAATCCGAACAGCATCACGATCGCCAACCGCACCATGGAACGGGGCGAGGCGCTGGCCCACCGTTTCAACGGCAAGGCGATCCGCCTGGCCGACCTGCCGGAAAAGCTGCACCAGTTCGACATCGTCATCTCGTGCACGGCCTCATCGTTACCGCTGCTGGGCCTGGGCCTGGTCGAGCGCGCCATCAAGGCGCGCCGCCACAAGCCGATGTTCATGGTCGACCTGGCCGTGCCGCGCGATATCGAAACGGAAGTCGGCCGCCTGAACGACGTGTTCCTGTACACGGTCGACGACCTGGGCAAGGTGGTGCAGACGGGCCTGGAAAGCCGCCAGGCGGCCGTGGCGCAGGCCGAAGCCATCATCGAGACGCGCGTGCAATCGTTCATGACCTGGGTCGACGACCGCGCCATGGTGCCGGTGATCCAGGATCTGCATGAAAGCAGCGAAACCCTGCGCCAGATGGAAGTCGAACGCGCGCGCAAGATGCTGGCCAAGGGCGCCGATATCGACGCCGTGCTCGAAGCGCTGTCGAAAGGCCTGACGGCCAAGTTCATGCACGGCCCGCAACAGGCCCTGCACCGCGCGCAAGGCGACGAGCGCAAGCAACTGGCCACCCTGCTGCCGAAACTGTTCCGTCCACGCCGTTAGCGCAGAGCGCTGGCCGTCTGCCGGCCCGGCTTTCCAGGCGCGCCCACGTGCGCCCTCCCCGTTCACTTTTATCCCGAATTGCTATGAAACCATCCATGCTGTCCAAGCTCGATCAACTGGCGAACCGCCTGGTTGAACTCGACGAACTGTTGATGCACCAGGACGCCACCTCGAATATGGACAGCTATCGCAAGATGACGCGCGAGCATGCGGAACTCGGTCCGCTGGTGGCGCTGTACCATTCCTACCAGGAAGCGGGCAATGACATCGTCACGGCGCAGGAAATGCTGGCCGACCCCGACATGAAGGAATTTGCCCAGGATGAAATCGAGTCGGCGAAAACCACCATGACGCAGCTGGAACGCGAACTGCAGACCATGCTGCTGCCCAAGGACGCGAATGACGAGCGCAATATTTTCCTGGAAATTCGCGCCGGCACCGGCGGCGACGAGTCGGCCCTGTTCGCCGGCGACCTGCTGCGCATGTACACGCGCTTTGCCGAGCGCAACCGCTGGCAGGTGGAACTGGTATCGGCCTCCGATTCCGACCTGGGCGGCTACCGCGAAGTGATCGTGCGCCTGGTCGGCAATGGCGCGTATTCCAAGCTGAAATTCGAATCGGGCGGCCACCGCGTGCAGCGCGTGCCGGCCACCGAAACGCAGGGCCGCATCCACACTTCGGCCTGCACCGTGGCCGTGATGCCGGAAGCGGACGAGGTGGAAGACGTCAATATCAACCCGGCCGACCTGCGCATCGATACCTACCGCGCCTCGGGCGCCGGCGGCCAGCACATCAACAAGACCGACTCGGCCGTGCGGATTACCCACTTGCCGACCGGTATCGTGGTCGAATGCCAGGACGACCGCAGCCAGCACAAGAACAAGGCGCAGGCCATGAAGGTGCTGGCGGCGCGCATCAAGGACGTGCAGCTGCGCGAACAGCAGTCGAAAGAGGCGGCCACCCGCAAGAGCCTGATCGGCTCGGGCGACCGCAGCGAGCGCATCCGTACCTATAATTTCCCGCAAGGGCGCATGACCGACCACCGCATCAACCTGACCTTGTACAAGCTCGATTTCATCATGGATGGGGATTTGACGGAGCTGACCAATGCACTGGCGGCGGAACACCAGGCGGAATTGCTGGCGGCGCTGGGGGATTGAATTGATGCTGGTGGTGGTGTCGGATTACGCTCCGCTAATCCGACCTACGCTGCATCTCTGTAGGTCGGCTTGGCGCGCAGCGCCTAAGCCGACAAGTTTAAGTATAGGTTAAGCAGCAACATTTTCCGCCTGTGCGAAAATGCATGGCTGAAAATCCGATCCACCTTACCGTGTCGCCCATGAAAAACTCCCGCACCGTCTTACTGATTATCGCCGCCCTGTGCTTCGCCATGCTGGGCGTGGCCATGTATCTGCAGCATGTGATGAACATGGCGCCCTGCCCGCTGTGCGTGATCCAGCGCTATCTGTTCATCGCGATTGCGATTGGCTGCCTGATCGGCGCGGCTTCGAAAACACCGGCGATCGGCGCCACCATCGGCTTGCTGGCCTCGCTGGGTGGCCTGGGCGTGGCTGGCAAGCATCTGTATGTGCTGGCCAATCCGGGCTATTCCTGCGGCATCGATCCGGTGGAAACGGTGCTGAACAAGATTTTCACGGCGCAAACCATGCCTTTCATGTTTGAATCGTACGGCGCCTGCGAAAATGCGGGCGAGGCCTTTATGGGCCTGTCGATTCCGCAATGGGCGTTTGTCTGGTTCGCCATCTTCGCGCTCGGCCTGTTGTGGACCTTGCTGCGCCGCAAAAAATAAACGAAAGCACCATGTCTGAAACATTGATTCCCGCCGGCAGCACCGTCGGCGCCCTGCAGCAGCGTCCGCTACTCGACGCCGTCGATAACCGCATCCTGCTCAGCCATGCGCTGGGCCTGTCGCGCGTGGGCTTGATCACGCAGTCCGAACGCGTGCTGACCGGCGATGAGGCGCAGCGCCTGTCGAACTTGATGGAACGCCGTTTGCGCGGTGAACCGGTGGCCTATATCGTCGGCCAGCGCGAATTTTTCGGCCTGCCGTTTGCCGTCAGCGACGCCGTGCTGATACCGCGCCCCGATACCGAAGTGCTGGTGGAACTGGCGCTGGACCGCTTGCCGCCGGGCGGGCGCGTGCTCGACATGGGCACCGGCAGCGGCGCCATCGCCGTCGCCCTGGCCCATACCCGGCCCGACGCAGTGGTCACGGCGCTGGACGTCAGCAGCGCGGCGCTGGCCGTGGCGCGCCGCAACGCCAGCGCCAACGGCGTCAATATCACCTTCATGGCCAGCGACTGGTTCAGCGCGCTGGGCACGGAAAAATTCGATTTGATCGTTTCCAATCCGCCGTATATCGCCAGCGGCGACCGCCACCTGGCCGAAGGCGATTTGCGTTTCGAGCCGTCCGGCGCCCTGACCGACCATGCCGACGGCCTGTCGGCGCTGCGCACCATCGTCGCCGGCGCCGCGCGCCACCTGGCGCCCAAGGCCTGGCTGCTGATGGAACATGGCTACGACCAGGCCGCTTCGGTGCGCCAGTTGCTGAGCAACGCCGGTTTCAACCAGTCGCAAAGCTGGCGCGACCTGGCCGATATCGAGCGCGTGAGTGGCGCCCGCCACGGCTGACATATTTTCCACACCTTCTCACCCGCTTGACCGCGCAACGCGCCGTTGAGCGTCCAGTTTGCTAAAATATCAAGCGATTCCTGAGCCCGCCAGCACCTGTTTCCCCGGGAGCCAAGCGGGCGGCGCGGCGCTTTTTGGGAGGCCGCCGACGCAGTTGCGCATTTTCGGTTAATCTCAGCACCACATTTTTATTTGCTGTACAAGAAAGGAAGCTCAAATTGCCCAACCTGTTGACTCGCCGCCTGGCATTGCTGACCGAAGATGCCAACCGCGCGCTGCTGGGCGGATTGCGCGGCATCGAGCGTGAAACCCTGCGCGTCGATCACGCCGGCCATCTGGCTTCCACGCCCCATCCTGCCGCCCTGGGTTCGGCGCTGACCCACCCTGAAATCACCACCGACTACGCCGAAGCGCTGCTCGAATTCATCACCCCGGCCGAAGCCGACATCGCCGTCACGCTCGATAAACTCGACACCGTGCACCGCCATGCCTACAGCCGCCTGGGCGACGAACTGCTGTGGAGCCAGTCGATGCCGGGCCAGCTGCCCGATGAAGACCATATAGCGATCGCCAACTACGGCACCTCGAACATGGGCATGCTCAAGCATGTGTACCGGCGCGGCCTGGCGCTGCGCTATGGCAAGGCCATGCAATGCATCGCCGGCATCCATTACAACTACTCACTGGACGAAGGCCTGTGGCAGTTGCTGGCGGCCGATGCCGGCACCAGCACCACCACTGCGGCCACGGTAAAAGACGTGCAATCGGAAAGCTATCTGGCGACGATCCGCAATTTCCGCCGCTACAGCTGGCTGTTGATGTATCTGTTCGGTGCCTCGCCGGCGCTGGCGTCCGGCTTCTTGCGCGGCCGCCCGCACAAGCTCGACACCCTGTCCGATGACACCCTGTATTTGCCGTATGCGACCAGCCTGCGCATGAGCGACCTGGGCTACCAGAACGACGCCCAGTCGGGCCTGCGTCCGCACGAAAACAGCCTCGACGATTACGTCAACGCGCTGACGCACGCCGTCAACGACCCGTATGCGCCGTATGCTGAACTGGGCACCAAAAAAGACGGCGAATGGATACAGCTGTCGACCAACGTGCTGCAGATCGAGAACGAATACTATTCGACCATCCGCCCCAAGCGCGTGATCCGCACCGGCGAGCGGCCGATCCAGGCGCTGTGCCTGCGCGGCGTGCAATATATCGAAGTGCGCTGCATGGATGTCGACCCGTTCGAGCCGGTCGGCATCAGCCTGCCGACGGGCCGCTTCCTCGACGCCTTTCTGCTGTTCTGCGCCCTCGACGAGAGCGCGCCGATCTCAAGCGAACAGAGCGCCTGCTACACGGCCAACTTTGCGCGCACCGTCAAGGAAGGCCGCAAGCCGGGTCTCACACTGCGCCGCGACGGCAAAGAGATCGGCCTGCAAGCCTGGGGCCAGGAACTGCTGGCGCGCATCGCGCCGGTGGCGGCCTTGCTGGACGCGCGCCATGGCGGCACCGAACACGCCGACAGCCTGGCGGCGCAAGCGGCCAAACTGCTGGACCCGGACGCCACGCCGTCGGCGCGCGTGCTGCGCGAACTGCGCGCCAACGGCGGCTCGTTTGCCGCCTTCGGCCTGCGGCAAAGCGAGCGCCATGCGGCGTTTTTCCGCGAGCAGCCGCCAACGGCCGAACAGAGCGCATACTTCGACCAGCTGGCGTTTGATTCGCTGGCCGAACAGCGCGCCATGGAAGCGGCGCCGCAAGGCAGCTTTGACGACTATGTCGCTTCCTACCGCGCCAGCACCCTGTGTGCGCACTCCTGACTCTCTAACCTCCTGCAAAGCGCCCGATGCTGACCTTCTATAATGAATTGCACAGCCAGCATCGGGGCCGCTTCGAGATGTTTCGCGGTGAAATCGTGCCCTGCTTCGAGACCCCGGAACGGGCCGACATGGTGGTGGCCGAACTGGGCCGGCGCAACCTGGGCCGCATCGTCACGCCGCACGGCGTGCCGCTGACTTCCCTGGAACGCATCCACACGCCGCGCTACCTGCATTTCTTGCGCCACGCCTGGCACGACTGGCTGGCGCTCGACCCCGACAACGCCAACCGCGACGCCGTGCCGTCGGTCTGGCCGGTGCGCACCTTGCGCAGCGATATCGAGCCCGACAATTTCACGGCCAAGCTGGGCCTGTATTCGATGGACAACGGCACGCCGCTCACAAGCGGCACCTGGACCGCCGCCAAGACGGGCGCCGACTGCGCCGTGAACGCGGCCCACGCGCTGCGCCTCGGCGAACGGGCGACGTTTGCCCTGACGCGCCCGCCGGGCCACCATGCGGGCGCCGATTTTTTCGGCGGCTACTGCTTTCTCAATAACGCCGCGCTGGCGGCCCAGCACCTGCTCGACGACGGCGCGCGCCGGGTCGCCATCCTCGACCTCGATTACCACCACGGCAACGGCACCCAAAGCATTTTCTATGCGCGCAACGACGTGCTGTTCGTCTCCATGCACGCCGACCCGCGCCAGGAATATCCGTTCTACCTGGGCCACGCCGACGAGACCGGGATTGATGCCGGCCTCGGCTACAACGTCAACCTGCCGCTGCCGGCCGGCTGCCCCACCACGCAGTGGTTCACCACCCTGGAAACGGCCTGCCTGCGCATCAATATGTACGCGCCCGACGCGCTGGTGGTGTCGCTGGGCGTGGACACCTATGTCGGCGACCCGCTGTCGCATTTCGCCCTGCAAAGCGGCGATTACCTGCGCCTGGGCGAACGGCTGGCTTATCTGAACCTGCCGACCGCGTTTATCCTCGAAGGGGGCTATGCGGTCAAGGAGCTGGGCATCAATGTGGTCAATGTGCTGGAAGGGTTCGAGACGGCGGAATAGATTGCGGTGGTGTGTCGGGTTGCGCGCTGCGCGCTAACCCGACCTACCCGACCTACGTATGACAGCGTAGGTCGGATTAGGCCGCAGGCCGTAATCCGACACCATGGTTGGCTTATTACATATTCCGGAACAGCGCCATGAACGGCTGGCTCACCGTCAGCGTCTCCGGCCGCGTTTTCAGGCGCAGCAGGCCGCGCCCCATCTCGTCGCGCGATACCGACGCCACCGCCTTCATGTTGACGATGGTCGAGCGGTGGATCTGCTTGAAGACGGCCGGGTCGAGCGAGTCGAGCAGTTCGCGTATCGGTTTCCTCAGCAGGGATTCGCCGTCCGCCGTCATCACCGCCGTGTACTTGGTGTCGGACTGAAAATAGGCGATATCGTCGACCATGATCAGCTTGGTGTCCTTGCCGCTGCTGGCCGTCAGCCACACCAGCGGCGGCGCCTTGGCCACCGACGGCAAGGCGCCCGTCAATTGCTGCAACAATGCCGCCAGGGCCGCATCGGGCGCAGTTCCGGACATGGTTCCCTTGGCCGCGCGCGCCTCGATGCGTTCGCGGCAGGCCTGCAGGCGCGGCCGCGCCACCGGTTTCAACAGATAGTCGACGGCGCCCTTGTCGAAGGCGGCGATCGCGTACTGGTCATAGGCGGTGATGAACACCACCTGGGTCGATGGGCTGGCCTCAAACGCGCCGGCCGCCACTTCCAGGCCACTCAAGCCCGGCATGCGGATATCGAGAAACGCCACGTCGGGCTGGAAGGTGGCGATCGCTTCGAGCGCCGTGCCGCCGTCGTCGCAGGCGGCCACCACGCGCAATTCGGGCCACACTTCCGACAACAGCGTCAGCAGCGCTTCGCGCAGCAGGGTTTCGTCTTCGGCGACGACACAAGTGAAGGACCTAGCCATATGCCGCTCCCCTGGCCGCGCTGTCCGGCACTGTGATGGTGGCGGCCACGCCACCGGGGAAATTCGACACGATGCTGAACAGCGCCGCGTCGCCGTAGGTCAGGCGCAGCCGTTCGCGCACATTGCGCAGGCCGATGCCGGTGCCGCCGCCATGGTCGCTGAAACCCTGGCCGTCGTCGGCCACCGTGATGGCCACCGTGCCCTCGCCGGCGCGCGCCAGTATCCACACGGTGCCGCCGCCGCTTTTCGGCTCCAGCCCGTGCTTGATGGCGTTTTCCACCAGGGTCTGCAGCATCATCGGCGGCAGTTCCACCTGCTTCAAATACTGCGGCACTTCGATCTGCAGATTGAGCCGGCTGCCCATGCGGATTTTCAAAATGTCGAGATAGGCGCGGGCCCTATCCAGCTCGATGCCGATGGTCGACATGGCGTTTTCGGTGCGCGGCAGGGAGTGGCGCAGGTATTCGATCAGATTGCCCAGCATCTCGTCGGCGCGCGCGGGATCGGAGCGCGTCAGCAGCTGGGCGCTGGCCAGGGTGTTGTACAGGAAGTGCGGCTCGACCTGGGCGTGCAGCAGGCTCAGCTTGGCCACCGTCAGTTCCTTTTCCGTCACCGTCTGGCGCGCCTCGGCCTGCTCGCCGCGGCGGCGCTGCGCCACCCGGCGCGTGATCGCCCGCGTCACCGCTTCCGCGTTTTCCAGGTTGGTGCCTTGGTCGACCAGGAACCAGTCGGTCCAGGCGGTGCGCGCCGGCTCGCAGATCAGGGTCACGCTGCCCGCTTCGCCATTCGGCGTGACGGTGGCCAGGATCTGGTTCGGGCGCGGTTCAAGAAAATTGAGCAGATGCCAGCGCGGCGAACCCGCATTGGTATAGGGTGCCGGACGGCGCACGCGGGCCTGCACCTGCAGGCTGTCACGCGCGCTTTCCTGCATCTCGCTGCCCGGCAGTTCGCGGATGGCCGCGTCGATCAGGTCGAATGTTTCGCCGGCCTCGAACGGCACTTCGATCTGGCGCCGCTGGCGGCAGGACAGGGTGGCGCCATTGACCTGGCCGGCGATCAGGCGCACGCGGCGCACATGCGAAAACGCATTGAGGGCGGCAAAGGCGCCCAGCAGGCTGGCGGTGGCGACCACAAAACCTTCAAAATGGGCACCATGCGGCAGCAGGCCGTTGAGCACGATCGAGGCGATCAGCGCATAAGCGGCGAGACTGGCCAGCGCAAGGCGGAAGATAAAGAAGAAGCTGGTCATGATGGTGTCCTGGAGGCGTTGAAGTGAGCCCAGATTAGCAATCAGGGCCAGCCGCGGTGCCCATTATGCGACGAAAGGCATGGATGGGCGACGAAAGCGCAATTTTCAACAGTCGACATCATGCGCGCGGTGGCGCCGTCGACGCGCGCGTGACCAGCACCGGATCGCGGCTGCGGATCACCTGTGGCGCGTCGGGCGCCTGCTCGATCAGTTTCAGCAGCAGATCGATGCCCTGCTCGGCCATTTCGGCCGATGGAATCGCCACCGTGGTCAGCGCCGGGCGGGTCTGGCTGGCCAGCTCGATATCGGTGATGCTGACCACCGAAATATCTTCCGGCACGCGCAGTCCCAGCGCCGCCACCGCGTTCAAGACCCCCAGCGCCGGCAGGTCGTTCGACACGAACAGCGCGCTCAAGTTGGGCCGCTGCCCCAGCAGCGCCAGCGCCGCATCGTAGCCGCTCTGGTAGGCGTCGCTGCAAAAGCGCACATTCGCCTGCACCGGGCGCAGCTGCGCCTGCTGCAACGCTTCGCGGTAGCCGTCGTAGCGGCCATTGTGGATGCCGCCCTTTTCGCTGGCGATAATGGCACCGATGCGGCGGTGCCCAAGCGCCAGCAGATGTTCGGTGGCGATGCGCCCGGCCATGCGCGAATCGAAGGCCACGCACGGGATCGGCGGCGGTGCATCGGGAAACTCCCACACGGCCACCACCACCGGCGTACCGCCGGCCTGGATCGCCAGCAGCTCGTCGATGCGCAGGTCGCCATTGTTGGCCACCAGGATGCCGTCCGACAGCGAACCGGCCACTTCGCCGAGGAAACGCGCGCCGCCGTCTTCTTCGTAATCGGTATTGCAGACCAGCAGATAGCGGCCGTGGCGGCGCGCCGCATGCGTGGCCTGCAAGGTAAATTCCGGATAAAACGGATTGGTGATGCAACCCAACAACAGCGCCAGGGTGGGCGCGCGCCGCTCGACCAGCGCGCGCGCCGTCAGGTTGGGCCGGTAGCCGTTGGCGTCGACCACCTGCATGACTTTTTCGCGCGTTTTTTCGCCGACTCTCCCCTTGCCGCGCAACACATTCGACACCGTCATCGGCGTCACGCCAGCCAGTTCGGCGACATCCTTGATGGTCAACATCTGGCCCCGGCGCTTGCTCATATCCATCCTTATCTGGCCGCGGCATGGTGCCGCCGGCGTTGTTGCACACGACAATAAATTTGTTGCCAATGGTACCGCACGGTGTTAATGTTCAGGCACAAAAATAACTATTCACCGTTTCGTGTCGGCCTTCGGGCCGTTTTTCGAGTGAATTTGATTTAACGTTAAATCAATCTGAGGAGACACAGTGGCAGCGATTACCCTGCGGGGCATTTCCAAGGCATACGGTGCGCATGCACCGGTACTGCGCAACGTCGATCTCGAGATCGGCGAACATGAATTCTGTGTTTTTCTGGGCCCTTCGGGCTGCGGCAAGTCGACCTTGCTGCGCATCATTGCCGGCCTGGAAGACCCCAGCAGCGGCGACATTTCCATCGGCGGCAAGGTCGTCAACGCTGTGCCGCCGGCCGAGCGTGGCGTGGCGATGGTGTTCCAGAGCTACGCCCTGTTTCCCCACATGACGGTGGCCGAAAACATCGGTTTTGGCCTGACCCTGGCCAAGGTCGACAAGGCCGAAGTGCGCCGCCGCGTGGCCGACGCGGCCAAGGTGCTGCAGCTCGAACCGCTGTTGGACCGCAAGCCGCGCGCCCTGTCCGGCGGCCAGCGCCAGCGCGTGGCGATCGGCCGCGCCATCGTGCGCGAGCCGGGCGTGTTCCTGTTCGACGAACCGCTGTCGAACCTCGACGCCACCCTGCGCGGCCAGACCCGCGTCGAGATCGCCCATGTGCACCAGCGCTTCGCCAAGTCGAGCACCGTCTACGTGACGCACGACCAGATCGAAGCGATGACCCTGGCCGACAAGATCGTGCTGCTGCGCACCGGTGCGGACGCGCAGCAAGGCAGCGTGGCCCAGGTGGGCGCGCCGCTGGAGCTGTACCACCGCCCCAACAGCCTGTTCGTGGCCGGCTTTATCGGCTCGCCGCGCATGAATTTCCTGGCCGCCAGCGTGGCCGATATCGACGGACAAGGCGTGCTGCTGCGCGTGGCCGGCGGTCCCGATGCGCCACCGTCGCTGGTGCGCGCCCATGTCGATGGCGCTGGCCTGAGCGTCGGCGATACGGTGACCCTGGGCGTGCGGCCCGAGCACTTCCTGCCCTGCGACAACGCGGGTGCGCCGAACTGCCTGACGCGCCAGGTCACCCTGACCGAGCGCCTGGGCGAACAGAGTTATCTGCACTTGCAGGCCGATGGCCGGCACACCCTGCTGGCCAAGGTGCAGGGCGACACGCCGGTGCGCGCCGGTGCCACCGTCAGCCTGCAGATCGATGCCGATTGCTGCCATGTGTTTGGCGCCGATGGCATGGCCGTACCCCACCTCAAAAACTATAAACAGGAGACAGTATGAAAATTTCGCTTACCCCGCTGCGCTTGTCCGCCTTGTGCGCCGCACTGCTGATGGGCGGCATGGCCCAGGCCGGCGAGATCGCCGTCAACCTGGCCTTCAAGGGCGCCAACCAGCGCGCCTTCTGGGACCAGACCATCGCCGCCTTTCAAAAGGCCAACCCGGACGTGAAAGTGAAAGCCGCCTTTATCGAAGAGGAAGCGTATAAAGTGCAATTGCCGGGCTGGCTGACCAGCGAAGCGCCCGACATCATCAAGTGGCATGAAGGCGAGCGCATCCGCTATTACGCGCAGCGCGGCCTGCTGGAAGACCTGAGCGCCGACTGGCAGAAAAATGGCTGGGACAAATCGTATGCGGCGCTGGCCGACGCGGCCAGTTTCAATGGCAAGAAGTACTCGCTGCCGACCGATTATTTTTCCTGGGGCGTGTTCTACCGCAAGGACCTGTTTGCCAAGGTCGGCATCAAGGGCGAGCCGGCCACCTGGGCCGAATTTCTGGACGCCTGCAAGAAACTCAAGGCGGCCGGCATCGCGCCAATCAGCGTCGGCGGGCGCGACTCCTGGACCCTGGCCGTCTGGTTCGACTACCTGAATTTGCGCCTGAACGGCCACGCCTTCCACATGCAGCTGATGAATGGCGAAGTCGCCTACACCGATGCGCGCGTGAAAAAAGTCTATGAGGCGTGGCAGACGCTGATCGACAACAAGTATTTCATCGACGCGCCGCTGTCGTACAGCCTTGACTCGGCCCAGCCCCTGCTGACCCAGGGCAAGGCCGCGATGATGTTGATGGGCACCTTCATTTCCGGCGGCCTGCCCGACGCCACCCGCGCGCAGACCGGCTACTTCCGCTTTCCCGTGATCGACCCGAAAGTGGCGCTGGCGGAAGACGGCTCGACCGACTCGCTCAATATCCCGGCGCGGGCGAAAAACAAGGTCGACGCGCGCCGCTTCCTGGCCTTTGTCAGCACGCCCGAGGTCAATGCGCGCCTGGCGCAGACCTTCGGTTCGCTGCCGGCCAATAACCAGGCGGCGCTTCCCGACGACCCGATCGCCAAGACGGGGCTGGCCATCCTGACCAGCAGCCCGGGCGGCATCGCCCAGTTCTATGACCGCGACATGAACAAGGAAATGGCCGACGAAGGCATGAAGGGCATGCAGCGCTTTATCAGCGATCCGTCCAAGCTGAACGACATCCTGGCGCGCATGGAAGCGGCCCGCAAGCGCATCTATCGCAAATAAAGACCTTGTCATGGCGCGCCGCCATCTGGCGGCGCGCCTTTCCGAAAGCATCTATGTCCGCAACCTTCAACGCTCCGCTGGCGCGGCGCCGGCGGCGTGCCGCCCTGTGGTTCCTGCTGCCGGCCTGCACCATGTTCGCCGTGTACGTGATCTACCCCATCCTGAGCAGCATCGTGCTCAGCTTTTACGACTGGGACGGCGTCGGCGCGCGCACCTTTGTCGGCCTGGCCAACTACCGCGAACTGGCCGCCTCCGAAACGTTTTATACGGCCCTGAAAAACAATGTGCTGTGGCTGATGCTGTTCCTGCTGGCGCCGCCGATCGGCCTGCTGTTCGCGCTGTACCTGAACCAGGCGGTGCGCGGCATCCGCCTGGTCAAATCGCTGTTTTTCGCGCCGTTCGTGGTCTCCGGCGTGGTCATCGGCCTGGTCTTCAGCTGGTTCTACGACCCCGCTTTCGGCCTGCTGAAAGTGATCATGGGCCATGGCATTCCGGTGCTGGGCGAGGAATCGATGGCCACCTTCGGCATCATCGCCGCCGCGCTGTGGCCGCAAGTGCCGTTCTGCATGATTCTGTTCCTGACGGGGCTGACCAGCCTGAACCCGGAAATCATCGAGGCGGGCCGGCTCGAAGGCGCGAAAGGCTGGCAGCTGCTGCGCCATGTGGTCCTGCCGCAGCTGCATTCCGTGTCGTTCATGGCCGTCACGCTGACGGTGGTGGGCGCCTTGCGCAGCTTCGACCTGATCGCCGTGATGACGGGCGGCGGGCCGTACGACAGTTCGACCGTGCTGGCCTACTTCATGTACGACCAGGCGATCAAGTACTTCCGTTTCGGCTATTCGGCCGCCATCGCGGTGGTGCTGTTCCTGTGCATGCTGGTCTTCATCGTCTACCAATTGCGCCGCCTGCTGCGCTCAGAAAACTGATAGGGGGAAACCATGTATCCGATGCCCATTACTCAATGGAAACCAGGCAACCGCCTGCTGTACAAGCTCTCCCTGCCGGTGGCCTTGCTGATCTGGCTGCTGCCCCTGCTGGCCGTCATGCTGACCTCGGTGCGCACTTCGGCCGAGCTGGTGCAAGGCAATTACTGGGGCTGGCCGCGCGAGTTCGGCGCCTGGGACAACTACCGCACCGTGCTGCTCGATTCGCCGATGCTGCACTACGCCTGGAACAGCTGCCTGATCACCTTCCCGTCGGTGCTGGGCGCCATCGTGCTGTCGGCCATGGCCGGCTTTGCGCTGGCGACGTATCCGTTCCGCGGCAACACCATGGTGCTGGCGACCTTTGTGGCGGGCAACTTCGTGCCGATCCAGATCCTGATGATCCCGGTGCGCGAACTGACCTTGCAGCTGGGCCTGTTCAACAGCGTCAGCGGCCTGATCCTGTTTCACCTGTCGTTCCAGACCGGCTTTTGCACCCTGTTCCTGCGCAACTTCATCAAGGAGCTGCCGTATGAACTGATCGAAGCGGCGCGCGTCGAAGGCGCCACCGAATGGCAGCTGTTCCACAAGGTGGTGCTGCCGCTGATCCGCCCCGCGCTGGCGGCGCTGGCGGTGCTGGTGTTCACCTTTGTCTGGAACGATTACTTCTGGGCCCTGTGCCTGACCCAGGGCGATGCGGCCGCCCCGCTGACGGTGGGCGTGGCCGGCCTGAAAGGCCAATGGACCACTTCCTGGAACCTGGTCTCGGCCGGTTCCCTGCTGGCGGCCCTGCCCTCGGTGCTGATCTTCTTTGCGATGCAAAAACATTTTGTGGCAGGCCTGACGTTCGGCGCCACCAAAGGCTGAAGCCATCAACTAACTTTTAAGGAAAACAAGATGAAAATTGGTGTCGATTATTACCCAGAACATTGGGACGTGGCGGTATGGGAAGACGATGCGCGCCGCATGCAGGCGGCCGGCATTACCCTGGCGCGGCTGGCCGAGTTTGCCTGGTCGCGGCTGGAACCGGTCGAAGGCCAATACGATTTCGCCTGGCTGGACCAGGCCATCGAGACCCTGGGCCGTTACGGCGTGCAGGTGGTGCTCGGCACGCCGACGGCCACGCCGCCGAACTGGCTGGTGGAAAAATGCCCGGACGTGCTGCCGCTGAATGCCCAGCGCCAGCCCATGTATCCGGGCGTGCGCCTGCACCGCTGCTACAACAGCCCCTCGCTGCGCCGTCATACCGAGCTGATCGTCGAGCGCCTGACGCGGCATTACGGCCGGCATCCGAACGTGATCGGCTGGCAGACCGACAATGAAATGATCGGCCATGAAAGCCACAGCGACGGCGCCACGGCAGACTTCCGCCGCTGGCTGCAGCAGCGCTATGGCGACCTGGCCACCCTGAACGCGGCCTGGGGCACGGTGGTGTGGAGCGGCGAATACAGCGCCTGGTCGCAAGTGACCACGCCGCTGGGCGGCTCGCCGCACCTGAACCCGTCATACCTGCTCGACTTCCAGCGCTTCTGTTCCGATTCGGTGGCCGACTTCAACCGCTTCCAGGCGGGCCTGATACGCGCCAATTGTCCGAACCAGTTCATTACCCACAATCTGTGGGGCTATCCGGTCATCAACGATTATTACGACCTGTTCGACAGCATGGATTTCGTCTCGGTCGATTACTATCCGAGCACCGACCTGAACAGCGACGCCAAGGCGAATATCTATCATGGCGCACTGACCCTGGACCTGACGCGCGGGGTGAAACGCGCCAACTTCTGGGTGATGGAGCAACTGAGCGGCACGCCGGGCTGCTGGCATCCGATGTCGCGCACGCCCCATCCGGGCATGATACGCGCGCACGCCTGGCAAAGCATCGCCCGCGGCGCCGACACCATCGTGCATTTCCGCTGGCGCACGGCGCGCGTGGGCGCGGAACAGTTCTGGCATGGCCTGCACGACCACCATGGCCAGCCGGGCCGCCGCTTCGAGGAATTCACGGGCTTCAGCCGGGAAGTGGCAAGGCTGGCGCCACTGCTCGACGGCAGCACCATCAAGAACGACGTGGCGCTGCTGTTCTCGCACGAACAGCTCAACGCGCTACGCATCCAGCCGCAGTCGGACGGTTTTGACTACCTGGCCAACTTCAAGCGCCTGCACCGGGGCTTCGTCAAGCTGGGTATCGGCACCGACGTGATCAACTGGCGCGAAGAACTCGACGGCTACCGCCTGGTGGTGGCGCCGTATCTGTTCCTGATGGAGCCAGGCATCGCCGACAAGCTGCAGCGCTTTGCCGCCGCCGGCGGCACGGTGATACTGACCACCCGCAGCGGCGTGAAAACCATGCAGAACGTGTGCCAGCCCGAGCGCCTGCCGGGCCTGCTGAGCGCACTGGCCGGGGTCGAAGTCGACGAATACGATCCGGTCGGGCGCGACGCGCAGCGCATCGATTTCGGCGCCGACGGCGCGTTTTCCTGCAGCCAGTGGTGCGACCTGCTGACGCCGACCACGGCCACCACGCTGGCCACCTACGCCAGCGACTATTTCGCCGGCCGCGCGGCGGTGACGAAAAACAGCTACGGCCAGGGCACCGCCTATTACCTGGGCACGGTGCTGGACGACGAAGCGTATGCCATGCTGCTGCGCAAGCTGGTGCTGGAACTGGGCATAGCCCATGTGCCGGACCTGCCGCCTGGCGTGGAATTGTCGGTGCGCGGCGGCCCGGCCGGCAAGCTGCTGTTCGTGATCAACCTTGGCAAGGAGGCGCAAGTGGTGGCCCTGGCGCCGCGCGCCTATGTCAGCGCGCTCGATGGCGCCACGCATCAGGACAGCGTCAGCTTGCCGGCAATGGGGGTCGAGATACTGCACCTGTAAGCAGGCAAGTAAGGGCCGGCGGCGAACCATCGCTGCCGGCCCGATTCTTTTTTAAGAAATCGCTTGCAATTAAATAGTGCGCGATATATATTGTGTGCATGGACGCCGCATTACAGATGTTGCAGACGGGCTTCCCGGGTAACACCCCAGTAAACAAGTAGCACACTATTTAGTCGTTAACTATTTAAATCAAGGAGCACTACCATGTCGATCCAACAAGTCCTGTACCGCGCCCAAGCCACCGCCACCGGAGGCCGCGAAGGCCGTGCCGTGTCGTCCGATAACGTGCTCGACGTGAAACTGACCACGCCAAAAGAACTGGGCGGCAATGGCGCCGTCGGCACCAATCCTGAACAACTGTTCGCCGCCGGCTACTCGGCCTGCTTTATCGGCGCGATGAAATTCGTCGCGGGCCGCGACAAGATCGCCCTGCCAGCGGACCTGGCTATCACCGGCACGGTCGGCATCGGCGCCATCGAAACCGGCTTCGGCATCGAAGTGGAACTGAAAATCTCGCTGCCGGGCGTGGAACGCGCCGCCGCCGAAGCGCTGGTCGCCGCCGCCCATATCGTGTGCCCTTACTCGAACGCCACCCGCGGCAATATCGACGTCACTTTGACCATCGTGTGAGGGCACGGCAAGCCAGAGGATGACTAATCAAAAAGCCACGCTGCCCGAAAGGCAGCGCGGTTTTTTTTCGTCTGCCGCTTTAAAATGGCGCTCTTTCCCCGACAAACTGGACTAGCGATGATCACCTGGCAATGGCAAACCTTCGACGAACTTGGCCCCCACTCCCTGTATGCGGTGCTGGCGCTGCGCCAGCGCGTGTTCGTGCTGGAACAGCAATGCCTGTATCCGGACCTGGACGGCCATGACCAGGCCGCCATGCATCTGCTGGGCTGGCAAACCGTCGATGGCCAGCGGCAGCTGGCGGCGTACTTGCGCGTGCTGGCGCCAGGCGCCAAATATGTGGAGATGTCGCTGGGCCGCGTGCTGACAGCGCCCGAGGCGCGCACCACCGGCGCCGGCAAGCTGCTGCTGGCGGAAGGCATCGCGCGCGCCGTGCGCCTGCATGCCGGCCATGCGATCCGCATCGGCGCGCAGCAATACCTGGAGCGCTTTTATCAGTCCTTCGGTTTCGTCACCGTCAGCGCGCCCTACGATGAAGATGGCATCCAGCACATCGACATGCTGCGCGCGGCGCAAACCGCATGACGACCGCGCTGATTTCCTGGAGCGGCGGCAAGGATTCCTGCCTGGCCCTGTGGCGTGCGCGCGCCGCCGGCATGGCGGTGCCACTGTTGATTACGGCGATGGATGAGGACGGGCGCAAGTCGCGCTCGCACGGCGTGCCGCCCGAGCTGCTCGAAGCGCAGGCGGCCAGCCTGGGTGCGCGCCTGCAGCGCTATCACGCCAGCTGGGCCAGCTACGAGGAACAATTCATCGCCATGCTGCGCGCGGCGAAAGCCGAGGGCATAGCCCATGCGCTGTTTGGCGATATCGACCTGCAGCCGCACCGCGACTGGGAAGAAAAAGTCTGCGCAGCGGCCGGCCTGCAGGCCCATTTGCCGCTGTGGGGAGAAAACCGCCTGGCGCTGGTCGAGGAATTTCTGGCGGCCGGCTTCAAGGCCATCGTCGTGTGCATCAACGGCAACCATTTATCGCCGGACTTTTGCGGGCGCGAATTCGACGCCGCCTTCCTGGCCGACCTGCCACCGGGAGTGGATGCCTGCGGCGAGAATGGCGAGTTCCATACCTTTGTCTACGACGGCCCGGCCTTCGTCGCACCGGTGGCGCTGCAGCGCACGCAGGTGCTGCGCTACGATGCGCCGCAGGATCTCGGCGGCGCCACCTATTATTTCCAGGAACTGGCGCCCGCGTAAAGCGTGGCAAACGTGGTTTGCAATGCAAAACGGGCGGCCCGCAGGCCGCCCGTTGTTGCTTGTCCAGCAGCCGCTACATCAAGGCTTGGTGACGGTGACCAGGCTGACGTCGAATACCAGGCCGGCATAGGCCGGGATGGTCGGCAGGCTGCCGGTCGGGCCATAGCCCAGGTCCGACGGAATCGTCAGGCGGCGCGTGCCGCCCACCTTCATGCCGACCAGGCCCTGGTCCCAGCCCGGAATGACCCGGCCCTTGCCCAGCACGACTTCAAAACCGACGCCTGGCTTGGTGGCGTCGAACTGGGTTCCCTTGTTGTCGGTCTTGCCCGAGTTGTACAGCCAGCCGGTGTAGGTGACGATCAGGGTGTCGCCGACGGCGGCTTGCGCGCCCGTGCCCACCGTCAGGTCAGTGACGATCAATTCCTTCACCTGCGTGGCCGGATCGATGACGACTTCCTTTTTGTCGTTCGCGGCGCTGCCGCAAGCGGTCAAGGCAAAGGCACAAGCGACAGAAGCGATCAACTGAAATACCGATTTCATGGTTTCCCTTTAAATATTGGAGTGTGACTGAAGCCCGTACGATGCGGACCGTGCGGGCTGCAGTTTAACAGGAGTCACTGGGGCAACTTGTAAGCAGACGTAAGCAGGCCGGCAAATGCGTGGTTCCTGCAACACTGTCAAGCTGGCAAGTGCCCCCTGCCCCTCAGATTTCCACCTGCGTACCCAGTTCGATCACCCGGTTGCTGGGGATCTGGTAATAGTCGGCCGCCGTGCGCGCATTGCGCGACATGGTGACGAACAGGTGCTCGCGCCACGGCATCATGCCGGCGCCCGGCGTCGAGATGATGGTCTGGCGGGCGATAAAGAACGAGGTTTCCATCATTTCAAAGGTGAAGTCGCCACCCTCGCCTTGTGCCAGCGCCAGCGCGGCGGGAATGTCCGGCTCGTCCTTGAAGCCGTAATGCACATTGACCTGGTAGCACTGGTGGCCCAGGTCGAGCACATTGACCTGCTCGTTTCGCGGCACCCAGGGTTCCTCGTGCATGAAGACCGTCAAAAAGATCACGCGCTCATGCAGCACCTTGTTGTGCAGCAGGTTGTGCAGCAGCGCATGGGGCACGCCGTCGCTCTCGCCGCGCAGGAAGATCGCCGTGCCCGGCACCCGCAACGGCGGCGCGATGAACAGCGAAGCGAGGAAATCGTCGAGCGGAATCGCATGTTTTTCCAGGTTGTCGAACACCAGCTGGCGGCCGCGCTTCCAGGTCAGCATGACGATGAACAGGATCGAGCCCAGCAGCAACGGGAACCAGCCGCCGTGGAACAGTTTCAAGGCGCTGGCCGACACCAGGCTGACGTCGATGATCAGGAAAAAGCCGGTCGCGGCCCAGCACAGCGCCAGGTTCATCTTCCAGCGGTAGCGGATCACGAAGAAGGTCAATATGGTGGTGCACAGCATGGTGGCGGTGACGGCAATGCCATAGGCGGCGGCCAGGTTTTCCGAGGAACCGAAACCGACCACGGCCAGCAGCACCACGCACAGCTGCAGCCAGTTGACGGCCGGGATGTAGATCTGGCCGATTTCGCTTTCCGAGGTATGGCGCACGCGCATGCGCGGCAAAAAGCCCAGCGCGATGGCCTGCTTGGTCATCGAGAAGGTGCCGGAAATGGTCGCCTGCGAGGCGATCACGGTGGCCATGGTCGACAGGATCACCAGCGGATACACGCTCCAGGAACCGAGCTGCTGGTAGAAGGGATTCGATACCGCTTCCGGATGAGCCAGCAGCAGGCCGCCCTGGCCCAGGTAGTTCAGCGCCAGCGCCGGAAAGGCGATCAAAAACCAGGCCAGGCGGATCGGCTTCTTGCCGAAGTGGCCCATGTCGGCGTACAACGCCTCGGCGCCCGTCAGCGCCAGCACCACCGCGCCCAGTGCGACAAACGCGACAAAGCCGTTTTCCATCAGGAAGGTGGCCGCATGCATGGGGTTCAGCGCCGCCAGCACGTGCGGCGACTTGATGATGTTGAGCACGCCCATGATGGCCAGCGCGGCAAACCACAGCACCATGATGGGCGCGAAATAGCGGCCGATGCCGGCCGTACCGTGCGATTGCACGGAGTACAGGGCCACCAGCACCACCATCGTCAGCGGCACCACGTAGGGACTGAAGGCGGGCGTGGCCACTTCCAGGCCCTCGATCGCCGACAGCACGGAAATGGCCGGCGTGATCACGCTGTCGCCATAGAACAGGGTGGCGCCGAACACGCCGATCACCATCAGCGGAAAATGCCAGCGCGACAGCTTGCTGACGGACGACAGCACCAGCGCCATCAAGGCCATGATGCCGCCTTCGCCACGGTTGTCGGCGCGCAGCACCAGGGTCACGTACTTGAGGGAGACGATCAGGGTCAGGCCCCAGAAGATCAGCGAGACGATGCCCAGCAGGTTGTTGTGGGTCAGCGCCAGGCCGTGGGCCGGGTCGAACACGGTTTTCAGGGTGTACAGCGGGCTGGTGCCGATATCGCCGTAGACTATGCCGACGGCCGCCAGCGTCATGCCGGCCAGGCCGCTTTTTTTATGTTCCGACGTCAAGGTTGCACCCGTTTTTGTTTTGTTGCATCGCACAATATGATAGGTATTAGCAAATAGCAAGAGTATTTTTGCATGATTCCGGGCTGCCCCAAGGTCGTTTGTTTTTGGCTGCGATGCACTTGTGCGCGGCGTCGCGGCCCTCGATTTGTTGCCATTCTACGCTGCCCCGGTGCCGCCCGGCAGGGCATATTGATTTCAGCGATAATGACAGACTGTCTACTCTCTTTGTGAAGCCAATCATGAATCCAGGCATGTTGTACGCCTCGCTCGCCTTTTTGTGCTGGGGCCTGTTTCCACTGTACTTCCATGCCCTGGAAGAAGTCGCACCGCAGGAAATCCTCGCCCACCGCATGGTCTGGTCGCTGCTGTTCCTCGGCATCATGCTGACCGTGCGCCGCCAGTGGGGCTGGCTGCGTACCTTGAAAAGCCAGCCGAAGGTGGTGGCCAGCTTCGTTGCCAGCGCGTTTTTATTGTCGGCCAACTGGTTCATCTATATCTGGGCCGTCAACAACGGCCATGTGGTCGACGCCAGCCTCGGCTATTTCATTACGCCGCTGATCAATGTGATGCTGGGCTTCCTGCTGCTGCACGAACGCCTGCGCCGGGCGCAATGGCTGGCCATCGCGCTGGCCGCCTGTGGCGTGGCCTGGCTGACCTGGCAGGCGGGGCAAGTGCCATGGATCGCCCTGCTGCTGGCGGCCACCTTTGGCGGCTACGGCCTGCTGCGCAAGACGGCCGCGCTGGGCGCGCTGGAAGGCCTGTCGTTCGAGACGATGATCCTGTTCCCGCTGGCGCTGGCCTATATGCTGTGGCTGACCTGGCATGGCCAGAGCGGCTTCGTCAATACGGACTCGAACGGCACCCGCGCGCTGCTGCTGGCTTCCGGCCCGATCACGGCGATTCCGCTGCTGATGTTTGCGGCCGGCGCGCGGCGCCTGCCGCTGGCCGTGCTGGGCCTGCTGCAATATATCGCCCCCACCGGCCAGCTGCTGATCGGCGTCTGGGTCTTCCATGAGTCGTTCACCCAGGAGCGCATGCTGGGCTTTATGGTGATCTGGGCCGCGCTGGCGCTGTATGCCTGCGAAGGGCTGTGGATGTCGCGCCGGGCCCGCCTGGCGGCTTAGCTTGTTGACGGACAACGCTGGCCGGAAGCGGGCGTTTACCGTATCCTGTTCGTCTTTGTATAACACCCGAGATTTCTAATGGCTAATTACGTCTACACCATGAATCGCGTGGGCAAGATCGTCCCGCCCAAGCGCCAGATCCTGAAAGATATTTCCCTGTCGTTTTTCCCAGGCGCCAAGATCGGCGTGCTGGGCCTGAACGGTTCCGGTAAATCGACCCTGCTGAAAATCATGGCCGGCATCGATACCGACATCCAGGGCGAAGCCGTGCCGATGCCGGGCCTGAATATCGGCTACCTGCCGCAGGAACCGCAACTCGATCCGGAAAAAACCGTGCGCCAGGAAGTCGAATCGGGCCTGGGCGAAGTGTTCGAAGCCCAGGCCAAGCTCGAAGCCGTGTACGCCGCCTATGCCGAGGAAGATGCCGATTTCGACGCCCTGGCCAATGAGCAGGCACGCCTGGAAGCGATCATCTCGACTTCCGACGGCGGCAACCTGAACCTGCAACTGGAAATGGCGGCCGATGCGCTGCGCCTGCCGCCATGGGACGCGAAAATCGGCGTGCTGTCCGGCGGTGAAAAGCGCCGCGTGGCGCTGTGCAAGCTGCTGTTGTCGAAACCGGACATGCTGCTGCTCGACGAGCCGACCAACCATTTGGATGCGGAATCGGTCGACTGGCTGGAACAATTCCTGCTGCGCTTCCCGGGCACCGTGGTGGCCATCACCCACGATCGCTACTTCCTCGACAACGCGGCCGAGTGGATCCTGGAACTGGACCGTGGCAGCGGCATTCCATGGAAGGGGAATTACTCGACTTGGCTGGAACAGAAGCAAGCCCGTCTGAAACAGGAAGAAGCCACCGAATCGGCACGCCAGAAAGCGCTGCAGAAAGAATTGGAATGGTCGCGCCAGAATCCGAAAGCGCGCCAGGCCAAGTCGAAAGCCCGCCTGGCACGCTTCAACGAGCTGTCCGAGCACGAATACCAGAAGCGCAATGAAACCCAGGAGATCTTCATCCCCGTGGCCGAGCGCCTGGGCAATGAAGTGATCGAGTTCAAGAACGTGACGAAAGCGTTTGGCGACCGCCTGCTGATCGACGACTTGAGCTTCACGATCCCGGCCGGCGCCATCGTCGGCATCATCGGCCCCAACGGCGCCGGTAAATCGACCTTGTTCAAGATGATCACCGGCACGGAACAGCCGGACAGCGGCGAAGTGGCCATCGGCCAGACGGCGCGCGTGTCGATTGTCGACCAGAATCGCGGCGACTCGCTGTCGGACAGCAAGACCGTGTTCCAGGACGTCTGCGGCGGCGCCGACATGCTGACCGTGGGCCGCTTTGAAATGCCGTCGCGCGCCTACCTGGGCCGCTTCAACTTCAAAGGTGGCGACCAGCAAAAAATCGTCGGCAACCTGTCGGGCGGTGAACGCGGCCGTCTGCACCTGGCGAAAACGCTCTTGATGGGCGGCAACGTCCTGCTGCTCGATGAACCGTCGAACGATCTGGATGTGGAAACCTTGCGCGCGCTGGAAGATGCGCTGCTGGAATTTGCCGGCAGCGTGATGGTCATTTCCCACGATCGCTGGTTCCTCGACCGTATCGCCACCCATATCCTGGCGTTCGAAGGCGATTCGCAAGTGAAATTCTTCGACGGCAACTATCAGGAATATGAAGCCGACAAGAAGAAACGCCTCGGTGAAGAAGGCGCCAAGCCGAAACGCATCCGCTACAAGCCGCTGACCGTCTAAGTTTTACGGTCATGCAATGCAAAAAGGCAGTCACCTTGGTGACTGCCTTTTTTTTCAGCACTGCTACAAATTAAAAATTGTAGCGGGCGCCAACTGCCAGGCCGGTAGCCTTGTGGCCTTGATCCGCGCTCTTGCCGAAGTGTTCCACTTCCGCCGTCAGCGAGACTTTCTCGTTGATGGCGTACTGCGCGCCCAGCGAGGCATACACGCCGGTCTTGTTCTCGCCGCGGATGCCGGTCGACAGGCCGGAGCCGCTCAGGCTGTTGTCGACGCGGGCGACACCAAGCTTGCCGAACACGCCGACTTTTTCAGTAACGGGCATGGTGGCCTTGCCGGCCAGGTAGTAGCCGTGCGAATCGCTTTTCACATTGCCGCCGGCGCCGGCGCCATTGACGTAGCTGTAGTCCTTGCTGCCGAAGTCGGCATAACCGCCCTCGACCGCCCAGGTCTGGTTCAGGTCGTAACCGGCAAAGACCTTGCCGCCGGCCTTGGCGCCGCTGTGGTTGTCGGCGCTGGTGGCGCCCGGGACACTGAAATCATAACGGTTGGCGGTGACGCCGACACCGACGTAGGGACCTTCGGCATGGGCCGCGCTCATGGCGGACAGGGCGGTTGCGGATGCGATCATTGCAAACAGGATCTTTTTCATCATGTTCTCTCTTAAATAAGTTGAATTGCCTGGATTCGCAGTTCAGCGAAATGCGATGTGTCCACAATAGCACTGTGAAAAACACACGTCCGTCTCCATTCCGTAAGAAATGTGACGAGATGTAAGCCAGGCAGTCCAACTGGAAATAAGGCAGAAATGAGCCAAGTTAAGCTAACTTAAGCGAAACTTAAGAGAACTAAGAAAAATAGATCTTCAGGAATACGCTTCCGCCATCGTCATCACGCGCGGCGTAATGGCGATGCCATGCTGCGCGAACAGGGCTGTGATGTCGGCCAGGTTTTGCACGCATTCTTCGCTTTTCCAGCCCTTGAAGATGTCGGTGCCGTCTTTCTGGAAATGCAGGTCCAGCACCTGGCAGCCATCCTTGTGCAGATACGACGAACTGTAAACATTGCCAAAGCCCAGCGCCGCCAGCTGATCGAGCAAGGCTTGCGGCGCATGGTCGGGATTGGTGGCAAGGAATACGCCGAAGGTCTTGCCGGGTGGCTTGGCGGCGATATCGACCTCATAAATGCCGGGCGCCTTGCTGCTGGACGTCGTCTTTAAAAATAACATGGAACACTCCCTGCGCGTGCTGTCTCGCGCCTGAAGCAGGCGCCATGACTGGGGCGGTGCGCTTGATTCCCAGCTTCAAATGTTATTTCCAATCGGCACCTTTGTCGACAACGCGGCGCTTTTATTTGGTAAGTTGTGGTTATCTGGCCGCTGATTGCCTGTTCTTCCTTTCAAGATTGCCCGTTAGCATTGCATCAATACAAACGCTGCTGCATACTTTTGCCTTGCGCGCGCCAGCCCGACCTTTCAGAACCTCCATGCGTCTCTTGTCGAACAAATACCGTTTGCTGCTCCTGCTGACCTTGATCCTGGCGGCCGGCTTCGTCGCCACCAGCATGGCCAGTTACCTGGCGTCGCGCAAGGCCATCGAACACGGCATCGCCGACCAGACCTTGCCGCTGACGGGCGACAATATCTATTCCGAGATCCAGAAAGACATGTTGCGCCCTGTCTTTATCTCCTCGCTGATGGCGCACGACACCTTCGTGCGCGACTGGATACTGGCCGGCGAAAACGACAGCCGGCAAATCGTGCGCTACCTGGCCGAAGTAAAAAAGAAATACGGCGCCATCACCAGCTTCCTGATTTCCGACAAGAGCAGCAAATATTATTACGCCGAAGGCACGCTCAAATCCGTCAGCCCGAAAGCCGAGCGCGACGTCTGGTACTACCGCGTGCGCGACATGAAGAACGCGGACTATGAAACCAATGTCGATATCGACATGGCCAACCGCGACAGCATGACGATCTTCATCAACCACCGCGTCTATGATTACGACGGGCGCTTTATCGGCGCCACCGGCATCGGCCTGACCCTGGCCACCATGAGCCATATCATCGACCGCTACCAGGCGCGCTTTCACCGCAATATCTATTTTGTCGACGGCAAGGGCGCCATCGTGCTTGCTGGAAAAAGCATGCGCGACAGCCACCGTGGCCAGGGCAATATCCGCAGCCTGCCCGGCGTGCGCGAGATCGCCGGCCAGATTCTCAACCGGCAGACCGAACCGACCCATTTGTCCTACCAGTTCGAGCACGCGCAAATCCTCGTCAACTCGCGCCATATCCCGGAACTGGGCTGGTACCTGGTGGTCGAGCAAAATGTCAGCGATGAGGTCAAGTCGCTGCAAAGCGTGTTCATCCTGAACCTGGCCATCAGCTTTGGCGTGACCCTGCTGGTGCTGCTGCTGACCTTGCTGACGGTGAACCGCTACCAGCAGCGCATCGAGCGCATCGCCTCCACCGACGCGCTGACAGGCTTGCTGAACCGCAAGTCGCTGGAACTGCTGTTCCAGCGCGCCATGCTGCTGTCCAAGCGCACGGCCCAGCCCATGTCGGCCATCCTGTTCGATATCGATTTCTTCAAGCGCGTGAACGACACGCATGGCCACCTGTGGGGCGACAAGGTGATCCTGGGCGTGGCCGACGTGGCGCGCGCCACCGTGCGCGAGAGCGACGTCATCACGCGCTGGGGCGGCGAGGAATACCTGGTGCTGCTGAACAATTGCAGCCTGGCGCAGGCGATGCAAGTGGCCGAAGCCTTGCGCGCGGCCGTCGCCGGCCACGATTTCGGCCTGCCCCAGCCGCAAGTGCCGGTGACCATCAGCCTGGGCGTGACCGAATACCGGCATGACGACAGCGAATCGGCCTTCTTTTCACGCGCCGACAGCGCTCTGTACCAGGCCAAGGAGGCCGGCCGCAACCGCGTGGCAGCGGCTTGATTACTGCCCGCGCTTGCGCCGGGCCAGGTCCACGGTAGGCGCCACCAGCGCCGCATACAAGTCGCCGGTGGCCGCATCCCACTGCGCCACCGCCTGCTGCTGGCGCGCCACGGTGGCCATGTCGCCGCGTGCGATCGGACCGGTCAGCGCCGGCGCCGCGCCCAGGCGCAGCACATTGGCCACCGTTTCCGTCACCAGCGGGCCGGCCAGCTCGCGCGCCACCGCTTCCGGAATGCCGGCCGCCTGGTAGGCGCGCAGCGAGGCGTCGAGCACCGTCACCAGGTAATTGCTGGCGAACACGGCGGCTGAGTGATACAGGGTCTTGGCGGCGGCGGCTATCGGCACCGGGCGCGCGCCGATGGCGGTCAAGGCCGGCGTCAAAAAGGCCAGCGCCAGCGGATCACCCTCGATGCCGCAATAGGTGCCGTCAAAACTGCCCGCCACCTGGCCTGGGTCGGCAAAGCTGCGGATCGGATGCACGCTGGCGACCGAGGCGCCGGCCTGCGTGGCCGCCAGCAGCAGGCTGGACGCCAGCGCGCCGCTGCAGTGAAACACGATCGCGCCGCCTTGCCCGCCCTCGGCCACCAGCGCCGCGCAGGCCGGCACGATCTGGTCGTCCGAGACGGCCAGCATGGTGACGTCGGCGCGCCGCAAGGCGGCATAAGTGTCGACCGGTGTCCCCGCGCCGATAAAATCGACGGCATCGCGCGCCGACTCCATCGAGCGCGTCAGCACGTCCTGCACCGCGATGCCTTCCACGCCGGCCAACAGGCGGCCCAGCACCCGGCCCACATGGCCGGCGCCGATGATATTGAAGATCACGTTCATGCTGGTTAAAAGCGGGAACCCGGCTGCTGCAGGAACGCGCGTTCTTCCGGCGTGGAGTCGCGGCCAAGGATGGCGTTACGGTGCGGGAAGCGGCCGAAGCGGGCAATCACTTCCTGATGGCGCTGGGCATAATCGAGCATGCTCTCGTAGCCTTCGCGCGCCTGCGCCAGCAGCTGGAACAGCTCCACCGCGCGCGCCTGCATCACCAGGTCTTCCGCATGCTCGAAAGGCATGTAGACAAACGCGCGCAAGGTCGGCTCCAGCTGCTGGTCCTGGCCGCTTTGCGTGAGCGCCACGGCCAGTTCCAGGGCCTGCGGATCGCCGGCAAACGCGCGCGGCGTGTCGCGGTACACATTGCGCGTAAATTGGTCGAGCACCAGGATCAGGGCCAGCGCGCCGCGCGGCGTGGCGGCCCAGTCGCGCAGGCCGCCATCGATGGCGGTGTCGATCAGCGCGCCGAAGCGCTCGCGGATCTGCGCGTCGAAGGCGTCGTCCTTGCGGAACCATTCGGCGCGCGACTGGCCGTGGCCGGGATTGTCGGGGGCGAGAAACCAGAAATCGAGTACGGCTTGGGCCTGTGCATCCATGATCATTTGTCTACCTTGTCTTAGTTGCGGGCATGCGACAGCTGGAAGCCGGCGATGCCGTCGAAAGCGGCCAGCTCGGCCGACATGGCGGACAGGCTGGCGCCCGTGTTCTTGCCATGCGCGATGGCGACGAAACGCCATTCCTGCATGCCGTCGGTGCTGCCGATGGTCAGCGAGCCGCCCGCGATGTCGTAGCCGCGCTTGGCGGCCATGCGCCGCAGCGCATCTTCGCGTGGCACGAAGTCGCGCTTGAAGCGCATGGTAATGGCCACGGCATGGCGCGAGGGCAGCCAGTTCTCCAATTTTGACAGAAAAATCATCGCCATCGCGCACAGGAAGGCCAGGCCCATGGCCGACAGGTAAAAGCCGATGCCGACCATGATGCCGATCACCGACGAGGCCCAGATCGAGGCGGCCGTCGTCAGGCCGCTGATATTGAAGCCTTCGCGCATGATCACGCCGGCGCCCAAAAAGCCCACGCCGGTGACAATGCCCTGGATCACGCGCGTGGGGTCGCTGCCGACGATGCTGCCATGGCCGCCGTACCAGAACTCCGGATAGCCGCCCAGCACCGTCAGCGCGGCCGACGCCATGCATACCAGGCCGTAGGTGCGCATGCCCGCCGCGCGCCCGTGATACGAGCGCTCGTAACCCACCAGCAGGCCCAGCGCCAGCGCGCCGAGCAGGTTCAGCAGGATCACGCCATTGGTCGCCAGCTCGGCCGGCGACCAGTAGGCGCGCAGGAAGTCGATGGTCGGCATCGCCTACGGTTTCTTGCTCAGCTGCTTTTCAAACGCCACATCGAGCTTGCTGACCCGGCGCGCCTTTTGCGGCCCCAGCGCGTTGACAAAGGCGACAAAGGCGTCCAGTTCCAGCGGCGCGCACAAGGGCGGCAAGCCCGGTCCCTCGGTCAGGAAAAACAGCTCGTCGCCGGTGCGCGCCATGGTGTACAGGCGGTTGCCGGTGCGTTCCTTGAGCCGCTCGATGGCGGAGGTGGCGCGTGTCGATCGCATCAGATGGCTCCCGTGCGTTGTTCCAGCCACGCCAAGGCGTCGCCTGCCAGGTGCGGCGCCAGGCGCGCGCGCACGATGGCGTGATAGTCGTTCAGCCAGGCCGCCTCGTCGTCGCGCATCAGGCTGCGTTCGATGCAGCGCGTGTCGATCGGGCACAGGGTGAGCGTTTCAAATTTCAGGAATTCGCCGAACTGCGACGAGCCGGCCGGCACGTTCAATACCAGGTTTTCGATGCGGATGCCCCATTGGCCGGGGCGGTAGATGCCCGGTTCGACCGACGTGATCATGCCCGGCTCCATCGCCGTCTGCGGCTCCGGCAGGCTTGATTGCGAGATCGACTGCGGTCCTTCGTGGACATTCAGGAAAAAGCCCACGCCGTGGCCGGTGCCGTGGCCGAAATCGATGCCCTCTGCCCACAGCGGCGCGCGCGCGATGGCGTCCAGCATGGGCGATTTCACGCCGCGCGGGAACTGCGCGCGCGACAGCGCGATCATGCTGCGCAAGACCAGCGTGAAATCGCGCCTGTGTTCGGCGGTGATGGCGCCCACCGGCACCACGCGCGTGATATCGGTGGTGCCGCCCAGGTACTGGCCGCCCGAATCGATCAGCAGCAGGCCATTGCCTGCGATGGTCGCTTCGCTGCCTTCCTGCGCGTGGTAATGCATGATGGCGCCGTGGTCGTTGAAGCCGGCGATGGTGCCGAAACTGGGGCTGACAAAACCGCTGCGCCGGGCGCGTGCCGCCGTCAGGTGCTGGTCGACACCGATTTCCGTCAGCGGCGCGCGCTGCGGATCGGCCAGGGTGGTATCGAGCCAGCTGAAAAATTCGCACAGGGCCGCGCCATCCTGCTCCATCGCGGCGCGCACATGGGCCGCTTCGCTGTCGGTCTTGCGCGACTTGGCCAGGGTGGTGGGGTTGATCGCCTCGATCACGCGCACGGCGCCGGCCACCGCCTGGCGCGTGCCGTACGTGACGCGGCGCGGGTCGAGCAGCAGGCTGGCACCGGCCGGCAAGGCCGCCAGCGCGTTTGCGGCCTGCGCGTAGGGCGCCACGTCGACGCCCTGCTGTTCCAGCACTGCGCGCAGGGCCGCAGGCAGCTTGCCGTCGGCGACAAACAAGGTGGCGCGCTCCGGTCCCACCAGCGCATGGGCCAGGAACACGGGGTTGTAGCTGACGTCGGCGCCGCGCAGGTTGAACAGGTACGCGATATCGTCCAGCGTGGAGATCATATGGTGGCTGGTGCCGTGCACCGTCATGGCCGCGCGCAGCGCCGCCAGTTTTTCAGCACGCGGCAGGGCCGGATACGGCGCGCCATGCTCGAAGATGGCGGCGGTGGGCAGCACCGGGCGATCGGTCCATACGGTGTTCAGCAGGTCCAGATCGGTGCGCAGCGTGACGCCTGCCACCAGCGCCTGCTGCAGCAGGCGCGCATTGGCCAGGCCCAGCACGGCGCCGTCGACCGCCACCGTCTGGCCGGCTTGCATGGTGCTGCCCAACCAGTTGATAAACAGCACGCTGGCGCCGGACGGGATTTTTTTCAGCTCGATGCCGCTGCCGGCCAGTTCGTTTTCCGCCTGCTCCCAGTAGCGGCCATCGGTCCACACGCCGGCAAAGTCCTGCGTGACGACCAGGGTGCCGACCGAGCCCGTAAAGCCCGAAAGCCATTCGCGGCCCTGCCAATGCGCCGGCAGGTATTCGGACAGATGCGGATCGGCCGACGGCACGATCAAGGCATCGATCTGCTGGTCGCGCATGGCGGCGCGCAAGGACGTCAAACGGGAGGCGGGATTACTGTGAACGGATGTCTGCATGGCGGCGAAAAGGTGCGGTGCTGGGAAGCGATCATGATACTCCGATTGCCGGCGATGCTGTACTCACACCGCTTGCTGCGCGATCAGGTCGGCGATCTGTCCGGCCGCCGGTGTTTCGGCGGCCATGGCCGCCGCCACCCTGGCGCAGGCGGCAGCGACGGCGGGATCCTCCAGCAGGCCCGCCAGGGCGCGGGTCCAGGCGCGCGGCGGCGCATCGGGCAGCACCGTGGCGGCCACGCCCAGGCGCCGCAGCCGCGCGGCATTGTCGGGCTGGTCGAAGGCGAACGGCACGATCAATTGCGGCTTGCCGGCCGCCAGCACGGTGGCGCTGGTGCCGATGCCGCCATGGTGCACGAACGCCACCGCCAGCGGCGCCAGCAGATCGAATGGCGCATACGCCGCATGGTGCACGCTGGCGGGCAAGGCGGCCGGCAGTTGTTCGCGGTAGGGCGTGACCACCACCACCCGCAAGCCCAGGCTGGCCGCGGCGGCCAGCGCGCGGGAAATAAAAGGGCCGCCATGCGCCATGGCCGAACCGGGCGTAACGACGATGGGAGGGCTGCCCGCGTCGATAAAGCGCTGCAGGGCAGGCTCACACTGGCCCTCGCTGGCCGGCATGCGCGGAAAGCCGGTACAGACGGTATTGGGCGGCCAGTCCGGCTGTGGCGCGGCAAACCAGGCGGGAAAGGCGCAGATCACCTGCTGCGGCGAATGCAGCCAGCGGCTCATCACGCGCCGCACGGGAGCAAGATTCAGGGTGGCGCGCAGGCGGTTGATGTCGGGCCGCACGACAGGATCGAGCATCAGCCGTTCCACCAGCGCCAGCGCCAGCCGCACGGCCCAGCGTGGCCAAGAGCGTGGCCAGTGCAGGCCGCGCCGCACGGAGGTGTCATGCGCCGTCAGAAAGCACGATGGCGCCAGGTGCACCGTTACCAAAGGCACGCCCTGCGCTTCCTGCAGCAGCCGTCCCGTCAGCCCCAGGGTGCTGGCGACGATCAGGGTTGGCGCCTCTTTTACCAGCGCCAGCTGCTGCGCATAGGCGGTGGGCAAATGGCGCGCCATATGCTTCCAGATGGTGGCAAAGCCCTTCACCGGATGCCACAGGTCGGCATCGTTCACGCTGGCGTCCAGCTCCTGCTGGCTCAGGCCCGACACAAAACGCAGGCCTGCCGCTTCCACGCGCGCCTGGAAGTTCGCCGTGGCCACCAGGGTCACGTCGTGGCCGCGCGCGCGCAGCGCCTGGCCGATGACGATGAATGGATAGACATCGCCGGCGCTGCCGACGGCCAGGATCAAAATGCGGATCGTCTTCAACGCTTGAGCAGCTGGCCGGCAAGGCCCGCGATTTTTTCCAGCAGCGCCTCGTCGTGCGGCAGCCAGGGCATGGCGCCCAGCTTGCCGCCCTTGGCAGCGACGTCGATGACCACTTCGGCGCCGTCCAAGGTGACCCTGGCGGTGGCCAGATGGATCGCGTGCCGGCCCACCGTCAGGTGATGCGGCTCGAGCGCCATGCGCCCCGCGTCGATCTGCTGTGCGAATACCTGCGCCAGCACGATACGCCGCATGCCCGCCATCGGTCCCGGTGCTAGGTCGGCCAGGAAAGACAGGCGCTGCTCGCGCTGGGCGTCGGGCGCTTCCTCCACCAGCGCCAGCGCGCTGGCGCTGACCAGCAGATCCACCGCGCGGCACGCTTCGGAATACGCCACCGGCGCCATCGGCAGCATCGGCGCAGGCGCCAGCCCGTTTGAGGTGCAGGCGCCGCCCGCCCCCGGATACACGCGTCCGTCGATGCGCAGCAACACGCGCCAGGCGCCGAACTGGCGCGACAGGCCTTCATCGTGGTCCAGCCTCCAGCCTTCGCGGCGCGCCAGTCCCAGCAAGGTGCGCAGCGACAGCTGGTAGCCGGCAAATGGGGCACCGCCGTCGCCGGGCGATTCATATATTTCGCGATACACCTGGCGCAGCGGCTGGCGCACGCGCCGCCGCGTGACCAGCGCCTGCCAGGCGGCGCGCTCCTCTGCGCTGCCGTGCAAGGGGTGCCACAGGCCAATGTCGCCGTCTTCAGGCAATGTCAGCGGCTGGCCCTGCGCATCGATGGCACCCTCGCCATCGAGCATGAAAACCTGCCCATCGCCGGTACGCCAGACCAGCGCGCGCGCCACCGTGTCGATATCGGCGTCACCGCGCAAAGTGCGCCACTGCTCCAGGCCCAGCCACACTTCGCTGGCATAACCCGCTTCCAGGCGGCGCGCCAGCATGGCCTGGCGCCGCTTGCCCATGGGGCCGGGCATGCCGACCCGCCAGGCGATATCGGGCCGCTCGGCCAGCGCCCGTTCGGCCGGTTTCAGATTGCGTTCCAGCTTCTTGCGGATGCCCGCATGGCGCACCTGGGCCAGCGCCGTGCGCAGGGCCAGCAGGCTTTCCGGCGTGGGAATGGTTTCCACCGCATGACCCAGCGCCATCGCCAGCGACTGCGACGGCGCGCTTTTTGCCGCGCCGGGCGCCACGCACGCCAACGGCAGCAAGACGGTGATGACGGGCCGGAACCAGTCGTCATCGCGGTAGGAGGCCACCCGCGCGGCGCGCGCCAGCACCGGCGAGTCTGCCGTGGCAAAGGCGGCGTCGGCCGCATACGGCACGCTGCCTTCATGGATGGCGGCGATATGGCGCGCCGCCTGTTCCAGTATCGTGCGCGCAAAATCGACATATGGCGCGTCGTCGGCCAGCACTTCGGCCGGATCCGCCTGGCCGATGCTGTCGCGGTTCCAGTGGCCGCTGTAGCGCGAACCGGCCAGCGCCAGCAGGGAAGCCTGCGCCAGTTGCGGCAGCACGGCCAGTTCCTGCAAGGTCAAGGGCATGGCATAGCGCGCATGGCGCTCGTCCATCATCTGCGCGAATTGGACCGGGGCATCACCGCCGGCCAGGCGCGCCAGCAGCCAGGCGGCATAATGCTGCTCGCCCCAGTGCTTCGGTTCATCCAGGATGCGCAGGGCCAGCTGCGCGCTGCCCTCGGGCGCCTCGCCATGCAGGCAGGCCAGGCAGCCAATCGCATAGTCCCAGTCGTGCACGCGGGCCGCGTCGAGCGCATCGAGAAAGATATCACCCGCCAGCGCCGGCGCCAGATTCATGCCGGTGGCCTGTTCCAGCAGGGCCAGCGCCAGTGCACGGCGCGCCGGATCGTCATGGCCGAAGCCGGAAGCGCGGTGCAGCGCGCCCCAGACCACACCCAGTTCCTCTGGCGTCCAGCCGGTGAAATCGACGGGCGGCCCCGTAAAATGTGCATGGTCGACCGGGGCGCCATCGAGGCGGGCGCGCAGGGCGTCGGCACGCGCAAAATCAGGTGGCATCATCGGCCTCGTAGCGGCGCAAGCCATCCAGATCGAGCACGCGGATGCCGCCGTAATCGAGGCGCAGCAAGCCCTGTTTTTCCAGCACCTGCAAGGCCTGGTTGGCGCGCTGGCGCGACGAGCCGGAGAGCAGGCCGATTTCTTCCTGCGACAGCTGCACCAGGGTGTCCACGCCCGGGTACAGATGCGAGTTGAACATCGACGCCAGGCAGCGCGCCACGCGCGTGTTCAGGTCCAGCAGGCGGTCGTTTTCCACCATGCCGATGAACTGGCCCAGGCGCTCGTTCAGCTGCATCAGCAGGAAGCGCGTAAACGGCAAGCTGGTATCGAGCAGCCAGTGAAAAGTGGATGCCGGCAGGCGCGCCACGCGCGTGTCGCGCAGGGCCATCGTATCGTATTTGCGGATCTCGTTTTTCAGCAGCGAGCCTTCGCCAAACCAGCTGCCGGGCGGCACGCCGATAAAGGTCATGGCCTTGCCGGAAGCGGAAAAATTATTCATCTTGACCATGCCGCTGATGACGCCGATCCAGTACTCGGCCGGCTCGCCCTTGCGGCACACAAAGCCGCCTTTCGGCACAAACGCTTCCACGGTATCGGCTTCCACGCGCGCCAGTTGAGCGGCGTCAAGCAACTGCGCCCAGTTGGCTGCGCGCACGGCTTCCTTGAGACTGATATCGGCTGATTTCATTTGTGCGATGCACCATCGAAAAGTGGGCAAATGTCCCCGAAAAGACAACTCGTCATTCCTACGCAAGCTACTATCATTGCACAAACGCCTTACACATAAAAACACAGAGTGCCACACAACGAGGTGGCGCCTGAGACACGCAACAGGAGACACTGGTGCAAAACAACACAGCAATGCCGACTTTTCCCCGGCGCCTGGTGCAGCATGGCGCCGTCCGTCCCGACAAACCCGCCTTTCGCGAAAAATACCTGGGCATCTGGCAAACCTGGACCTGGCAGGACGTCAACGCGGAAGTGCGCGCCCTCGCCTGCGGCCTGGCCGCCATCGGTTTCCAGCGCGGCATGAACCTGGCCATTATCGGCGACAACCGCCCGCGCCTGTACTGGGCCATGCTGGCCGCGCAGAGCCTGGGCGGCGTGCCGGTGCCCCTGTACCAGGATGCGCCGGCGGCCGACATGGCGTATGTGCTGCAGGACGCGCATATCCAGTATGCCATCGTCGAAGACCAGGAACAGGTCGACAAGCTGCTCGAACTGAAAAACCTGTATCCGCACGTGGCGCATATCGCCTATGACGATGAACGCGGCATGCGCCACTACCACCAGCCCGAGCTGATTTCGTTTGCCGGCCTGCAGGCGCTGGGCCGCGAGTACGACCGCGCCCATCCTGGCTTTTTCGAGGCGGCGGTGGAAGCGGGCCGCGGTACCGATTCGGCCGTGATCCTGTACACCTCGGGCACCACCGGCAAACCGAAAGGCGTGTGCCAGAGCCACGCCGCGCTGCTGTCCGCTGGCGAAGGCTGCGTCGCCTTCGACCAGCTGACCGACGACGAAGATATCCTGTCCTATTTGCCGATGGCCTGGGTCGGCGACTGCCTGTTTTCGCTGGCGCAGGCGATGGTGGCAGGGTTTACCGTCAACTGCCCCGAGTCCGGCGACACGGTGATGATCGACATGCGCGAAATCGGCCCCACCTGTTACTTTGCGCCGCCGCGCGTGTTTGAAAACATGCTCACCAGCGTGATGATACGGATGGAAGACGCCAGCAGCATCAAGCGCCGCGTGTTCAGCCATTTCATGGACGTGGCCAGGCGCTGCGGCGCGCAGATTTTGGACGGCAAGCCGGTCGCGCTGATGGATCGCCTCAGCTACCAGTTGGGCAATGTACTGGTCTATGGTCCATTGAAAAACGTGCTGGGACTGTCGCGCGTGCGCGTGGCGTACACCGCCGGCGCCGCCATCGGCCCCGACCTGTTCCGCTTCTACCGCTCGATCGGCGTCAACCTCAAGCAGCTGTACGGCTCGACCGAAACCTGCGCCTACGTATGCCTGCAACCGGACGGCAATATCAAGTTCGACAGCGTCGGCCTGCCGGCGCCCGGCGTGGAAGTGAAACTGGCGGCCAATGGCGAAGTGCTGGTCAGGTCGCCGGCCACCATGAGCGGCTATTACCACCGCCCCGAGGCCACCGCCGAAGTGATCGACGCCGACGGCTATTTCCATACGGGCGACGCGGGCGTGTTCGACAGCGAAGGCCATTTGAAAATCATCGACCGCGCGGCCGACGTCGGCAAGATGAATTGCGGCGCCATCTTCGCGCCCAACTATATCGAAAACAAGCTCAAGTTCTTCCCCTTCATCAAGGAAGTGGTGGCCTTCGGCCATGGCCGCGACCAGGTGTGCGCCTTTATCAATATCGATATTGAAGCGGTCGGCAACTGGTCCGAACGGCGCGGCATTGCGTATGCCGGCTATACCGACCTGGCCGCGCGCGAGGAAACCTATGGCCTGATCCGCGACTGCATCGAGCAGGTCAATGCGGAACTGGCGGCCGATCCGTTGATGGACCGCACCCAGGTGCACCGCTTCCTGGTGCTGCACAAGGAGCTGGACCCCGATGACGACGAGCTGACCCGCACGCGCAAGGTGCGCCGCAAATTCATCGCCGAAAAATACGCGGTGCTGATATCCGCCCTGTACGAGGGCAAGACCTCGCAGTTCATCGAGACCCAGGTCAAATTCGAGGACGGCCGCACTGGTTCCACCAGCGCCGACCTGCATATCTGGACCAGCAAAACCTGGCCGGCCCTGGGCCTGGCAGCATGATGGAGCACGGCACGATGCTAATGAATGAACCCGACGTCCACTTCGGCACCGAGCGCAAGACCGGCCCCGTGATCCTGGACCTGAAAAATATCTCCCTGTCGTTCGGCGGCGTCAAAGCGCTGACAGACATTTCCTTCGACGTGAAGCAGCACGAGATCCGCGCCATCATCGGCCCGAACGGCGCCGGCAAAAGCTCGATGCTCAATGTGATCAACGGCGTGTACCGTCCGCAGCAGGGCGAGATCATCTACCGCGGCGAACACCGGCGCGGCATGGACTGCTACGAGGCCGCCAAGTCCGGCATCGCGCGCACCTTCCAGAACATCGCGCTGTTCAAGGGCATGACGGTGCTGGACAACATCATGACCGGCCGTAACCTGAAAATGAAATCGAACTTTTTGCTGCAGGCCCTGTACTGGGGACCGGCGCGGCGCGAGGAAATCGAGCACCGCAGGAAGGCCGAAGAGATCATCGACTTCCTGGAAATCCAGGCCATCCGCAAGACGCCGGTGGGGCGCCTGCCCTACGGCCTGCAAAAGCGCGTCGAACTGGGCCGCGCGCTGGTGGCCGAACCGGAAATCCTGCTGCTGGACGAGCCGATGGCCGGCATGAACGTGGAAGAAAAACAGGACATGTGCCGCTTTATCCTCGACGTCAACGACCAGCTGGGCACGACCATCGTGCTGATCGAGCATGACATGGGCGTGGTGATGGATATCTCGGACCGCGTGGTGGTGCTCGACTACGGCCGCAAGATCGGCGACGGCACGCCGGACGAAGTGCGCAGCAACCAGGATGTTATCAACGCCTATCTCGGCGTCGCCCATTAGGACTCATCGGACATCTTATGAATATCAATTTTTTCTTTGAAGTGCTGATCGGCGGCCTGCTGTCGGGCGTGATGTATGCGCTGGTGGCGATCGGCTTCGTGCTGATCTACAAGGCCTCGGGCGTGTTCAATTTTGCCCAAGGCGCCATGGTGTTCTTTGCCGCCCTCACCTGCGTCGGCATCATGGACAAGTTCGGCCTGTCGCTGTGGCTGGCCATTCCGCTGACGATGGTCACCATGATCGTGTTGGGCATGGCGATCGAGCGGGTGGTGCTGCGCCCGCTGGTGAACCAGCCCGAGATTACCCTCTTCATGGCCACCATCGGCCTGGCGTTTTTCATCGAGGGCCTGGCGCAGCTGATGTGGGGTTCGCAGGTGCATAAACTGGACCTGCCGATCGAAGACGTGCCGATGCAGTTTTTGATGGATCACTTCAACATCATCATCTCGCAGTTCGACGTGGTGGCGGCCGGCATCTGCGCGCTGCTGGTGATCTGCCTGGCCCTGCTGTTCTCGAAAACCAAGGTGGGCCGCGCCCTGCGCGCGGTGGCCGACGACCACCAGGCCGCGCTGGCGGTGGGCATTCCGCTGCAGCGCATCTGGGCCGTGGTGTGGGGCGTGGCGGGCCTGGTGGCGATGGTGGCGGGCCTGCTGTGGGGCGCGCGCAACGGGGTGCAGTTCGCGCTGACCTTTATCGCCCTCAAAGCGCTGCCGGTGCTGATCCTCGGCGGCTTTACCTCGGTGCCCGGCGCGATTGTCGGCGGCCTGATTATCGGTGCCTCGGAAAAGCTGGCGGAAGTGTATATCGGCCCGATGGTGGGCGGCGGCATCGAAGGCTGGTTCCCGTATGTGCTGGCGCTGCTGTTCCTGCTGGTGCGCCCGGAAGGCCTGTTCGGCGAAAAAATCATCCGCCGAATATAACGCACGCAAAAACACGTAGGTCGGATTAGGCGGGGCCGCCGAGGCCGCAGGCCGTAATCCGACAAACACCACAACAGCGAACAAAGGACCACCCATGATCTACCGTGAAGCCGGACAATTCAAGACCAGCTACCAGGACGACAACCAGATCTTCCCGATCCGCCAGGACCGCCTGGCATTGACGGCGACCCTGATCGCCGCCGTCTTCCTGCTGCCGTATTTCGCCTCGCCCTACATCCTGTCGGCGATCATGATCCCGTTCCTGATCTTCGCCCTGGCCGCACTGGGCCTGAACATCCTGACCGGTTATGCCGGCCAGCTGTCGCTGGGCACGGCCGCTTTCATGGCCGTCGGCGCGTTTGCCTCGTATAACTTCATGGCGCGCCTGCCCGGCCTGCCGCTGCTGGTGTCGTTCATCCTGGGCGGCCTGTGCGCGGCCATGGTCGGCATCGCGTTCGGCCTGCCGTCCCTGCGCATCCGCGGCTTCTACCTGGCCGCCTCCACCCTGGCGACCCAGTTCTTTGTCGTCTGGTGCCTGACCAAGATCCCGTACCTGACCAACTACAGCTCCTCGGGCGTGGTGACGGTGCAGGGCATGCAGATCCTCGGCTACCAGTTCGACACGCCGCAAAGCAAATACCTGCTGGTGCTGGCCATCGTGGCGGGCATGGCGCTGCTGGCCAAGAACATGATCCGCTCGAACGTGGGCCGCTCGTGGATGGCGGTGCGCGACATGGACATGGCGGCCGAGGTGATCGGTTTCAGATTGATGCGCACCAAGCTCTTGGCGTTCGCCGTCAGCTCGTTCTACTGCGGCGTGGCCGGCGCCCTGTATGCCTATGCCTACCTGGGCACGGTGGAGCCGGAAGCGTACAACCTGGACCTGTCGTTCCGCATCCTGTTCATGATCATTATCGGCGGCGTCGGTTCGATCCTCGGCTCCTTCCTCGGCGCCGCCTTTATCGTGCTGCTGCCGGTGTTTTTGAACATCGTCGCGCACGGCCTGGCGCTGCCCACCAGCGTCGCCTCGAACCTGGAACTGATGGTGTTCGGCGCGCTGATCATCTTCTTCCTGATCGTCGAGCCGCATGGCCTGGCCAGGCTGTGGCAGATCGCGAAAGAAAAGCTTCGCTTATGGCCGTTCCCGCACTAACTTTTTGCAGTCGATGTCGCTTGAATTGAAAACCAAATAAAACAAGAGGAGACACAATGAAACACATCAAATCGCTCATGCTGGCCACCGCCTTTGCCACCGCCGCATTGACCATTGCCGGCACCGCGCAGGCGCAAGTCCAAGAGCAGTACATCGCCCTGCCGTCCTACCGCGTGGGGCCGTATGCGGCCGGCGGCTCGGGCTTTTACGGCGGCATCATCGATTACTTCAACCTGGTCAACCAGGCCGGCGGCGTCAATGGCGTCAAGATCAGCTGGGAAGAATGCGAAACCGAATACAACCCGTCGCGCGGCGTGGAATGCTATGAACGCCTGAAAACCAAGCAGGGTGGCGCCACCCTGGTCGAAACCCTGTCGACCGGCGTCGCCTACGGCATCCTCGACCGCGTGGCGCAGGACAAGATCCCGATGACCATGATCGGCTACGGCCGCTCGGACGCGGCCAACGGCAAGGTCTTCCCGTATGTGTATCCGCTCATCTCCAGCTACTGGAGCCAGGCCGCCGCCATGATCAAATACCTGGGCGACAAGGAAGGCGGCATGGACAAGCTGAAAGGGAAAAAAATCGTCCACCTGTACCACGATTCGGCCTTCGGCAAGGAGCCGATGCCGGTGCTCGACGCGCTGTCGAAGCAGTATGGTTTTGAACTGATCAAGATTCCGGTCGCGCCGCCAGGCAGCGAACAGCAGTCGCAATGGCTGCAGATCCGCCAGGCCAGGCCCGATCACGTGATTTTGTGGGGCTGGGGCGTGATGAATTCGGTGGCCATCAAGACGGCGCAGCGCAACGGTTTCCCGCGCGAGAAAATGCTGGGCGTGTGGTGGGCCGGTTCCGAGGAAGACACGATCCCGTCGGGTGACGCGGCCAAGGGCTACAGCGCCATGAGCTTCAACACGCCTGGCAATTACCCCGTGCTCGACGATATCCGTAAAAAACTGTACGCGTCCGGCAAGGGCAACCTGGCCGACCAGTCGCGCATCGGTTCCGTGTATCACATGCGCGGCGTGACGGCCGCCATCCTGTGGGTCGAAGCGATCCGCACGGCGCAGGACAAGTTCGGCAAGGGCAAACCGGTCACCGGCGAGCAGCTGCGCTGGGGCCTGGAAAACCTGAACGTCGACGACGCGCGCCAGAAAGCCGTCGGCGCGCTGGGCATGTTCCCCACCGTGAAAACCAGCTGCGATGACCATGAAGGTTCGGGCGCCGTGAAGGTACAACAGTGGGACGGCAAGAAATGGACGGCCATCACGCCGAAGTGGATCGTCGGCGACAAGGCCCTGGTGCGCAAACTGGTCGAGGAATCGTCCGGCAAGTATGCGGACGAGAAGAAGATCACGCCGGCTTGCATGAAGTAAGCAGCGGTCGCGGTGGTGTCGGATTACGGCCTGCGGCCTAATCCGACCTACGCCGGCCGACACCGCATCCCGTAGGTCGGATTAGCCGAAGGCGTAATCCGACAAGCAACAATACAATATGAAAACGAAGCAGCCATGACACCCACTGCCACGCAAACGTCAGCCATTCCGCCGCCCTATTTGTCGGTCAACAATATCGAAGTCATCTACGACCATGTGATCCTGGTCCTGAAGGGCGTGTCGCTGCAGGTGCCGCAGGGGAAAATCGTCGCCCTGCTAGGCGCGAATGGCGCCGGCAAGTCGACCACCCTGAAAACGATCTCGACCCTGCTGCGCGGCGAACGCGGCGACGTCACCAAGGGCGAAGTGCAATTCAAGGGCGAACGGGTCGACCAGCTGACGCCGAATGAACTGGTGAAACGGGGCCTGTCGCAGGTGATGGAAGGACGCCACTGTTTCGGCCATTTGACCATCGAGGAAAACCTGCTGACGGGCGCCTACACGCGCAGTATTTCGCGCGCGGAGCTCAAGGATGCGCTGGAGAAGGTGTATCACTATTTTCCGCGCCTGAAAACGCGGCGCAGCAGCCAGGCCGGCTATACCTCGGGCGGCGAGCAGCAGATGTGCGCCATCGGCCGCGCGCTGATGGCCAGGCCGTCGATGATTTTATTGGATGAGCCGTCGATGGGCATCGCGCCGCAGATCGTCGAAGAGATCTTCGGCATCGTCAAGGACCTGAACCACAAGGAAAACGTGTCGTTTTTGCTGGCCGAGCAGAACACCAACGTGGCGCTGCGCTATGCGGACTTCGGCTATATCCTGGAAAACGGCCGCGTGGTGATGGAAGGCCAGGCCCAGGACCTGGCCAGCAATGAAGACGTCAAGGAATTCTACCTGGGCGTCTCCAGCGCCGGGCGCAAGAGCTTTCGCGACATGAAGTTCTACCGCCGCAGGAAACGCTGGCTGGCCTGAACAAAAAACCCTCACCTGCAACGCGCCTGGCCATCACGGATCGCCGGGCGTGCGGATCAACACGCACTGACATTGGAGAAGTACCGACATGACCGATACGCTCGACAGCCTGGAAACGCGCACCTTCGAGGCGCGCGAAAGCGAATTGATGGCCGGCCTGCCGCAGCTGATCGCGCGCGCGCAAGCGGCCCCCGGCTGGGCGCGCATCCTGGCCGGCGTCAACGCCAGCGACATCAGCAGCCGCGAGGCGCTGGCGCGGCTGCCCGTCACGCGCAAGTCCGACCTCAAGCAATTGCAGCAGCAAGAACTGCCGTTCGGCGGGCTCAATACCACGCCGAAAAACGCCCTGGCGCGCGTGTTCGTCTCGCCCGGCCCCATCTTTGATCCCGAAGGGCGCGGTGCCGACTGGTGGCGCTTTGCGCGGCCCATGTATGCGGCCGGCGTGCGCGCCGGCGGCCTGTTGCAGAACTGCTTTTCGTACCACTTCACGCCGGCCGCCTTCATGGTCGAAGGCGGCGCCGCGCGCATCGGCTGCACCGTAATCCCGGCCGGCATCGGCCAGACGGAAATGCAGGTACAGGCGATGGTGGACCTGAAGCCAGACACCTATATCGGCACGCCGTCATTTTTGAAACTGATCATCGAAAAGGCGCGCGAGATGGGCGCCGACATCAGCAGCGTCAAACAGGCCGTGATGGGCGCCGAAGCGCTGCCCGAATCCCTGCGCAGCTGGTTCGCCGCCAACGGCGTGCCGCATGTGTTCCAGACCTACGCCTCGGCCGACATCGGCAGCATCGCCTATGAAACGGCCAGCAACGGCAAGCTCAATCCGGGCATGGTGGTCGATGAAAACGTGCTGTTGGAAATCGTCCATCCGGGCAGCGGCACGCCGGTCGCCCCCGGCGAAGTGGGCGAAGTGGTGGTCACCGTCTTCAATGCCGATTATCCGCTGATCCGCTTTGCCACCGGCGATCTGTCGGCCGTGCTGGTCGACGCGCCGGCCTCGCCGTGCGGGCGCACCAATACCCGCATCAAGGGCTGGATGGGCCGCGCCGACCAGACCACCAAGGTGCGCGCCATGTTCGTCCATCCGTCGCAGGTGCATGAAATAGCGCGCCGCCATCCGCAGATCATCAAGGCGCGGCTGGTGGTATCGGGACGCATGGCCAACGACGAGATGACCCTGCATTGCGAAACGGACCAGCTGGACGATGGCGCGGGGGTGGAAGACATTATCGCGTCGATTCGCGAACTGACCAAGCTGCGCGGCGAGGTGCGGCTGGTGGCCCGCGGCAGTTTGCCGCTGGACGGGAAAATCATCGACGACGTGCGCGACTACACATAGCGCCATAGCACGCATGGGCCAAATTGCGGGATAATATCGGCATTAACCATCAGCCCTGTTCATCGCCATGCAAGAGTCCATGCAAGAATTTCATCACAACCGTGCCCGCGATCTGCTCAAGAACGCGGAGCTGCTGTTCGACCAGGACGCCGTGCAGGCGTCGATCACGCGCATGGCCGAAGTGCTCAATGCGCGCTACAACGCCGAGGGCACCAAGGACTTCCCGCTGGTGCTGGGCGTGATGGGCGGCGCGGTCGTGTTTACCGGCAATCTGCTGCCACAGCTGAGCTTCCCGCTGGAGTTCGACTACATTCATGTGAGCCGCTACGGCGACGACGACAAGGGTGGCGAAGTGGTGTGGAAAGTCATCCCGCGCTCGAACGTGGCGGGCCGCACCGTAATCGTGCTCGACGATATCCTCGACGAAGGCGAAACGCTGGCCCACGTCAAGCAGCGCCTGCTCGACATGGGCGCCGCCGAAGTCATCCTGGCCGTGTTTGCCGACAAAGCCATCGGCAAGAAAAAACCGGTGCAGGCCGATATCGTCGGACTGGTGATCCCGAACCGCTTCGTGGTCGGCTTCGGCATGGATGCGTACGGCTACTGGCGCAACCTGCCGGGGCTGTGGGCGATCAAGCCCGAGGATTTGAAGCAGGAGTGATTGGGGTGGCTGTTGTCGGATTACGCTGTGCTAATCCGACCTACCTGTTGCGACGATCGTAGGTCGGATTAGCGGCGGCACGCCGCGTAATCCGACACCACCACTACAGCTTCAACCGCGCCCGTGCAGCATCGTATTCGGCCGTCAAACGCGCCACCATCTCGGCCACCGTCGGCACATCATCCATCAGGCCCACGCCCTGCCCTGCGCCCCAGATATCGCGCCAGGCCTTGGCGCTGCCCGAGCCGAAATTCATCGCCGTCTTGTCCGCTTCCGGCAGCGCTTCCGGGTCCAGCCCGGCCGCCTCGATCGATTTTTTCAAATAATTGCCGTGCACGCCAGTAAACAGATTCGTGTAGACGATGTCGGCCGCGGCGGAATCGACGATGGCGTCGCGGTAGCCGTCGCTGACGTTCGACTCTTTCGTCGCCAGCCAGCGCGAACCGATATACGCGAAGTCGGCGCCCATCGCCTGCGCGGCCAGCACGGCGTCGCCGGTGGCAATCGCACCGGACAGCGCCAGCGGGCCGTCGAAGAATTTGCGCACTTCGCCCACCAGCGCGAATGGCGACAGGGTGCCCGCATGGCCGCCAGCGCCGGTCGCCACCAGAATCAGCCCATCGACACCCGCTTCCAGCGCCTTTTTCGCGTGGCGGATCGAGATCACGTCATGCAGCACGATGCCGCCATAGCTGTGGATGGCGTCGAGCATCTCCTTCGGCGGCGCGCGCAGCGAGGAAATGATGATGGGGATTTTATGCTTGACGCACACTTCCACGTCGTGCGCGAGGCGGTCGTTCGACTGGTGCACGATCTGGTTGACGGCGATCGGCCCCACTTTTTTATCGGGGTTGGCGGCCTGGAAGGCGGCCAGCTCGGCCTGCAGGTCGGTCAGCCAGGTGTCGAGCAATTCGGCCGGGCGCGCGTTCAGCGCCGGGAACGAGCCGACGATGCCGGCCTTGCACTGCGCCGCGACAAGGGCCGGACCGCTGGCGATGAACATCGGCGAGGCGATAACGGGAAGGGACAGGTTTTGCAGTGCTGCAGGCAATGCCATGGCGGACTCGCTGAAAAGTTGATCGGACGAACAGATTAAATACCAGAACAACGATTATAGATTAAAAAAAGTACGGTCGTGCTCTATTTTTAGTCCATCCGTTTTCAACCTTCGTTCAGCAGATACGCCCCCTCTATCCTGGCCGCCGCCGCGCGCACCAGCTGCGCCACCGCCCACTCGGCCAGGGCCTCGGTTTCCTGGCGCAGGAAGCGGCGGTTCGCCTCGCGGAACAGCGGCATCGCCTGCAATAGCGCCGGCACGTCGGCGAGCAGGATGCGCTGGCGCTCGAGCAGCAGGAATTTGAGCAGCACCTTGACGGCGTTTTGCGCGTTGCGCGCCGGCTCGGACGCCAGATAGTCCAGGCGCGAAAAGGCGCGCTGCAGCGCCCCGTTGATATCCGTGAACGGCCGGCCGTGGCCCGGTATCACCACCGCCACGTCCAGCCCGGCGATCAGCTCCAGGGTGGCGCGCGCCTCGGCAAAACCCGATGCGCCCTCCAGCTCCGGAAAGATCACGCCAAAGCCGTTTTCCCACAGCGCGTCGGCCGACACCAGGATGCCCTCGGCGGCGCAGTAAAAGATCAATGAATGGGGGTCGTGGCCCGGTGCGCCCAGCGCCTGCCATGCCAGGTCGGCCAGGGTCAAGCGGTCGCCCGGCGCAGTGGTGGCGTCGAAGCCGAAGCGCGGGCATTGCTGGCCGGTGGCCAGAAAGCTGAGCGCATCGACGTCCCAGGCGCGCACCTTGTCCGCTTCCGACACGGGAATCGCCGTGTGGCAGCCATATTCGGCCTGCAGCAGCGCGTTGCCGCCGCAATGGTCCGAATGCAGATGGGTGTTGAACAGCCGGTCCAGAGGCCGGCCTTGCAGGCTGTGGCGCAGCAGCGCCAGGGTTTGCGGCGCATGCGTGACATAGCCGCTGTCGATCAGCGCTACCTCGTCGCGGCCGTGCAGCACGATATTGTTCGACGACAGCCAGCCGCGCTCGAACACTTCGATGGAGTCGGGCAGCAACGTCATGGCGCTCTCAGTAATCGGGTTCGAAATCGAGCAGCGACTCGCGTCCCGGCAACTGGGCCCAGACGGCCCGCTTGAAGTCGTCGTCGGCCTTGCCCCAGGCGATGATCTCGTCGAGCGTGCGCAGACAGCCTTCGCACAAGCCGCTGTCGCGGTTCATCTTGCACAGGCTGATGCAAGGCGATGGCACCGGTGCGGGCAGGTCGGCGGAAAGTGCGGGAGAAGTCTGGGCCATCGTGAAAAGCATCTGTCAATTGAGGCATTCATTATGCCGCGAAACGCCCGCAGGGTGGGACAGTCGCAAAAACACTGACAGAGTGGCAAGAGTGCACACTTTTTGAGACTGATTTCACATTCTGTAGGACAAGACCCAGTACCAAAATCAGACGGGAAGGACTTGACTGGTATTATTTCAGGCCTATACTACCATCCATACAGATGGCAATTGGATGCCACATGGAGTTTATGGAGCGCTATGGCCACGCAAGAAAGCAAGCCCAAAATTGGGGAATCAGAAAAAATTACCATCAACCTGGGCCTGATCGACCTGGGCCAGATTGATCTGCTGGTGCAGGAGGGATTTTATTCCAACCGCACGGATCTGATCCGTACGGCGATACGCAACCAGCTGGGCACGCATGCCGACGTGGTGAAGCAGACGGTGGCGCGGCGCAGCCTGGTGTTGGGCATGCAGCATTATTCACGCGCCGACCTCGAGGCGATCCAGGCGGCCGGCCAGCGCCTGCAGATACAGGTACTGGGGCTGGCCAGCATTGCCAGCGACGTGTCGGTGGAACTGGCATTGGCCACCATCGAATCGATTTTTGTATTAGGTGCCCTGCACGCCAGCACCGTCGTCAAGACGGCGCTCGCAGGGCGAATTCACTAGCGCGACGGTCGCGGCACGCTGCCGGACCCGTTGCGCAAACCATGCAACAGTTAAGGACTGCCATGAAACTTCCGCACGACATGATGGCGCAAATGCGCGCCGCGACCAGCAAGCTGTTGAAAAACGGCCCGCACACCGCCACCGAAACGATCCAGAAAGCGCTGTCGGCGGCCGGCCTGATGCCGGCCGCCGGTGCAGCAACGCCGGCGCCGCACACGGCCGGCACGCCGCAACCGCGACCGATGCAGGACATCAATCCGCCGCCGGCCAACAGCCAGGCCAAAACAGCCCGGCCCGAGCCCGAAGCGAGCCAGGCGCAAACCCAGACTGCCCCGCTGCCGCCTACCCCCGCGCAGGTGGCGCAGGAATTCGCCCAGGACTTCATGGCGCGCCTGGGCGTGCCGGCCGGCCTGGGCCAGCACAGCTTCGACATGCCCAGCTTCGAGCTGCCGAATTTCCAGCCGTCCGGCATTCCCGGCTTTGGCGGCGCTGCCGCAACCCGCGCGCCGCTGCCCGAAGGTGCGCAGTTCATCGACGGCAGCTATGCCAACCATGCGGGCACGCGCTCCTATAAACTGTATATTCCGAGCGGCTACCATGGCCAGGCCATGCCGCTGATCGTGATGCTGCACGGCTGTACGCAGAACCCGGACGACTTCGCGGCCGGCACGCAGATGAATGCGGTGGCCGAGGAAAAGCAGTGTTTTGTCGTCTATCCGGCGCAAACCCAGGGCGCCAACAGCTCGCGCTGCTGGAACTGGTTCAATGCGATCGACCAGCAGCGCGGCCAGGGCGAACCATCGCTGATCGCCGGCATCACGCAGCAGATCATCGAGGAATACCCGGTCAATGAACGCGAAGTGTTTGTCGCCGGCCTGTCGGCGGGCGGCGCCATGGCCGTGATCGTCGGCACGCTGTATCCGGAACTGTTTGCCGCCGTCGGCGTGCATTCGGGCCTGCCGTTCGCTTCGGCGCAGGACTTGCCGTCGGCGCTGTCGGCGATGAAGGGCGGCGCCATGTCCAAACGCCAGGCGCCGGAAGGCGGCGTGCCCATCATCGTTTTCCACGGCGACCGCGACACCACCGTCAACCTGCGCAATGGCGAAGAAGTGATTGCGCAGGCGGTGCGTGGCCAGGATGCGCGCGCCGATTCCATCGACGGCAGCGTGCCGAATGGTCACCGCTACACGCGCACCACGCACAGCCAGGCGGACGGCTCGCCGCTCGGCGAATACTGGGTCATCCACGGCGCCGGCCACGCCTGGTCTGGCGGCAGCGACAGCGGCAGCTATACCGACGGCAAGGGGCCGGACGCCAGCCGCGAAATGATGCGCTTCTTTACGACACTGGGCTGAACGCCGCCACCTGGCGCCGCTTGTCCGCCATCTCGCGCACACCGTCGGCGTAGCGGCTGGAAATGGCCTGGAACTCGTGCTGGATACGCAGGAAGGCGTCGACGATGTCGGCGTCAAAATGCGTGCCGCGCCCTTCGGCGATAATCTTCACGGCGTCCTCGTGGCGCATGCCGTCCTTGTAGATGCGGCAGCTGATCAGGGCGTCGTAGACATCGGCCAGCGCCATCAGGCGCGCCGAGATCGGGATCTGTTCGCCGGCCAGCCCTTGCGGATAACCGGTGCCATCCCATTTTTCATGGTGGCTGTAGGCGATCTCTTTCGCGTATTTCAAGAAGTCGACCTCGATGCCAAGCTCGCGCTCGGCCGCCAGGATGGCGTCGCGTCCCAGCGTGGTATGGGTCTTCATGATGGCCATTTCATGCGGCTCGAAGCGTCCTGGTTTCAGCAGGATATGGTCGGGGATGCCCACCTTGCCGATATCGTGCAGGGGCGCCGTCTTGAACAGCAGTTCGATCGTCTTGTCGGTCAAAAAATCGCGGAAGCGCGGCAAGTGGCGCACCTGCTCGGCCAGCGCCTTCAGGTAATGCGAGGTGCGGCGGATATGGTTGCCGGTTTCGCTGTCGCGCGTTTCGGCCAATGAGGCCATGGCGTGGATGGTGACGTCCTGCAGTGCGGCCACTTCCTGCACCCGGCGCTCCACTTCGCTTTCCAGGTAATGGTTCTGGTCGCGCAAAAAATCCTGCATGCGCTTCATGCCCAGCTGGGTCTTGATGCGCGCCAGCACCAGGGGCGCCGAAATCGGTTTGGTGATGTAATCGACGGCGCCCAGCGCCAGTCCCAGCTGCTCGTCGGCCACCTCGCTCATGGCGGTGACGAAGATGACGGGGATATTGGCGGTGGCCGGATCGGCTTTCAGCGCGCGGCACACGTCGTAGCCGCTCATGCCGGGCATCATGATATCGAGCAGGATCAGATCGGGCTGGTCGCCACCGGCGGCGATCTTCAGGGCGCGCTCGCCGTTGACGGCGATCTTGGTGCGGTAATCGTCTTCGAGCACCGCGCGCAGCAGGTCGATATTGTCGGGAGTATCGTCGACCACCAGGATGGTCGGCTTGCTGTTCAATGCCTTCATGAGTGTCCTGTCTGCGGTGTATGCAGTGTCAAATCGAGCGCGGCGGCCGTTTCGCCCAGCTGCGCCAGCGCACCTTCAAAATCGTATTGTCCCAGCATGCGTTTCAACTGGCGCGCATGTTCGGCCTGGCCGGCCGCCACCAGCATGGAGGCAATGCCGTCGAGATGCTTGACCGCCTGCGCATCATCCTGCAACAGCAGCTGCGACAGCTCGCGCAAGCGCGCTTCCAGCTGCGCGCGGTCCACCTCCGCCACCGCCGGACCTTGCCTTGGTGTGCTCCTGCCCTGCATCGCCTGCGCGATCTTCGGCACCAGTTCATCGAGCGCCAGGGTGCACGCCTCCAGGGCCTGCGGCAAGCCGTCGTGCGAACCGAGGCTGAGCAGATGCTCGACCCGCGCCGCGCTGTCGGCCAGGCCGCCGGCGCCGATATTGCCGGCCAGTCCCTTCAGGGTATGGGCGACACGGATCGCCGTTTCCAGCTGGTTGTTCTCGATCGCGCTGGCGATGCGCAGCATGGCGTCGAACTGGGTCTCGACAAAGCGGTCCAGCAATTTTCGCATCAAATTGACATTCCCGCCCACACGCCGCAGGGCCTCGGCCATCATCAGGCCCGGCACCACCGGCAAGGCCCCATCGAGCTGCGCCTGCGGCTGCGCCATCTCCTGCGCCACGGCCCGCGGCGCGCTTGGGGCCACCCAGCGCGCCAGGGTGCCGAACAGCTGCGCCACGTCGATCGGCTTGGCGATGAAATCGTTCATGCCGGCGTCCAGGCATTTCTCCTTGTCGCCGACCATGGCGTTGGCCGTCATGGCGATCACCGGCAGGTTCGAATAGCGGGCGTCCTGGCGCAGCTTGCGCGTGGCCTGGTAGCCATCCATCACCGGCATCTGGCAATCCATCAGCACGCCGTCGTAGTTGTTCTCGGCGATTTTCGCCAGCGCGATGGCGCCATTGCCGGCGATGTCGACGCGGATGCCGGCGTCGCTCAATATCTGCTGCGCCACTTCCTGGTTTACCTCGTTGTCTTCCACCAGCAGCAGCCAGGCGCCGCGCAAGGCCCGTTCGTCTTCCTTGTAGCTGCTCTGGCGCTGCGTCTTGCGGCTTTGTCCGGTGACGCCGCCAAACACAAAGGATATCTGGTCGAGCAGGCTCGATGCGCTGACCGGCTTGTTCAACACGCCGTCGAGCGGCAGCTCGCGCTGGCGCGCCGCTTCCAGCAGCGCTTCGCGGTGATACGCGGTGACCATGATGCAGGCCGGCGTGGCGTCGATGCCGGGCGACCCGGCGCGGATCGCGGCCAAGGCGTCAAGGCCGTTCATGCCCGGCATTTTCCAGTCCATCAGCACCAGGCCAAACGGGCGGCCTTCACCACGCGCCTGCGCCACCGAGGCGATCGCCGGCGCGCCGCCGGGCACCGCACGCGCGTCGAAACCGAGGCTGGCCAGCATGCTGACAAAAATCTCGCGCGCGCTGGCATTGTCGTCGACCACCAGTACGCGCAGGCCGGCAAATTGCGGCAGTGGCTGCAAATGCGGCAGCTGATCGCGGCGCACGGCGGCCAGGCCGAAGCGCGCCGTAAAGAAGAAGGTGCTGCCCACGCCCGCCACACTGTCGAGACCTATCTCGCCTTCCATCATTTCCACCAGGCGCTTGCTGATGGTCAGTCCCAGGCCCGTGCCGCCATGGTGGCGCGTGGTCGAGGTATCGGCCTGGGTAAACGCCTGGAACAACTTGCTGCGCTGGGGCGGCGTCAGGCCAATGCCGGTGTCGCGCACGTCGACCCGCAGCACGGCCGCATGGTCCTCCAATGTCTGCAGGCGGATGGTGACGACGATCTCGCCCTTGTCGGTAAACTTGATGGCGTTGTTGGTGAGGTTGATCAGCACCTGCCCCAGGCGCAGCGGGTCGCCCTGCAGCGCATTGGGCACGTCGGCGGCTACGTCGAACAGCAGTTCCAGGCCCTTGTCCTGGGCCCGCATCACGGACAGGTCGGCGATCTGCGCCAGCACGTCTTCGAGGAAAAAATCGACTTTTTCAAACGTCATCTTGCCGGCCTCGATCTTGGAAAAATCGAGGATGTCGTCGATGATGGCCAGCAGATTCTTCGACGCCGATTCGACCTTGTCGAGGTAGTTGCGCTGGGTCGGCGTCAGCTCCGTCTGCAGGGCCAGGTGGGTCATGCCGATAATGCCGTTCATCGGCGTGCGGATTTCATGCGACATATTGGCCAGGAAATCGGACTTCATCTTGGTCGCGTCTTCGGCCACCTCCACCGCATGGCGCAGGTCCTGTTCCAGCGCCAGGCTGATGCTCATGTTTTTCAGCGCCTGCATCAATTCGCCCGTCTCGTCGCGCGAATCGACGTCGATCACGGAACTCAGGTCGCCATTGGCCACGCGCGTGGCGATCGCCACCGCCTGGCCCAGCGGGCGCGTGATCGAGCGCGCCGACCAGGCAAACGCCAGCCCCACCAGCAGCGCGGCCAGGCCGATGCCGCCCATCAGCAGCAGGGACGTGTCGATGTCGCTGCGGATGCGCGCCGCGCTGTCGCTGATCTGCTGCTGCTGCAAGCCGTCGAGCTGGCCCACGTACAGCAGCACTTGCTCCAGCATCGGCAGGGCGCTCGTCTGCAAGGTCGTTTCGGCGCCCGCATGCTCGCCATCCTCCACTTGCGCGAAGATCCGGCGCAGCGCGACAAAATAATCGGCGCGCGCGCGGCGGATCTGCTGCAGCAGGTGCCGCTCTTCGGCACGCGCATCGAGGCTTTCCAGGATGCGCATCTGGCCATCGATGCCCTCCTTGATCGCTTCCAGGCGGGCCTGGTTTTCCTGCCGCAGTACCTCGCTTTGCAGGATCGGCAGGCTGACGATGCGCGTGGCCGCCTCGCGCGCCATCGCATGGATCTTGCTGGTCGCCTTGGAGGCGACCCAGTCGCGCTGCAGGATATCGTCGGTCTCGGCGCGGATCGCGTAGATGCGGCTGCCCGACAGCACGATCACCACCAGCATCAGCACGATCAGAATGGCGTAGCCCGCATTGATGCGCACGCCGATGCGGATATCCTTGAAACGCATGACTATTTCCTTACGGTAACTCTCAAAAGCACAGTCTGACGGGATTGCCCCGGCCCTAGCAAGATCAAATGCAAAGGAAACCGCCAGTGGCCGCGCTTATTTCGATGGCGCGGACGTCGATGAGGACAGCGGCAGGCCGGCGATATGCGCGCGCAGGCAGGCCGGGCACCAGCAGCCGGTGGCGCTGTTGCCAGGCAGCGGCACGGCCGCTGGCAGGGCCGCGCACCAGCATGGTCCGCTGGCCGCTGGGTCAACCTGGCCGCAGCTGAAGGGGGCGCCGCAAAGCGTGCAGAGGCTCATGAGTACTAATGAATTGACAACTGTGTGACACACGCCTGTCGGGCGCGAAGCAGGTGTAACTGGCGGTAAAAAGGCTGGTGGACGTGCATATCGGGCCAGACTATAGGATCGCCAGGGAAAATACAACAGGATCGTCCTATAATGCCTCCAAGATTTTCGTCTTCCCTGTAAAATCCCACCTATCTATTTTCCGGACTCGCCATGAATCAACTCGCTAAATTGAACCTGGACATGAATGACGACTTGACGGCCGTATCGCCGCAAATCAAGGCGCAGATTCTGGCCGAGGCCCTGCCCTATATCCGTAACTTCCACGGCAAGACCATCGTCATCAAATACGGTGGCAATGCCATGACCGACGAGCGCCTCAAGCACGGCTTCGCGCGCGACGTGATCCTGCTCAAGCTGGTCGGCATGAACCCCGTCGTGGTGCACGGCGGCGGACCGCAGATCGACAACGCGCTGAAAAAAATCGGCAAGCAAGGCACCTTCGTGCAAGGCATGCGCATCACCGACGAAGAAACCATGGAAGTGGTGGAGTGGGTGCTGGGCGGCGAAGTGCAGCAGGACATCGTCATGCTGATCAACCACTACGGCGGCCAGGCTGTCGGCCTGACCGGCAAGGACGGCGGCTTGATCCGCGCGCGCCGCATGCAGATGCCGGACCGCGAAAAGCCGGGTGAATTCCTCGACATCGGTTTTGTCGGCGAGATCGACGCCATCAATCCGGCCGTCGTCAAGGCGCTGCAGGACGACGCCTTCATTCCCATCATTTCGCCGATCGGTTTCGGCCAGGACGGCCAGGCCTACAACATCAACGCCGATGTGGTGGCCGGCAAGATCGCGGAAATCCTGAAAGCGGAAAAGCTGATCATGATGACCAATATCGCCGGCGTGCAGGACAAGCAGGGCAACCTGGTGACCGATCTGTCGGCGCGCGAGATCGACGAGATGTTCGCCGACGGCACGATTTCAGGCGGCATGCTGCCAAAAATCTCGTCCGCGCTGGACGCCGCCAAGTCCGGCGTGAACACCGTGCACATCATCGATGGCCGCATCGAACACTCTTTGTTGCTGGAAGTGTTGACCGAGCAGGCTTTTGGTACTATGATCCGTTCGCACTAAAAAATTCGCAGCACATCGCGAGCAGCACGGCGGCGCACTCACCTGGCGCCGCTTTCAATTTGCCCTTGTAGCTCAGTGGTAGAGCACTCCCTTGGTAAGGGAGAGGCCACGTGTTCGATCCACGTCAAGGGCACCAACTATTTATACCCCGTAGCTGAAAAAACGTCCATGACTGCGTTGCCTCGCCTCGCCGTACATGCGTACTGTCTTCGGCTCGACGCCTTGTCCTGAACGTTTTTCCATCTACTTGGCCGCCTGTGTTGCGCGGCTGGGCTGCCTTCAGCTTATTTCTTTGTTGTTCAATAAATCCGTTCTACCTTCAGGCCCTTCTTGCGCAAGAGGTCGGGGACGCTTTGCTGGCCGACCAGGTGCAGCACGCCGATGGCGGCGAGGCTGGATTTTTCTTGCTTGAGCAGGTTGGCGATGCCGTCGGCGAGGGCGGGGTTGCGGCCATCGAGCAACACTTTTTGCACGAATCGGGCGGCGAAGGAGGGGTCGGTGGCGGCTTTGGTGGCCAGGCGCTCGAAGGCGGCGGCATCGGCCGTGCGCCAGGCCTGGGCGATTTCGCGCGCTTCTTCTTTTTGATCCTTGTCTTCGATCGAGGCGACGCTGTCTTCCAGGAAGCGGCATTGCTCGTCCGGGGTCATGCCGCCGAACAGCGCCAGTTGGCTTTCCATCGATTCGAGTTCCAGCACCGGAATGCGGCGCTGCTTGGCCTGCTGCGACAGATAGCTGTCGACGGCCAGGTCGGCGCGGTAGCCGAGGGTGGAAAATTCGCTGATGGCCAAGACACTGGCCAGCATCCACGGTTTCATCGGCGCCGCCGCCTCGGCGGGAATCCCGTATTTCTGCAACAGCGGGGCCACGCGCGGCGCCAGCGCCTGGCGGCAGTCGGCAGGTGCCTTGCCGCCCGGCGCATCCATGCCGTATTTCAGCACGGCGCTGGCGGCCAGGCGCGGGTCGGCGGTGGGATCGATCTCCAGCGCCAGCGCGCCGGCCTCGTGCAGGGCGCGCGTGACGGTGGGCTCCAGCGGATAAAAATCGGGCGCGCCGACGTGGATGGTCCCGAACAAATACAGGGTGTGGCTGGCGTCCTGCACCTTGAACAGCGCGCCCCGGTTGACGGCCGCAGGCGGCGCTTCGGCAAAGGCCGCCGGAAGGGGCAGCAAGAATAATCCGCAGAACATCACTATAATCTGGCGTCGCATGGTTTTCCTGATCGTTAAATTTTCGTCGTTCATTTTGATTGCTAGAGACTCTCGTGCCCGTGCTCCATCTTAATCGCTCCTCGCCCGTCTGGCTGTTCGACCTCGACAACACCCTGCACAACGCCTCGCACGCCATCTTCCCGCTCATCACGGCCAATATGAACACCTATATTGCGCGCGTGCTCGGCGATGGCGTGACGCCGGCCGACGACGCCATCGTCAACGCGGCGCGCGCGGCCTACTGGCGCCGCTATGGCGCCACCTTGCTGGGCATGGTCAAGCACCACCAGGTGCCGGCCGCGCATTTTCTCAGCGAGACGCATGCCTTTACGGATTTGCCGTCGATGATACGCGCCGAGCGGGGCCTGGGTGCCTTGCTGCGGCGCCTGCCTGGCCGTAAAATTTTGCTGACGAATGCGCCGCTGCGCTATTCGAGCGACGTGATGCGCCATTTGCGGCTGCGCCGGCATTTTACCCATCATGTGGCGATCGAAGCGATGCATGTGCACCGCCAGCTGCGTCCGAAACCGTCGACCCTGATGCTGCGCAAGTTGCTGCGCAAGCACCATATCCAGGCCAGCCGTTGTATTTTGGTTGAAGATACGCTGGCCAATCTGAAGGGCGCCAAAAAGATCGGTTTGCGCACGGCGTGGGTCACGCAATACCTGAAAATGGCCGATCCCATCGGCATGGCGCGGCTGCCCAAAGCGTTAAATCGCCCCGCTTACGTCGATGTCAAAGTAAAATCTGTCCGGCATTTGGCACGCCGCCTTCATCGCCTGCGCTGAAGGGGACCTTCTCCGCCGTCCGGTTGATCCCGGATCGCGGGCCGCTAGCGGCGGTTTCGAACTCCCCTCAAGGCAGCATTTTTTTTAACTATAAGAGAAAACATGGCAAGCACACCGCCGGGCCAACGCAGGCTACAAATTCTTCAGGCCCTCGCCGCAATGCTGGAGCAGCCGAAAGGCGAAAAGATCACCACGGCCGCACTGGCCGCCAGGCTGGCCGTCTCCGAAGCGGCGCTGTACCGCCATTTCGCCAGCAAGGCGCAGATGTTCGAAGGGCTGATCGAATTCATCGAGTCGAGCGTCTTCGGCCTGATCAACCAGATCACGGAAAAGCACAGCGACGGCCTGTCGCAGACGCGCGACATCGTCGGCATGCTGCTCAATTTCGCCATCAGCAATCCGGGCATGACGCGCGTGCTGATCGGCGACGCGCTGGTCAATGAAGACGAGCGTCTGCAAGTGCGCATGAACCAGTTCTACGACCGCGTCGAACTGTCGCTCAAGCAGGCCTTGCGCGTGGCGGCCGCCGAAGGCCATGGCAAGGAAAGCGAAGTGTCGGCGCGCGCCACCCTGCTGGTCAGCTTCGTCATCGGCCGCTGGCACCGCTACGCCAAGAGCGGCTTCAAGATCAATCCGTCCCAGGAAGCGGCGCTGCAAATCGCCATGCTGCTGGGCTGATTCCATCGCCGCTGTTGCCATGAGTGCCGACTGCTACGCCCTGCTTGACGACGCCGCCAGCCCGGGCGCCGGCTCGCGGCTGTACACGGGCGTGGCGGGCGTGCTGCGCTGCGATGCCATCGAGCAGTGGCCGGCACTGCTGGACGGCCTGGAAGCGGCCTTACAACGCGGCCTGCATGCCGTCACGGTATGCAGCTACGAACTGGGCGCGCATCTGCTGGCGACGCCGCCGCGCGCGGCTGATGGCGACGCGCCACCGCTGGCACAGGTGCTGCTGTTCAAGCACTGCGCGCATTTGTCGCAGGATGACGTGGCGCATTGGCTGGCAGCCCAGGCGCCGGCTGGCGAGACACCGGCCGGTATCGCCGGGGTCAATGCCAATATCGACCAGCGGCAGTTCACGCAGGCCTTGGCCCGCATCCACGACTATATCGCCGCCGGCGACACCTACCAGGTCAATTACACATATCGGCTGCGCTTCGACGCGTTTGGCGCGCCCGCCGCCCTGTATGCGCGGCTGCGCGCGCGCCAGCCGGTGCCGTATGGCGCGCTGGTCATGCTGCCCGATGGCGGCGCCCTGCTGTCGCTGTCGCCCGAACTGTTCGTGCGCCATGCGCACGGTGAATTGACGGCGCGGCCGATGAAAGGCACGGCGCCTGCGGCACCGGCGGATCAGGAAGAGGAAAACACGCGCCGCGCGCTGGCACTGGCGCAGGATCCGAAAAACCGCGCCGAAAACCTGATGATCGTCGACCTGCTGCGCAACGATATCGGCCGCATCGCCGACACCGGCACGGTGCAGGTGCCGGCCCTGTTCGACGTCAAACGCTACAGCAGCGTGCTGCAGATGACCTCCACCGTGCAGGCCCGGCTGCGCCAGGACGCCACACTGGCCGATATCTTCCAGGCGCTGTATCCCTGCGGCTCGATCACGGGCGCGCCCAAGCGGCGCACCATGGAAATCATCGCCGAACTCGAACCCGATCCGCGCGGCATTTATACCGGGGCGATCGGCTGGTTCGATCCGCCCGCGCCAGATTCAGCGCACGCGGTGGGCGACTTCTGCATGTCGGTGCCGATCCGCACGCTGGCCCTGCAGCCTGTTGATGCCGCCAGCGGCACCCGCCGCGGTGAACTGGGCGTGGGCGCCGGCATCGTTTACGACAGCGTGGCGGACGAGGAATTTGCCGAATGCCGGCTCAAGGCGCGTTTCCTGACAGGTTTGAGCAACGACTTCGAACTGTTCGAGACCCTGCATGCCAGCCGCGCGGACGGCTGCCGCCAGCAGGCGCGCCACCTGGCGCGCTTGAGCGCATCGGCCCGCTACTTCGGCTTTGCATGGGATGAAAGCCTGGCGATCGCCGCGCTGCAGGCCGCTTGCGCGGAGCGGCCGGACGATACGCCCTTCCGCCTGCGCCTGGCCCTGGCATACGATGGCGGGTTCAGCGTGCAGAGCGGCGCGCTGGCGCCCCTGCCCGCCACCGTCACGGTGATGCTGGCGTCCGATGCAACGGACAGTGGCGACCTGTTCCTGCGCCATAAAAGCAGCGTGCGCGCCCGCTACGACGCCGCCTGGCGTGCCGCCGAGGCGCAGGGCTGCTTCGACATGCTGTTCTTTAACGAGCGCGATGAACTGACCGAGGGTGGGCGCAGCAATGTGTTCGTCCAGCTGGACGGGCGCTGGCATACGCCGCCGCTATCTTGCGGCTTGCTGCCCGGCGTGCAGCGCGCGGCCATGCTGGCCGACCCGGCCTGGGATGCCCGGGAAAGCGTGATCACGCGCGCCATGCTGACCAGCGCACAGCAGATTGTGGTGTGCAATGCGCTGCGCGGGGCGATGCCAGCACAACTCGTTTAGAGATCGATTTTCATTTCGTAACCGCCGTAGACCATGCGCTTGCCGTCAAACGGCAATTTTTCCGGATCCATGTATTCCTTCATGCGCGGATCTTTCATCACCTTGTCATTGATCTCGTCACGCCTGGCGCGCGATTCGTAGACGATCCAGGAAAAGATCACCACTTCGCCGTCCTGCAGGTCGACCGCCTGCGGGAACGAGGTCCACTTGCCCGGCTTGACATCGTCGGCCACGCATTCGCGAAATTCGAGCGCGCCCAGGTCGCGCCAGATGGCGCCACAGGCACGCGACATGGTCAGATAGTCCTCCAGCCGGTCCTTGGGCACCGGCACCACGAATCCATCGACATACGCCATGATGTTCTCCTTGTCAGCTGTTGTAGAGACTCCAGCAGGCAGCTTAGGACAGCGATGCCAGAATGACAAGCGCGGCGTTACAAAAAAACCGGCGCGCGGGCCGGTTTGTTCTTACATCGCCAGCGCCTTTTCGACGGCGCCCACCAGTTTCTTGTCTTCCGGCGTGACCTTGCTGGGGAAGCTTTCCAGCACCTTGCCATTGCGGTCGATCAGGTATTTATGGAAGTTCCAGGCCGGCGTCTTGCCGGTCTGCTTGATCAGGTCCGCATAGAAGGGGTTCGGCGTGGAACCGGACACCACCGATTTGGCGAACATGGGGAATTTCACGCCATAGGTGTTGTAGCACAGGTCGGCGATATCCTTGCTGTTGCCCGGTTCCTGGTTGCCGAAGTCGTTCGACGGAAAGCCCAGCACCACCAGGCCCTTGCTGCCGTACTTGGCATACAGCGCTTCGAGGCCTTCGTACTGCTTGGTAAAGCCGCAATAGCTGGCCGTATTGACGACCAGCACGACCTTGCCCGCGTACTGGCACAGGTTTTGCGGCGCTTCATCCTGCAGGCGGTTGAAGGTCTGCTTGAGAATGGCCGGGCAGGCAGCTGGCGCGGCGGCGGCCGGGGCGGCGGCGGCAGCGGCGACCGGCTGGGCGGCAAAAGCGGGCAGGCCCGCACACAGGGCGGTCAACGCGAACAGCTGGGCAATAGTCTTGGACATGCGGGCACCATGATGAAAGGATAAAAAAGCATTCTATGCCAATCCTTGCGCGCGCGTGTGCGGCACCGATGCCACTGCGGCGATTGAGCGATATCAAGCCCAGCACAGTGCTTGCCCACAGCACATTATTTTTGCCTATGCTCGGCCTACCCCATTGCCAGGAAATGCCATGAACCGTCCAGCCATCCATGCCCTGCTTGCCGCCAGCCTGCTGCTGGCGCCGCAAGTACACGCCATTACCAGCCCCGTCAAGCCGACGGCCCCGAAAAGCGAGGCATCCGCCCTGCCCGCGCTGCAGGTGGACTTGCGCCAGACCACGGTGTCCGGCCTGTCGTCGGGCGGCTATATGGCGGCGCAGTTCGCCGTCGCCTATTCGGCCACCGTCAGCGGCGCCGGCATCATCGCCGGCGGGCCGTATTACTGCGCCAGCCAGCCGGGCCGCTTTCCGTATATCGCCTACCTGAACAATGCCCTGACCACCTGCATGAACCCGGGCGACGCGCAGGTATCACCGCCGGACGCGGCCGGCCTGCTGCGCGCGGCGCAGGACTTTGCGCGCGACCGGCTGATCGACGACACCGGCAATTTGCAGCGCCAGCGCATCTACCTGTTCAGCGGCACCCGCGACCAGACCGTGACGCGGCCGGTGGTGGAGCAGGTGGCCAGGTTCTACCAGCTGGCCGGCACCCCGGCGGTCAATATCCGCTTTGCCGACACGGTGACCGCCGGCCACGCCATCATTACCGACAGCCTGCAGGACTCGGCCTGCGCCAGCACCCAGCCGCCATTCATCAACAACTGCGGTTTTATCCAGGCGCGCGACATCTTGCAGCATCTGTACCAGGACCTGCAGCCATCTTCCACCACCTTGAAGGGCAAGCTGATCGCTTTCAATCAGCGCGGCTTTATCAAGAGTTCCTATTCCAGCATGGGCAATACCGGCTACGCCTATATTCCCGCCGCCTGCAACAGCGAAAGCTGCCGCGTGCACGTGGTGTTCCACGGCTGCCTGCAAACCACGCAGGCGATAGGTGACCAGTTTTATACGCGCACCGGCTACAACCAGGTCGCCGATGCGAACAAGATCGTGGTGCTGTATCCGCAGGTGGAACCGAGCCCGATCTACCCCTACAACCCGAAAGGCTGCTGGGACTTCTGGGGCTACACCAGCATCAATCCACTGGAGCCGGACTTTTACCGCCAGAGCGGCACGCAGATGGAAGCGGTCAAGAACATGCTCGACCGCCTGGCCGCGCGCAGAGGGTCGCGCTAGGTTTTTTACTCGACTTTATAGGATGACAGTTTCGGGTCCGGCGCCGGGTAGGCCAGCTTCATCGCCTGCAAGGTTTCCAGCAGCAGGGACGCCACTACCAGGTTGCGCTGGGTCTTGGAATTGGCCGGCACCACATACCAGGGCGCGTGATCGGCGTCGGTCTCGCGTATCGCCGTCTGGTAGGCGCGCTGGTAGTCATCCCATTTCTTGCGCTGCGCAATATCGTTCGGGTCGAACTTCCACTGGCGGTCGGGATCGTCCAGCCGCTCCTGCAGGCGGCCGCGCTGTTCATCCTTGGAGATATGCAAAAAGATCTTCAGGATGACGGTGCCGGTCTCGCTCAGCATGCGCTCGAAATCGCGGATCTGCGCGTAGCGGCGCTCGCATTCGGGCTTGGTGATCATGTCCTGCACGCGCGTGATCAGCACGTCTTCATAATGGCTGCGGTTGAAGATCGCGATCTCGCCTTTCACAGGCACATGCTGGTGCACGCGCCACAGATAGTCGTGCGCCAGTTCGATATCGGTAGGCCCCTTGAAGGCCACGGCGCGGATGCCCATCGGGTTGATATTGCTGAAGATGGCTTTTACCGTGCCATCCTTGCCCGAGGTGTCCATGCCCTGCAATACCAGCAGCACTTTCTGCTTGCGCTGCGCGTACAGCATGCTCTGGCACTCGGCGATCTGCGCCGTCAGGGCCACGGTTTCCTCGCGGTCCAGCGCCTTGCACTGGGCGGCTGTCAGCTTCTTGTTGGCGGCCTTGGTGGCGGCGCCCAGCAAGCGCTTGCCCGCGAAATCCTCGTTCAGATCAAACCCTTTGCCGGCGCGGAACTGCGTGCGCGCCTTCATGCCGTCACCGCCAGGTTGCGGTGCTCGATCTTCGTGCAGTGATCCATCACCACCTCGAGACCGGCGGCGCGGGCGATCGCCGCCGCTTCTTCGTTGACGACATCGAGCTGCAGCCACAAACAGCCGGCCGCGATGGTGACGGCTTCCTGCGCGATCGGCACAATGTCTTCGGACTTGCGGAAGCAGTCGACGATATCGATACGCTGCGGGGCCAGCGCGCTGGCCGCTTCGGTAAGGGTGGCAAAGACGCGCTGGCCCAGTACCTGCTGGCCGGCCAGCGCCGGGTTGACGGGCACGACCTGGTAGCCGTGCCCGATGAGGTATTCGGCCACCTCATGGCTGGCGCGTTCTGGTTTGTCGGACAGGCCGACGATGGCGATAATGCGGGCGTCTTGCAGGATGCGGGGAATATGGGACATGGTCTGGGCTTCGGCAGGCGTGCGACATTGCCCGCCTAGCGTAGCAGATTCAGGCCGGCATGGGAGCCAGCCTGAAGAGGTGGACGCCTATTTGCGCACGGCCGCCATCTGCGCCACGAACTCGCGCGCGCGGCTGGTGACGGCCGCGTAATCGCCCTTGGCGCCCGGGCCACTGAGGCTGCCGCCGATGCCGACCGCGATGGCGCCGTTGGCAAACCATTCACCAAGGTTCTCTACCGTGACGCCGCCGGTCGGCATCAACGGCGCGTGCGGCAACGGCGCGCGCAGGGCCTTGATATAGGCAGGGCCGAACATCTCGGCCGGGAACACCTTGACGATATCGGCGCCGGCCTGCAGGGCCGTGACGATTTCGGTCGGCGTCATGGCGCCCGGCATGGCCAGCACCTGGTAGCGCTGGCACACGGCAATGGTGTCGACATTGACGCCCGGCGAAATGATGAACTGGGCGCCGGCCAGTATCGCCGCGCGCGCCGTTTCAGGGTCCAAGACCGTACCCGCGCCCAGCAGCACGTCCTGGCCATGACGCTCGCGCAGGGTGCGCAGTACGCCCAGGGTGTCGGGCGTGGTGAACGCCACTTCCAGCGCCGTCACGCCGCCGGCGATGCACGCCTCGGCGATCTGTACCGCCGCTTCGGGCGAGTCGGCGCGCACGATGCCCACCATGCCGCGTTCAAGGATGCCTTGAAAAACTGTTTGCTTCAACATGCTGATACTCCTGATTGGTTGGTCAGACTGGCAGTGCGTTGAAACGCACTTCGGGCAAGCCGCGCACGCCGTCGATGCGCGCATGGAACAGGCCACCGGCCTGCGGTTCCGCCGCCAGTTGTTCCGGCGTCAGGTTTTCCTGCGCCGTGGTGATGAATACCTCGTTGTAGGCAGCGCCCCCCACGCTCACGCAGCTGGGCTGCGAGACGGGCAAGGTGACTTGCCGGGCTATGCTGCCATCGGGCGCAAAGCGCAGCACGCGCGAGGCGCCCCACTGCGCGCTCCACAGGTAACCGTCAGCATCGATGGTGGCGCCATCCGGTGCGCCAGGCTCACCGGCCAGATGCGCAAACACCTTGACCCGGCTGGCATCGCCGCCGAGATAATCGTCCCAGCGCCAGATCACGCCCTGGATCGAATCGCAGAAATACATGGCCGCGCCATCGACGCTGAAGCAGATGCTGTTCGAGATCGCCACGTTCGGCAGCGGCAGGCGCTCCAGCGTCAAATCGAGATTGAGGCGGTAGAAGCTGCCGATGGCATCGCGGCACGGGCGCTCGTCCAGGGTGCCGAACACGAAGCGGCCCTGGCGGTCGCAGCGGCCATCGTTCAGGCGCGTCATCGGCAGGTCTTCCTCCACCACGTGCAGGGTGGTGACGGCGCCGCTGCGCAGGTCATGCCAGGCCAGGCGCGAGGCCAGGCCCAGCAGCAGCACATGCTCGTCGTGCGTCAAGGCAAAGCAGGCCAGGCGCTCGGGCATGGCCCAGGTCTCGCGCACGCCCGTGGCCAGGGTCAAGGCATGCAGCTTGCAGCCTTCGATATTGGTCCAGAACACGCGCCCGCTGCGTTCGCACCAGCGCACGCCCTCGCCCAGGAAATCCTGGGAGTCGACCAGCAGGTCGGCTTTTGATTCAGCTTTTGTCTCCATTTTTTTCCTTTTTTTTTACCCCAGAAGCAAAAACTGGGGTCGAACGGGGACGCCGAGTCCCTAGGGTCCGACCCCGGAACTTGCACTTGGGCTTAATGCGACTCGCGTGGCACTGCCGACCCACGGCAACCGACCAGGAAGTCCAGGTCGGCGCCTTCATCGGCCTGCATCACGTGCTTGATATACATCGACTGGTAGCCGCCGCGCATGGTTGGTGCAATCGGCTTCCATTCGGCGCGGCGACGCGCCAGTTCTTCGTCCGACACTTCCAGGTGCAGGCGGCGGCCATGCACGTCGAGCTCGATCATGTCGCCATCGCGCACCAGCGCCAGCGGGCCGCCGGCGGCCGCTTCCGGCGCCACGTGCAGCACCACGGTGCCGTAGGCCGTGCCGCTCATGCGCGCGTCCGAAATACGCACCATGTCGCGCACGCCCAGTTCCAGCAGTTTCTTCGGCAGGCCCATGTTGCCCACTTCGGCCATCCCCGGATAACCCTGCGGACCGCAGTTCTGCAGCACCATGATGCAGCTGGCGTCGATGTCCAGGTCCGGATCGTCGACCCGTTCCTTGTAATGCTCGATGCTGTTGAAGACCACGGCGCGGCCGCGGTGCTGCATCAGTTCCGGCGAAGCGGCCGATGGCTTGATGACGGCGCCGCGCGGCGACAGGTTGCCGTGCAACACAGCGATGCCGCCTTCATCCTTGAATGGCTGTGCCAAAGGCGTGATGACTTCCGGGTTGAAGTTTTCCGCTTCGGCCACGTTGATGGCCATGGTGGCGCCGGTCACCGTCAGCGCTTCGCCGTGCAGCTTGTCCAGCAGGTCGCGGATGATGACGGGCAGGCCGCCCGCATAGTAAAAATCTTCCATCAGGTACTGGCCCGACGGCATCAGGTTCAGCAGGCATGGAATGTCGCGGCCCAGGCGGTCCCAGTCGGCCAGGCGCATGTCGACGCCGATGCGCCCGGCAATCGCCAGCAGGTGGATCACGGCATTGGTCGAGCCGCCGATGGCACCGTTGACCATGATGGCGTTTTCGAACGCGTCGCGGGTCAGCACCTTCGACAGCTTCAGGTCTTCATGCACCATGTCGACGATGCGGCGGCCCGTCAGCTGCGCCTGCAGCTTGCGGCGCGAATCGACGGCCGGAATGGCGGCATTGCCCGGCAAGGTCACGCCCAGCGCCTCGACCATGCTGGCCATGGTGGAAGCCGTGCCCATCGTCATGCAGTGGCCGGCCGAGCGCGACATGCACGATTCGGCCTGCTTGAATTCGGCGGAGGTCATGCGGCCGGCGCGCACGTCTTCGGAGAATTTCCACACATCGGTGCCCGAGCCGATCGGCTTGCCGCGGTAATTCCCGTTCAACATCGGGCCGCCCGACAGCACGATGGTCGGCAGGTCGACGCTGGCCGCACCCATCAGCAGGGCCGGGGTGGTCTTGTCGCAGCCGGTCAGCAGCACCACGCCGTCGATCGGGTTGGCGCGGATCGATTCTTCCACATCCATGCTGGCCAGGTTGCGGAACAACATGGCGGTCGGGCGCAGATTGGTCTCGCCCAGCGACATCACGGGGAATTCGACGGGAAAGCCGCCCGCTTCGAGCACGCCGCGCTTGACCATTTCGGCCAGGTCGCGGAAGTGGGCGTTACATGGCGTCAGTTCGGACCAGGTATTGCAGATGCCGATCACCGGACGGCCATCGAAGGCGTCGCTGGGGAAACCCTGGTTCTTCATCCAGCTGCGGTGAATGAAGCTGTCCTTGTCGTCGCCACCAAACCACGATTGCGAGCGTAATACTCGTTTGTTCTTTTGCTCGCTCACGCGGCCTCCTGCTGTGAAATCAAGCCGCGCGCGGCGGCAATTAAAAGGGCTCCATGGCCCGCCAAATTGGCTTGCTGTCCATCGTCGACGACGATGCGCTTGCCGTAAAAAAATCCGTGTTCTTCGATCAATAATGCCAGCGCCTGGCGCAGCATGGCCTTGCCCGTGATGACCAGGGTCGTCTCGGGCCGCATCTGGATGGCGCTGCTGTTGCGCAGCGCCAGCAAGTCGCCGCTGAGCACCGCACCCATCAGGAAATTGGCGCGTTCATTGCGCTCGACGGCGCCGAACTGGCCCAGGGTGCGCACGCTGAAGCAGGCGCGCGCCAGGCCCGTCTTCTGCGCGGCGGCGGCGCCGGCCAGCAGCATCTTCGGCACCAGCGACTCGGCAAAGTCGCCATCGACCGACTGGCGTATCAGGGTGTGTTGGGTAATCGCCTGCAGCAGTTCGCCGGCGATGGTGGTGGCGCAGCCCATGATGCGTCCCCGCTCGTCAACGCTGACCAGCTTGGTATGCGAACCGGGCATGATGAGGGTGGCCGGATCCTGCAACTGCAGGCGGTCCAAGAGGCCGATCACCTCCGTCTCTTCGCCGCGCATCATGTCCATCGCTTCGGCATTGTGCAGGCCGATGGCGCCATGCTGGTTACGCACGCCCGGCACCAGCCACAGGGGCTGGGCCAGCACGTCGGGCAGCTCGACCGCCTGCATGCCCTGCGCCAGCTGCGCCAGGCCGGCCGGCGCCGGCAGATGCGGTATTTCCTTGACGCCCATCGGCGAGGTGATCATGCCCGAGGCCAGCACCAGGCCCACCTCGGCGCTGGTGATCGCCGCCTGCGATTGCACGGTGGCGATGCTGTCGCGCAGCGCCTGCTTCAGTGCGCCGTTATGGCCATCGATGGCCGTATTGCGCACACCGATTTCCTGTGACGCCTGGGCGATGACGGCGCCGTCCCGCCATAACAGGGTACGCGTATTGGTGGTGCCGGCATCGATGGTGATTATATTCATGGGCAAGTTTCGCAGCGTCGGTAAAAAGAGGGGCTAAAAACTGCCCTATGGTAGAACCGCGCGGCATATCTGACCAATCACTTATTTAACGACAACGATACCGATTCTGATATGTCAAACGCATCGATATCCTGCACCCCCAGACGATACACGAAAGTGTGTCGTGCCGCTGCGCCACAGGGGACGTCGAGTGCCTCGGTGGCCAGGCAGAAGCGGTGCGGGTCCGACTGCAGGTGCAGCCGCGGCTGGGTGGTGAAGAAGCGCAGTTCGCGGCCCGAGGCCGGATCGGCCACGCGCGCCGCTTCGCGCAGCAGGCCGTCGCCGGCCAGGCAGAAGCCATGGTCGAAGCCCAGCGTGCCGGCCGGCTGGGCGCCGGGCCAGGCCAGGCGCGCGCCCAGCGGTGCCGGCTGGCGAAAATCGAAGGCGCTGCCGGCCACCTCGGTCACGGCGGCCGCCCGCAGATAATGGTCGGCCGCCAGGCGCAGCACATGGTCGAACACCATGCCGCCGCCATGCAGGTTGAACGCCGGCGCGGCCAGGCCGATGCGGGCCGGCGCGATCGCCACCGCCTCGCAATCGATATGCAAGCCGCCATTGTCTTCCAGCCGGTAGCGCAGGCGCACGCACAGGCCGTCCTGGGCCAGGCGCAGCTCCAGGCCGGCGTCGCTGGCGGCGTCGCAGTGCCAGCGCGCGCCGGGCGTGCCGGCTGCCGGCGCCGCCATCGCATGCCCGAGCACATCGGCCATGCGGCCGTAGCGGTCGGGCGCCCACCACGCCTGCAGGCTGGCGTCGTGCGGGTTGACCTGCACCCGCATGCCGCGACTGTTGCAGAGGGTATGGCTGGCGGCGGCGGTCACGGTCATGGCGAGGCCGCCTTGGGCGACCGGCTGCGCAGCTGGAATTCGCGCGGCGTGCAGCCCAGTTCGCGCTTGAAGACGGCGTGCATGTACTGCACCGTGGTAAAGCCGCAGCGCACGGCCACGTCGGCCACTTGCCCCGGTTCGCGCGTCAGCAGGGTCTTGGCCGCATCGAGCTTGAAATGCAGGATTTCGTCGTGCACGCTGCGCCCCAGCTCATGGCGGAAATGCGCTTCCAGGGTCGAGCGCGACACGCCCACATAGTCGGCCACCTGTTCCGTCTTGATGCCCTGGCAGGCGTACTGGCGGATGAAGTGGCGCGCCTGCATCACCTGCGGATGCTGGAACGGCTGGTGGCGCGTCGAGGCCAACACATTCAGGCCGGCCGGCGGCACCAGGATGCGCGTGCCGGCCAGGCGCGCGCCATTCAACATCTGGTGCAGCAGGTGCGCGGCCGTGCGGCCCATTTCTTCTGCCCCCTGGATCACGGAACTCAGGGGGATGCGCGTGAGCATGCGCGCCAGCGGGTCGTTGTCGATGCCGATCAGGGCCACCTGTTCGGGCACGGCGATTCCCGCATGCATGCAGGCCTGCAGCAGCTGGCGCGCGCGCGCGTCGCTGACGGCGATAATGCCGACCGGTTTTTCCAGGCTGTTCAACCAGGCGATCTGCTGCTCGACCGCCTCGTCCCACGACGGTGCGCTGGTGGCCACGCCACGGTACACGTCGGCGCGCATGTGGTCGCGCTCCATCAGCGCGCAAAACGCCGTTTCGCGCTCCTGCGCCCAGCGGTTCACGTCCGCTTCGGGCAGGCTGAAACAGGCAAAGCGCGTGAGGCCCGCTTCGACCAGGTGGTCATAGGCCAGCTTGACGATCTTGAAGTTGTCGGTGGCGACATAGGGAATGCCGGCCGGGTAGCCGTCATCCTGCGCGTAGGAGCCACCGACGGCCACCACCGGCAAATGGCTGTTGGCCAGCGCCGCGCAGACGGCCGGGTCGTCGAAGTCGGCGATGATGCCGTCGCCCTGCCAGCGCTCGATGCCGGGCAGGCGGCAGCGGAAGTCCTCTTCCAGGAACAGATCCCACGACACGCGCGTGGTGTTCAGATACGCCGCGATGCCGGCGATGATGTCGCGGTCATAAATCTTGTTGCCATTGAAAAGCAGCGCGATACGGTGCGCGGTCGGCATCTTCATTTTTTTGTCTCCTCCATGGGCGCGGCCGGGACGTATCTTCGTCCCTGGCCACTGGTCATGCGCCGGTACTAGCGGCGTCCGGCCCGGGTGCTGACGTCCACCCAGACTGCGAGGGTCAGAATACTGCCTTTCACGATCATCTGCCAATACGTGTCCACGTCCAGCATCGACATGCCGTTATCGAGACTGGCCATCACCAGCGCGCCGATCAGGGCGCCGTACACGGTGCCCGAGCCGCCGCGCATCGAGGTGCCGCCGATAAAGCAGGCGGCGATGGCATCGAGTTCGCTGAAGGTGCCGGCCGACGGCGACCCTGCCGCCAGGCGGCCCGTATTGATCAGGCCCGCCAGCGCGCACATCAGGCCCATGATGCCGAAGATCCACAGCTTCACGGCTTTCACGTTGATGCCCGACAGGCGCGTCGCTTCCATATTGCTGCCCACCGCGTAGATGCGGCGGCCGAATACGGTCTGGCTGGTGATATAGCTGAACAGGCCCAGCAGCGCCAGCAGCAGCAGCACCGGCAGCGGAATGCCTTCATAGCCGTTCAGGGTGCGCACGAATGCATACAGCACGGCGCCGATCACCGCCACGCGCAAGGTGTCGACCCAGACCGCCGTTTGCGGCAGGCCATGCTGGGCGCGGCTGGCGCGGCCGCGCCAGGTCAGGAATGCCGCCAGCACGAACAGGAACACGCCGAGGATCATGCCGGGCGTGGCCGGCAGATAGCCCTGGCCCAGGTACACCATCGGCTCGGAGACGGGCGCGATGGTGATGCCGCCGGTGATGCCCAGCAAAATGCCGCGATACGCCAGCATGCCGCCCAGGCCGACGATAAACGAGGGGATGCCCCGGTAGGCCGTCAGGTAGCCGTTCAACAGGCCGATCACCAGGCCGCAGCCCAGCACCGCCATCAGGTTCAGCGCCAGCGGCCAGTGCTGCGTGACGTCGAGCACGGCGGCGATGCCGCCCAATAGTCCCAGCAGGGAGCCGATCGACAGGTCGATCTCGCCGGCGATAATCACCAGCACCATGCCGCAGGCCAGGATGCCGGTGACCGACATCTGGCGCAGCAAATTGGACAGGTTGCGCGGCGTGACGAAGCTGCCTTCGGTCTTCCACGAAAAAAAGGCCCAGATCAGGGCCACCGCGATCAGCAGGGCCAGCATCTTGTATTGGGTGAAAAGCTGTTTCACGCTATGCGTATTCATGCGGCAGGTTCCTTGTGTGCAGTGTTGTTGCCGGATGCCGGGCGCTGGTCGAGCGCCGCCGCCAGCACGGTTTCCTGGCTCAGGCCATCGTTGATAAAGTCGCCGCGCAGCCGGCCTTCGCCCATCACCAGCACGCGGTCCGACACGCCCAGCACTTCGGCCAGCTCGGACGAGACCATGATGATGGCCACGCCCTGGTCGGCCAGCGCCAGCATCAGCTTGTAGATTTCATATTTGGCGCCGACGTCGACGCCGCGCGTCGGTTCGTCCAGGATCAGCACCCGGGGACGTGTCAGCAGCATCTTGGCCAGCACGGCCTTCTGCTGGTTGCCGCCCGACAGGCTGGTGATCGGCAGCGAAGGGCTGGCCGTCTTCAGTTCCAGCTGGGCGATCTCGCCACGCACCGCCGTCAGTTCCGCGTCGCCATCGATGCGCGTGGCGCGCGCAAACTGGCCCAGCACCGACAGGGTGATGTTCTGGCCGACGTCGAGGTCGGGCACGATGCCGTGGTGCTTGCGGTCTTCCGGCACCATCGCCAGGCCCATGGCGATCGCCTTTTGCGGCGACGTCGTGTCGATCTGGCGGCCATCGAGCCAGACCTCGGCCTCGCACGGCCCCTGGTAGGCGCCGAACAGGGCGGAAACGAGTTCCGTGCGCCCTGCCCCCACCAGCCCGGCGATGCCGAGGATCTCGCCACGGCGCAGGCTGAACGACACATCGTCGACGCGTTTTCTCTGCGGGTTGTCGGCGTCGATGCAGGTCACGTGGCGCGCCTCGAACAGCACCTCGCCGATTTCCTCTTTCTTCGCGCGGTGCGGATACAGCTGGTTCATTTCGCGGCCCACCATCTGCGCGATGATGCGTTCGACGTTCATCTGCGCCATCGGCGTGGTGGCGATATGCTTGCCGTCGCGGATCACGACGATGGTGTCGCAGATGGCCGCCACTTCATCGAGCTTGTGCGAGATATAGATGCAGGTGACGCCCTTGGCTTTCAATGCGCGGATGATGTCGAGCAGCACGGCGATTTCGGACGCCGTCAGCGACGACGACGGCTCGTCGAGGATCAGGAGGCGCGCATTCTTGTTGAGCGCCTTGGCGATTTCGACCAGCTGCTGGTGGCCGCCGCCGTAATTCATCACCGGCAGCGCCACGTTCAGTTCGGGGATCTTCAGTTCGCGCAGCAGTTCGTCGGCGCGCTTGTACATGGCGCCATAGTTCATGCGCCCGCCCGCCAGCGTCAGCTCGCGGCCCATGAAGATGTTTTCGGCCACCGACAGCTGCGGCACCAGCATCAGCTCCTGGTGGATGATGATGATGCCGGCCGCCTCGGTATCGCGGATCGATTCGGCGCGCAGGGGCTGGCCATCCCACAGGATCTCGCCATCCCAGGTGCCGTGCGGGTACACGCCCGACAAGACCTTCATCAGGGTCGACTTGCCGGCGCCATTCTCGCCGCACAGGCCTATGCACTCGCCGGCCCGCACCTGCAGGTCGATGCCATCGAGCGCGCGGACACCGCCAAACTGTTTGACGATGCCTTTCATTTCAAGCAGATAGTCGGACATTCTTGCTCTCGTTGCTGATACGGGGAAAAATGTCGGGTTAGGCGGTGCCCATGGCACCGCCAATCCGACCTACGGCCGATCCGGGCAAGCGTAGGTCGGGTTAGCGCAAAGCGCGTAACCCGACACCACCACCGGCGTTTTCCGGGGCCGGCGCAGGCCGGGTTAGCGCGCAGCGCGCAGCGCGTAACCCGACATGACACAGGCGATCAATTACCCAGCTGCGCCTTGGTGTAGAAGCCGTCGTCAATCAGAATATTCACATTCGCCTTGGTCAGCGGCGTTGGTTTCAGCAGCACGGTGCTGACTTTTTTCAGGCCGTTGTCGTAGCTGGAGTTGTAGGCCGGCTTTTCGTTGCGCGCCAGTTGCACGGCCAGTTTGGCCGCTTCCGAAGCGATGGTTTTCAACGGTTTGTAGACGGTCATCGCCTGGGTGCCGGCGATCACGCGCTTGACGGCGGCCAGGTCGGCATCCTGGCCCGAGACCGGTACCTTGCCGGCCAGTTTTTGCGCGGCCAGCGCCTGGATCGCGCCGCCGGCCGTGCCGTCGTTCGAGGCGACGATGGCGTCGATCTTGTTGTTGTTGGCCGTCAGCGCGTTTTCGACGATGGACAGCGCTTCGGTGGCGCTCCAGTCCTTGACCCATTGCTGGCCGACGATCTTGATGTCGCCCTTGTCGATAAACGGTTTCAACACTTTCATCTGGCCTTCGCGCAGCATCTTGGCGTTGTTGTCGGTAGGCGCGCCGCCCAGCAGGTAGTAATTGCCTTTCGGTTGCAGCTTGGTCACGCCTTCGGCCTGCATTTCGCCGACTTTTTCATTGTCGAACGAGATATACGCGTCGATATCGGCGCCCAGGATCAATCGGTCATACGACAGCACCTTGATGCCGGCCTTTTTGGCTTCCTTGACGGTGTTGTTGAGCACCGTCGCATTGAACGGCACGATCACCAGCACGTCGACGCCGCGCGAGATCAGGTTTTCGATCTGCGAAATCTGGCGCTGCTCGCTGGCGTCGGCCGATTGCACGAAGACCTTGGCGCCCTGCTTTTCGGCGGCGGCGATAAAGAAGTCGCGGTCGCGCGTCCAGCGTTCCACGCGCAGGTCGTCGATGGAAAAGCCGATTTTCGGATTTTTTGCGTCGGCCAGGGCGGCGCTGCTGGTCATTGCCAGCATGGCGGTCATGATGGCGGCGCTGATGATCTTGTTCATTGTGTGTCTCCTGGTGGATGTTATTAACAACGTTTTTTTAACTACGGGTGCTGCTGAAAAAATTTTTGACCGTGGTGCTGGTTGCTGTTGGGGTGGTGTCGGGTTACGCGCGGAGCGCTAACCCGACCTACTAATGGTTATGGCGCGGCAGGGTCTGGCCCACGGCGCGGTATTTCAGCGCCAGCTCCATGCAGGCGCCCGTTTCCAGCTGGCCCACGCTGGCGCGGTAGATTTCCTGCCACGGGGTGGAACTCTCGTTGACCGGCGGCGGCAGTTCCTGTGCGCGGCGCGCCAGCTCGGCCTCGTCGACCAGCATGTCGCAGCGGCCCTCCTGCAAGTTGACACGGATCAAATCTCCCGTTCGCAGCAAGGCCAGGCCGCCACCGACCGCGCTTTCCGGCGAGGCGTTCAGGATCGACGGGCTGTCCGAGGTGCCGGACTGGCGCCCGTCGCCCAGGGTCGGCAGGTTCAATATGCCGGCTTTCAGCAGGGCGTCGGGCGGCTGCATGTTGACCACTTCGGCCGAACCGGGCCAGCCGACCGGGCCCGCGCCGCGCATCACCAGCATGCAGCTGTCGTCAATCGCGAGGGCCGGATCGTTGATGCGGGCGTGATAATCGGCGGAACCGTCGAACACGATGGCGCGCGCCTCGAAAATGCCTTCGCAGCCGGGGCGCGACAGATAGCGCTCGCGGAAGGCGGGCGAAATCACGCTGGTCTTCATGATGGCGAAATCGAACAGATTGCCTTTCAAGGCCAGGAAACCCGCTTTTTCCTTCAAAGGCTCGGCAAACGGGCGGATCATTTCGCGGTCGCCGCTTTCCTGGCCGGCCAGGTTTTCCGCCATGGTCTTGCCGGTCACCGTCAGGCGGTCCGCGTGCAGCAGGCCCGCCTGCTGCAGTTCCCACATGATGGCCGGCACGCCGCCGGCGCGGTGGAAGCGCTCGCCCAGGTATTTCCCGGCCGGCTGCATGTTCAAGAGCAGCGGCACGTCGTAGCCGTGCGCCATCCAGTCGCTCGAATGCAGTTCGACGCCGGCGTGGCGCGCCATCGCCATCAAATGCGGCTGGGCGTTGGTCGAGCCGCCGATGGCCGCGTTGACGATGATGGCGTCCAAAAACGCTTCACGCGTGAGGATGGCCGAGGGGCGCACGTCGTCATGGGCCAGGGCGACGATGCGGCGCCCCGTTTCATAGGCGATCTGGCCCCGTTCGCGGTACGGCGCGGGGATCGCCGAGCAGCCCGTCAGCGACATGCCCAGCGCTTCAGCCAGCGCGTTCATGGTCGACGCCGTGCCCATGGTGTTGCAGTGGCCGGCCGACGGCGCCGAGGCGGCCGCGATCTGCAGGAATTTGTCGTTGTCGATCAGGCCGGCGGAGAGCTGGCGGCGGCCCTTCCAGATAGCCGCGCCCGAGCCCACCAGTTCGCCGTCCATCCAGCCGTCCAGCATGGGACCGCCCGACAGCACGATGGCGGGAATATCCACCGTGGCGGCGGCCATCAGCTGCGCCGGCGTGGTCTTGTCGCAGCCGGTGGTCAGCACCACGGCGTCGATCGGATAGCCGTGCAGGATCTCCACCAGGCCCAGGTAGGCCAGGTTGCGGTCCAGCGCGGCCGTCGGCCGGCGACAGTTTTCAAAAATCGGGTGCAGCGGGAATTCCATCGGAATGCCGCCTGCGTCGCGGATGCCGTCGCGCACGCGCTTGGCCAGGTCCAGGTGGATGCGGTTGCACGGGCTGATGTCGCTGCCGCTTTGGGCGATGCCGATAATCGGCCGGCCCGAGCGCAGTTCTTCGGCGGTAATCCCGTAGTTCATGAAACGCTCGAGATACAGCGCCGTCATGTCGATATGGTCGGGATTGTCGAACCAGTCCTGCGAGCGGAAACGGCGCGGCGCAGTGGTCGGCGGGATGTTCAGGTCGCTCATGCGCCGTACCAGCCCGCGTCGACATAGTATTCACGCCCGGCGCACTTGGCCGCGTTGTCCGACGCCAGGAACAGCGCCAGCGCCGCCACGTCTTCCGGTTCCACGCGCAGCTGCAGGCACTGGCCCTGCAGGATCACGGCCTCGGCTTCCGGCGTATGCCACAGGCGCTCCTGGCGCGGCGTGCGCACGGCGCCAGGGATGATGCAGTTGACGCGGATGCCATCGACGCCCAGGTCGCGCGCCAGGCCCCGCGTCAGCCCTTCGATGCCGGCCTTGGCCGTCATGTAGATCGACAGGTTGGCCTGCGCCAGGTGCCACGAGATGGAACCGAGATTGAGGATCACGCCGCTTTTGCGGGCGCGCATGGCCGGCGCCACGGCCTGGGCGCAGAAATACTGGTGGCGCAGGTTGACGGCCATGCGTTCGTCCCAGTAGGCGGGCGTGACGTTTTCGATCTGGTGGCGGTCGTCGTTGGCGGCGTTGTTGATCAGGATATCGGTGGCGCCGACCGAGGCTTCGATCTCGGCAAACGTGGTGGCCAGCGCGGCGAGATCCGTCAGGTCACAGTAGCGAAAGCGCGGCGGCTGTGGCAGGTCAGCCAGCTTGGCTTCCAGTTCGTGCGAGGCGTCGCGCGCGATATCGAGAAAGGTGACCTGCGCGCCCTGGCGCGCGAACGCTTCGACGATCGCCACGCCGATGCCGGTGCCGCCACCGGTAATGATGACGTTTTTTCCGGCCAGGCTGGGATAAGTTGCATGCAGCATTGATGTCTCTCGTTTTATATTAGATAAGTTGAATGATCAGAGCAGGCCGCGCTGCGCCAGGCTGGCGTACAGCGCGCGCACGCCGAACTGCCACGGCGCGATCGTGTCGCAATGCTGGACTTCATTGACCAGCGCGCCCAGGGCCGGGCTGGCAATCGTCACGCGGTCGCCCAGGTGGTGGGTAAAGCCGCCGCCCGGCGCGCCACGGTCTTTCACGGGCGAGAACATGGTGCCCAGGAACAGCATGAAGCCGTCTGGATACTGGTGGTACTGGCCGGCCGTCTGGCGCACCAGGTCGAGCGGGTCGCGGCTGATCTCGCGCATGAAGCTGGCGCCTTCCAGCACGAAACCGTCGTCGGCGCCTTCGATCAGCAGCGATACTTCGGCGTCGCGCACGGTGTCGATGGTAAAACTGTCGTCGAACAGGCGGATAAAGGGGCCGATGGCGCAGGAACCGTTGTTGTCCTTGGCCTTGCCCAGCAGCAGCGCGCTGCGCCCTTCGATATCGCGCAGGTTGACGTCATTGCCCAGGGTCGCCCCCAGCACCTCGCCGCGGCTGTTGACGGCCAGCACGATTTCCGGCTCCGGGTTGTTCCAGGCGGACGCCGGCAGCAGGCCCACTTGCGCGCCGCAGCCGACCGACGACATCGGCTGCGCCTTGGTAAATACTTCGGCGTCGGGGCCGATGCCCACTTCCATATATTGCGACCAGGCGCCGCGCTGCTGCAGTTGCTCTTTCAGGCGCTGCGCCGCGTCCGAACCCGGTTTCAATGCCGACAAGTCACTGCCCAGGGTCGCTTGCAGGGCGGCGCGCAGGGTGTTGGCCTTGTCGGCATTGCCGCCGGCCTGTTCCTCGATCACGCGTTCGAGCAGGCTGACGGCAAATGTCACGCCGCAGGCCTTGACGGCCTGCAGGTCGCACGGCGCCAATAGCAGTGGCTGGCCGGCCGGCGCGCCCAGGGCTTGCGCCAGCAAATCGGCGACCGGGCCCAGCGACTCGCCCTGCGCCTGGCGCACGAAGGCAAGCGGATTGTCGCGCTCCAACAACTCCGACACGGTCGAGACCGACGCCGTGATATCAAATACTTCACCGCCGCGCACGGCCACCACGCAGGGACCGTCGCGCCAGATGCGGCCGATCAGGGTGGCGTCGGCGAGATCAAGAGGCAGCAGGGAAACAGGGGAAATCGGCAACATGGCGGCTTTCAGGAAAAGGGAGCAAAGTTCAGGTGAGGCCGATTCTGCGCGCCGTCCCACCTCACCGCAATTACGAAAATCACCAAATTGCATGATGATTATTGGTATTGCGACGCACCAAAAATCCCCTATCCGATGGACAGGTCGCGCCCTTTTGCCAGCCCGGGAAAATCCATGCGGCACCGCATCAATAAGGGGGGTGATATCTTTTTGGATATCGCATAAGTGAAAAAATTGATTGGTGAGGTCTCACTGGACAAACTAGTATCAGCCGTGGCCTGGATTGGCCACCAGCGCCAAGCCGGCCGACAGACCGAGACGCTGGACCATTCAACTATTCGAAGACGGTGGAGACCTAATATGAAAACAACAATGAAAATGCTCAGCGCCAGCCTGGTGCTGGCCATGTCCGGCATGACCGTGGTACCGATGGCCAGCGCCGCAGACAAGGGCGCGGTCGGCATTTCGATGCCAACCAAATCGTCGATGCGCTGGATCGCCGACGGCGACAACATGGTCAAGGTATTCAAGGAGCGCGGCTACAAGACCGATTTGCAGTTCGCCGACGACGATATCCCGAACCAGCTGGCACAAGTGGAAAACATGATCACCAAGGGCGCCAAGGTGCTGGTGATCGCCGCCATCGACGGCACCACCCTGTCGAACGTGCTGCAAAAAGCGGCCGACAAGGGCATCAAGGTCATTTCCTATGACCGCCTGATCCGCGGTACGAAAAACATCGATTACTACGCCACCTTCGACAACTTCCAGGTCGGCGTGCTGCAAGCGGGCTACATCGAATCGGCGCTGAAGCTGAAAGAAGGCAAGGGCCCGTTCAATATCGAACTGTTCGGCGGTTCGGCTGACGACAACAACGCGCACTTCTTCTACAACGGCGCCATGTCGGTGCTGAAACCGTACATCGACAGCGGCAAGCTGGTGGTGCGTTCGAAGCAGATGGGCATGGACAAAGTGGCCACCCTGCGCTGGGACGGCGCCGTGGCGCAAGCCCGCATGGACAACCTGCTGAGCGCCTACTACGGCAATGCCCGCGTCGACGCGGTGCTGTCGCCATATGACGGCCTGAGCATCGGTATCCTGTCGTCGCTGAAAGGCGTCGGCTACGGTACGCCGAAGCAGCCATTCCCGGTCGTGACCGGCCAGGATGCCGAGATCCCGTCGGTGAAATCGATCATCCGCGGCGAACAGGCATCGACCGTGTTCAAGGACACGCGCGAACTGGCCAAAGTGACGGCCAATATGGTCGATGCGATGATGACCGGCAAAACGCCGACCGTCAACGACACCAAGACCTACAACAATGGCGTGAAAGTCGTGCCATCGTTCCTGCTCAAACCGGTCACCGTCGACAAGGCGAACTGGAAGCAAGTGCTGGTCACCGGCAGCGGCTACTACACCGAAGCGCAAGTAAAGTAATTTGACAGACGGGTACTGAGGGCCCGGCGACGCCGGGCCTTTCGCTTCACAGAATTCTAGAACAAACTGCCGCACGGCCAGCGCCCATGGTGTCGCCATGGCGCGCGGCCGTGCCAGAGAGGTTATATGACGAACACTATCCTGGAAATGCGCGGGATACGCAAGACGTTCCCGGGCGTGGTTGCGCTCGACAATGTCAACCTGCGGGTGCGCAGCGGCGAGATCCACGCCATCGTGGGTGAAAACGGCGCCGGCAAATCGACCCTGATGAAAGTGCTCAGTGGCGTGTATGGCCACGGCAGCTACTCGGGCGACATCGAATATCAGGGCCAGGTCCGCCAGTTCCGCGGCATCAAGGACAGCGAAGAAATCGGCATCATCATCATTCACCAGGAACTGGCGCTCGTGCCCCAGCTGTCGATCGCCGAAAATATTTTCCTCGGTAACGAACCGGCCACGATGGGCGTCATCGACTGGGAACACACGCAACGCAAGACGCGCGAACTGCTGAACAAAGTCGGCCTGAAAGAATCCCCCGACACCCTGATCACGAATCTGGGCGTGGGCAAGCAGCAGCTGATCGAGATCGCCAAGGCGCTGTGCAAGGACGTCAAGCTGTTGATCCTCGACGAGCCGACCGCCAGCCTGAACGAAAGCGACAGCGCGGCCCTGCTCGACCTGCTGCTGGGCCTGAAAGCCCAGGGCATTTCGTCGATCCTGATTTCGCATAAATTGAACGAAATTTCGCGCGTCGCCGATGCGATCACGGTCCTGCGCGACGGCAATACCGTCGACAGTTTCGACTGCCGCGTGGAACCCGTCAGCGAAGACCGCATCATTGAAAAAATGGTCGGACGCGAGATGGCCGACCGCTATCCGCCGCGCACGCCCACCATCGGCGAGACCATTTTCGAAGTGCGCGACTGGAAGGTGTACCACCCCGAGCACGCCGACCGCGCCGTCATCAAGGGCATCAACCTGCATGCCAGGAAGGGCGAGATCATCGGTATCGCCGGCCTGATGGGCTCCGGACGCACGGAACTGGCGATGAGCATTTTCGGCCGCGCCTACGGACAGCGCATCAGCGGCACGGTACTCAAGAATGGCCAGGAAATCGACGTCAGCACCATCGGCAAGGCGATCGCCCACGGCCTGGCGTATGTGACGGAGGACCGCAAGGGCCTGGGCCTGATCCTGGAAGAGGACATCAAGAAGAACACCAGCCTGGCCAACCTGGACGCGATTTCGAAGCACATGGTGATCGACGAGCAGCGCGAGTTCAGCGTGGCCGAAGAATTCCGCCGCAAGCTCAAGACGCGCTGCTCGAGCGTGGCGCAGAAGGTGGTCAACCTGTCCGGCGGCAACCAGCAGAAAGTGGTGCTGGCGAAGTGGCTGTTTTCGCGTCCCGACATCCTGATCCTCGATGAACCGAGCCGCGGCATCGACGTCGGCGCCAAGTACGAGATCTACAGCATCATCAGCGACCTGGCCGCCGAAGGCAAATGCATCATCATGATTTCCTCGGAAATGCCGGAATTGCTGGGCATGTGCGACCGGATCTATGTCATGAACGAAGGCCGCTTTGCGGCAGAACTAAGCGCAGCAGAAGCGTCGCAAGAGAGAATCATGCGCGCGATCGTCACACACGGAGAGAACAATGGACAATAAACTCACAGCCGGCGCGCCAGCAACGCCAGCGGCCGCGCCGGAAGCGAAAAGCTATGCCGGCTTTTTGAAAAACAATATGCGCGACTACGGCATGCTGCTGTCGCTGATCGTCATCATGGGCTTTTTCCAGTACATGACGAACGGCACCCTGATGGAGCCGCTGAACCTGACCAACCTGGTACTGCAGAACAGCTATATCGTCATCATGGCGCTGGGCATGCTGATGGTCATCGTGGCCGGCCATATCGACCTGTCGGTCGGCTCGGTGGTGGGCTTTGTCGGCGCGCTGGCCGCCGTCTTGATCGTCAACTACGAGATGAACTTTGTCGCGGCCAGCATCATCTGCCTGATCGCCGGCGCCGTCATCGGCGGCGCGCAGGGCTATTTCGTCGCCTTCTTCAAGATCCCGTCGTTCATCGTCACCCTGGCCGGCATGCTGGTGTTCAAGGGTCTGACCCTGGCGCTGCTGGCAGGCCAGTCGGTCGGTCCTTTCCCGGAAGGCTTCCAGATGCTGAGCTCGGGCTTCCTGCCCGACCCGTTCGGTGGCGACCACCTGCGCGGCTTCTCGCTGCTGCTGGGCGTGATCGCCGCCGCCGCGCTGATCTTCACCTCGCTGCGCAGCCGCGCCAAGCAAATGAAGCACGGCATGGAAAACGAGCCACGCGCCTTCTTCCTGCTGAAAAACGGCGTCTTCGCCGCCGTGATGGTGTACTTCAGCTACCTGCTGTCGTCGTACCGCGGTTTCCCGAACGTGCTGGCCGTGATGTCGGTGCTGATCGTCGCCTACACCTTCATCACCAATCGCACCGTGCTCGGCCGCCGCGTCTACGCCGTCGGCGGCAATGAAAAAGCGGCGCGCCTGTCGGGCATCAAGACCGAACGCGTCAGCTTCTACACCTTCGTCAACATGGGCATGCTGGCCGCCCTCGCCGGCCTGATCTTCGCGGCACGCCTGAACACCGCCACGCCAAAAGCCGGTACCGGCTTCGAGCTGGACGTGATCGCAGCCTGCTTTATCGGCGGCGCCTCGGCCTCGGGCGGCGTCGGCAAGGTGATGGGCGCGGTGATCGGCGCCTTCATCATGGGCGTGATGAACAACGGCATGTCCATCATGGGCATCGGCATCGATTACCAGCAGGTGATCAAGGGCCTGGTGCTGCTGGCCGCCGTCTTTATCGACGTGATTAATAAAAATAAATGAGAAGAACAAGGACGTACAAGTTCGAGCCTTAGGGGGTTCAAGCCGGCGCATGCGCCGGCTTTTTTTATGGCGCGGCCAACACGGCGGCCAGCGCCACCGCGTCGGCGCCGGCGGCAATGCGCAGCGGGCCTTCGGCATCGGTGGCGGCGCGCCAGACCGCCTCGGCCACGTCCGCCGCCAGCGTCACCTCGGACGACTGGCTCCATTGCGCAAAGACGTCCTGCGCCAGCGCCGCGTAGGCGTCGGGGATGCTGCCCTGCATGCGCTCGCGGGCGTTTTCGCCGAAACGCGTTGCCGGTGCCCGGCCCGGCAGCACCAGCCTGACCCGCACATTGAATTGCGCCAGTTCCAGCGCCAGCGACTCGGTAAAGGCGTTGACGGCCGCCTTGCTTGCCGTGTACACCGACAGCAGCGGCAGCGGCGCCAGTGTCACGCTGGACGTGACGTTGACGATCACGCCGGCCCTGCGCTGCCGGAACTGGGGCAGCACGGCCTGCGTCAGCGCGATGGTGCCCAGCGTATTGGTCTCGAACACCTGGCGCGCGGTGGCCATCGCCGTGCCTTCGAGCGCGCCCAGCACGCCGATGCCGGCATTATTGACCAGCACGTCGACCGGCCCCGCATCCCCGATGGCCCGGGCGATACTGGCGGCATCGGTAACGTCAAGTGCCAGCACGCGCAGCTGCGCGGATCGCGGCAGCAGATCCGGATCGGGCGTGCGCATCGTGGCGACCACGTGCCAGCCCCGTTCGAGGAAATGGCGGGCAGTGGCAAGGCCGAAGCCGGACGAGCATCCGGTGATCAGAACGGTTTTCATGAAAACTCCTGGTGTGGTTGGCGGTGCCCTGACTATAGAATGCCTGCGCCGGACTTGCTATAATCAATAGTCCATCTTTCATTCGCAATAGTCCACAATGGTCGATCCGCTTGCCGAAGTCGTCACCCTGCTCCAGCCGCAGGCCAGGTACTCGAAAGTCGTTGGCGGCGCGGGCAGCTGGCGCATCCGCCGCGCGGAGTCGGGCCAGCCGTTCTACTGCGTGATCCTCGATGGCGGCTGCCGCCTGACGCTGGACGGACAGGCGCCGCTGGAACTGCGGCAAGGCGACTTCGTGCTGATCCCCGCCGCCCAGGGCTACACCATGTCGAGCCTGGCGCCGGCAGCGCCGCAGGCGGCCGACAGCGTGCCTGTCGAACTGCCAGAGGGTCAGTTCCGGCTTGGCGATCAGGATGGGCCATCGCAGGTGCTGCTGCTGGTCGGCCACTGCGCTTTCGGTTCGCCCGACGCGGCCTTGCTGGTGTCGCTGCTGCCGCAGCTGATCCATGTGCGCGGCGAGCACCGGCTGGCCACCCTGGTGCAGCTGGTCACGGAAGAATCGCGCGCACGGCGGCCCGGGCGCGAAGTGATCCTGGCGCATCTGCTGGAAGTGCTGCTGATCGAGGCGCTGCGTTCGACGGCGGAAAAGGATGCAGACAACGGTGCGGAAAACCTGGCGGCGCCGGGCCTGCTGCGCGGCCTGGCCGACGACAGGCTTGCCGCCGCGCTGCGCTGCATGCATGACGACATGGCGCGCGCCTGGACGGTGGCCGAACTGGCGCAGCAATCGGCCCTGTCGCGCTCGGCCTTCTTCGAGCGCTTCAGCCGCGCGGTCGGCGTCGCGCCGATGGAATATCTGCTGGCCTGGCGCATGGCGTGCGCCAAGGATCTGCTGCGGCGCAGGGAGGGCGGCATCGCCGCAGTGGCCGGACGGGTCGGCTACGGCTCGGCCAGCGCCTTCAGCGTCGCCTTTGCCCGCCATGTCGGCATGCCGCCGGCACGCTATGCGCGCGAGCAGGTGGAAGCGTCAAGTTAGCAGGGAGCGGCCGCGTCTGTTCTCAAAATGGCACGGCGTCGGCCGTGAGCAAGGTGACGGGATTGCCCGGATTGAGCAGCTGGCGCCACACCCAGTTATGGTGTTCGACGATGGCCGGTGCGGCCAGGTGCGGGCGGTCGCGCGTGGTATGCGCATCGCTGATCACCACCGTTGCCAGTTCCAGGCTGGCGGCGCGGCGCACGCTGGTGTCGATGCAAAATTCGGTCGCATAGCCGCACACATAAATCGTCGTGATGCCGGCCTGCGCCAGGTGCTGCCGCAGCCCCGTCTGGCGAAACGCATCGCAGGAGTTTTTTGCGCTGACATGGTCTTGCGGCTGCGGCGCGATCAAGGCCGGAAATTGCCAGCCGTGCGTGCCGGCTTCCCAGCTTGAGTCGGCCGTATCGTGCTGCACATAGATCACCGGCACGCCGGCGGCGCGCGCCCTGGCGATCAGGCCGGCGATACGTTCCAGCACAGTATCGGCCTGCCAGGCGGGCGGCTCGCTCAAGACGGCGTTCTGGAAATCGATCACAATCAATGCACTGCTCATGGTTACTCCTTGGATTAGGCTGCACAGCCAGTTTTTTCAATAATCAAAAGCGGGTCAAGCTGCCGCCAGCCGCGCCGCCCTGTCGCCCCACCACGCCGCTTCCTCGAACACGGAAAAGCCCGACAAATCGGCATGCGCGAACAAAATCGCGCCGTCGTGTTCACGCAGCGCTTTCAGGCCCGCATTGCTGCGAAAGCCGGGCAAGGGGGCGGCCATGGCGTGGCCGCGCACGGTGATGTCGACGCGCTCGACGCAGCGGGCAAAGTCGCGGCCATAGGCGGTTTTCAGATCGACGCTGGCCAGCGCCAGCAGTTCTTCCGGTGTAGCCGTGTCGAGCCACTTGCGGGCGTCCTGCGGCGTGCGGTCCGACAGCGCGACATAGGCACTGAAGACGGTTTGCTCGGGCGGGCGCACGCGAATGTCCTGGTGGGTCGAGACGACGTAGCCGAGGCCAGGCTCCTGGTACACCACGTTGTCCCAGCATAGCGGCGCATGCGGCAGTTCGTCGGGGAAGCGTTTCAGCAGAAAATTCGCCACCATCCACGGCGCATACGCCGGCGTATCGCGCTTGGCGTCAAAGCCATAGCTGGCCATCTCCGGTACCACGCGCGCGGCCACATACAGCGGCATGGCGCAAATGGCCTTGCGGGCCTTGACCAGATACGTGCGCGGCTGGCCGTCGACCAGTTCCATGCACAGCGCTTCGACCCCATCGGCCGTGGTGGACAAGGACACCACCGTGCCCGCATGGCGTTTGACGCCAGAGGCCTGCTCCAGCGCCGTGGCGACCGGCTGCATGCCGCCCGGCCAGGTCAGCCAGGCGCCGTTACCCGCATTGGCCGCCTGGCCCCAGCGGCTGCAATAGTAATGCAGGCCGGCCCAGGCCGAGACCTGGTCGTAGCGCGTGCCGTAGTCGTCGCGGCAGCAGTAATTCAGGTACCAGTGCAGGGTGGGCGAGGTATAGCCGTGCTGCTCCATCCAGGTTTTGAGGGTGATGGTATCGAGCGCCTGCCAGGCCGGGTCCTGCGACGATGCTATGGTGGGGAACACGAACACGCGCTTGCCATCGTTGCCGCGCGCCTGGCGCAGCTGCGCCACCTGCGCAAAGAAACGCTGGTGCTGGGCCAGTTCCTCGGCCGGCACGCCTTCGACGGGAATAAAGCCGTCCTGCCAGTGGCCGTTGAACAGCAGCCGTTCCTCCGGCGCGTGCAGGATATAACGCTCGTCGTAATACGGCTTTTCCGCCATCGGATCGCGCTGGATAATGCCCAGGTCGAACAGGATCTCGCGCACGTGCGTGGATTCCGGCGACGGCAGCGGCAGATAGTGGCCGCCGGTGGGATAGGCCAGCTCGCCGAAATGGCCGCCGGCCGCATTGCCATACGGTTGTGGGCCATCGACCATCAGGAAGTCCCTGTGACCGAGTTTTTTCAGGCGCCAAGCAGCCGTCAGGCCGGCGATGCCAGAACCGAAGATGGCCACATCGGTGCTGAGGGTGCGCGACGGTGGCGGCAGCGCCTTGCGGTCGCGAAGGAAGTGCCCCTCGGCGCGGCCCGGATACAGCACCCTGGGTGTGATCTCCTGCCAGCGCAAATACGCCGCAATGCTGCCGGCGCCCGCCGCCACCGCCGCCGTGCCACCGGCCGTCCACAGCAAAAAAGAGCGGCGCCGCATCAGCGTATCACCCGGTTCCAGTCCTGCTCGAACTCGTGCACCAGCGATTGGGTATTCAGGCGGTTTGGCGCCATCGGCAGCTTCCGCATATCGGGCGGGAAGATGAACATTTCGCGCGTGGTGTCGGCATTCAGGTAGCGCATCGGCAGGCGGTAACTGGTGGGCGGCCGGTAGTCGAGCTGGGGCGAAGCGAGGATAAAACCCCACTCGCCGAACGACGGCACATAGGCGTGATACGGCCAGGTGCGCATGCCCACTTCGCGCAGGGTGGCGTCGATGGTCCAGTAGGCGTGCGGCGCAAAGAACGGCGACGTCGACTGCACCACCATCAGGCCCTTGGCCGCCAGATGCTTTTTCACCAGGTCGTAGAACGGCACCGAATACAGCTTGCCCAGCGCGAAGCTGGACGGATCGGGGAAGTCGACGATGGCCGCGTCGAACATGTCCTGGTTGTTGCGCAGCCAGACGGCGGCGTCGGCATTGACGACGGTGACGCGCTGGTCCGAGAACGATTTTTTATTGAGCTCGGCCAGCTCCGGCCGCGTGGTGAACGCGCCCGTCATGGCCGGGTCCAGGTCGACCACGGTGACGTGTTCGATATGCGGATAGCGCAGGATCTCGCGCAGCGCCAGGCCGTCGCCGCCACCGAGCACCAGCACGCGGCGCGCCCATGGCAGCGCTTCCATGACCGGATGCACCAGCGCTTCATGGTAGCGGTATTCGTCGCGCGAGGAGAACTGCAGGTTGCCGTTGATGTACAGCCGCGTGTCGTCCTTCCAGCGCGTGATCACCAGGCGCTGATAAGGCGTGGTGGTGGAGTAGACGATCTGGTCGCCGAACAGGCCATGCTCGCCCCACTCCACCATGCGGTCCGACATGGCAAAGCCGGTCACCAAGAGCAGCATCACGGCGCAGGCGCGCAGGAATTGCCCGGTCATATTGTGCAGTTCGGCGCGGAACACCCAGATGCTCCACAGGCCGACGGCCACATTGAGCATGCCGAACAAAAAGCCCGTGCGCACCAGCCCCAGATAGGGCGACAGCACCAGCGGGAACAGCAGCGAGACGGCCAGCGCGCCCAGATAGTCGAAGGTCAGCACGCGGCTGACCAGTTCGGAAAATTCGGTCTGGCGCGTGTTCAGCGCGCGCATCACCAGCGGCACCTCCATGCCCACCAGTGCGCCGATCAGGAAGACCATCACATACAATAAGGTGCGAAACGGCGCGGCCATCCACGAAAACGTCATGAACAGAATCGCCGCCGACAGCCCGCCGATCAGGCCGACGGCCAGCTCGATATCGACAAAGCGCGACAGCACGTCGTCGTCCTTCACGTACTTTGAAAAGTGAGCGCCTACCCCCATGGCGAACAGGTAGCAGCCGATAATCGTGGAAAACTGCAGGATGGAGTCGCCCAGCAGATAACTGGACATGGCACCGGCGATCAGCTCATACGCGAGGCCGCAGGAAGCGACCACGAACACGGATAAAATCAGAATCTTTTTGTTCATTGGGCTGGTTTTGTTCTAATATGCTTGGACGTTATCAAATGCTCAATCGAGGAATGCCGTGCCCGACATCCTAAACTATCTGATCCACCTTTTACTGGCCGCCGTGCTGCTGATTGTCTTTTTTGTCATCTACACGCGCGTGACGCCGTATGAAGAGGTGCTCTTGATACGCCAGGGGAACCAGGCGGCGGCGCTGTCGCTGGGCGGCGCCATCCTCGGCTTTTCGGCCACCATCGCCTCGTCGCTGATGCACACGGCGAATTACCAGCAGTTCTTCGCCTGGGCGTTTGGCGCGATGGTGGTGCAGCTGCTGGCCTACCTGGTCACCACGCGGCTGCTGCGCATGTCGAAAGACCAGATCGAATCGAACAACAGCGCCTTTGGCGGCCTGCTGGGCGCCATCGCGCTGGCGATCGGCGCCATCAACGCCGCCTGCATTTCCTGACCCCGTCATCATCTTCGCAAGGACACCATCATGAGCCTCGGCAGCTTTATCAAGAAGCAGTTTATCGATGTACTGCAATGGAACGAAGAGAAGGAAGGCGTGCTGGCCTGGCGCTTTCCGATGCAGGATTTCGAGATCCAGAACGGCTCCATTTTGAACGTGCGCGAGTCGCAGGTGGCCGTCTTCGTCAACGAAGGCAAGATCGCCGACGTGTTCGGCCCCGGCACGCACAAGCTGACCACGCAAACCCTGCCGCTGCTGACCAACCTGAAGAATTGGGACAAGCTGTTCGACTCGCCCTTCAAGTCCGACGTGTATTACTTCAGCACCCGCGTGCAGACGGGCCGCAAATGGGGCACGCCGCAGCCGATCACGATCCGCGACAAGGACTTCGACATGATACGCGTGCGCGCCTTTGGCATGTACTCGTACCGCATCGCCGACGCCCGCACCTTTTTTACGGAAATCAGTGGCACGCGCGACGTCTACACGCGCGACGAAGTGGAAGACCAGTTGCGCGGCATCCTGATGGCCAGCATGGCCAGCTCGCTGGGCGGCGCCAACGTGCCCTTCCTCGACATGGCGGCCAACCAGGCGCTGATGGCGCAGCAGGTCAAGGACGGCCTGGCGCAGGCGTTTGCCCGCTATGGCGTGGGCCTCGACGAGTTCAACGTGGCCAGCATCAGCCTGCCCGAGGAACTGCAGGCGGCGCTGGACGAGCGCATCTCGGCCGGCATGAAGGGCGGCCTGGGCGCCGACAAGATGAGCGGCTTTACCAAGTTCCAGGTGGCGAACGCGATTCCGCTGGCGGCGCAGAACGAAGGCGGCCTGGCCGGCATCGGCGCGGGCCTGGGCGCCGGATTGTCGATCGGCCAGGTGATGGCGCAGGGCATGGCGCAGGGGACAGGAAGCGCGTTGCAGCCACAGGCACCTGCACCGGCGGCTGTCCCACCGGCACCCGCCGAAGAACCGATCGAAGCGCGGCTGGAAAAACTCAAGGGCCTGCTCGACAAGGGTCTGATTTCGCCGGCCGACTACGACGGCGCGAAAGCGGAACTGCTGAAAAAACTGATCGGTTAAGCGCGACCGCATGCAAACTGTTTCCTGTCCCAGCTGCGGCGCGGAAGTCCATTTCCGCTCGCACGCTTCCGTGCTGGCCGTGTGCGATTACTGCCACGGCACCATCCTCAAGGACGCCGACTCGGTGCGCGATATCGGCAAGATGTCGGCCGTGCTGGAGGACTATTCGGCGATTCAAATCGGCACGGCCGGCGTGCACGAAGGCGTCCATTTCACGGTGGTCGGACGCATCCAGCAGCGCTATGCGGCCGGCACCTGGAACGAATGGTATCTGCTGTTCGACGACGCCAGCACGGCGTGGCTGGGCGACTCGTCCGGCCTGTACACCATGACGCGCGAGCGCAAGGCGGCAGGCGCGCTGCCCGCCTTTGCCGAACTGCGCCCGGGCCAGCAGTACACCATCAATAACGAACCGTACACGGCGGCCGAAGTGCGCAGCGGCGAGTGCATCGCCGGCCAGGGCGAACTGCCGTTCAAGGTCGGCAGCGGCTGGCGCATCCAGGTGGCCGACCTGCGCAACTACGCCAGCTTCGCCACGCTCGACTATACCGATGGTCCGCAGCCGGTGCTGTACCAGGGCGTGGCCGTCACCCTGGAGGGCATGCAGTGCCAGCTGCTGCGCGACACCGATGCGATCGCGCGCACCGCCGGCAAATACCGCGGCAAGCTCGATGCGCTCGACTGCCCTTCCTGCGGCAGCGGCATCAAATATGTGCCGGGCGCCGCCGCGCAGCTGGTCTGCCCGGCCTGCCATGCGCAGCTCGACGCCACCGGCCCCGAGGCGCAGGTGCTGGCCAAGGGCCAGCAAGTGGAAGAGGAGGCGGACATCACCCTGGAACTGGGCGCCAGCGCCAAGATCAACAATGTCGACTTTACCGTGATCGGCATGATGCGCCGCGCCGACGACGAGGGCACGGAGTGGAACGAATACCTGCTGTACAACGCGCACGCGGGCTTTTTCTGGCTGGTGGAAACCGACGAAGGCTGGTCGCGTGCCAGCGTGCTGCCGAACTGGCCCACCTGGGCCTCCCTCGATGCGGACAAATGCACGCTCGACGGCGCCACCTACACCAAGCTGTATGACTATGGCTCGCAAGTGACGTATGCGGCCGGCGCCTTCAACTGGAAGGTGGCCGTCGGCGACACTACCCATGTCTATGAATTCGAACAGGGGCAGACCAAACTGGCGGCGGAACTGACCGGCGAAGAGATGACCTGGTCACGCTCGGTACCAGTCGCCTACGATCAGATGAGCGCCTGGTTCGGCGCCGCTTTTCACGGTATTGCGCCGTCCTCGAACATCAAGATGAGTCATCGCGGCGTGGCCAAGGTCTTTATCATCATCACCCTGGTGTTGAATGCGATCCCGATGTTCGTCTCGTTTTCCAGCACCCTGATGTGGAGTGTGCTGGGTTGCCTGGCGCTGTTCGTGCCCGCCCTTTTCCTCGACAAGAATACAAAGACCCCGCAATGAGCAAATACGTGATCTACGCGCTGATGGTGACCTTTTCCGTCACGGCCGCCAACTGGGTGCGCATGTTCAAGGTGGCCGGCAGTGGCAGCGGCGGCAGCAGCTGGAGTTCGCGCACCGGCAGCGGTGGCGGCAGTTATGGCGGCGGCTCCAGCGGCGGCAGCCACAAGTGACGGCCAGCGCGCACCTGCCGCTCGGTACCCATCTGCTGGCCGACCTGTCCGGCGTCGATGCGGCACCCTTGCGCGACTGCGCGGCGCTGGAAAACCTGTTGCGCCAGGCCGCCATCGAAGCCGGTGCGCAGGTATTGCACGGCCACTTCCACAGCTTCGGCGCGGAGGCGGGCGTGACCGGCGTGCTGCTGCTGGCCGAGTCGCATATCTCGATCCACACCTGGCCCGAAGCCGGCTTTGCCGCCGTCGATATCTTCATGTGCGGCGCGGCCCGGCCGCAGGTCGCGCTCGATATCATCAGCACCGCACTGGCGGCACGGCACTGCGCGCTGCACACGGCGCGCCGCGCCCCGCCCGGCCAGGCCATCGCTGGCTGATTGCCTGGCGATCGCTTACACTGTCGGCTCACTTCTTACCGATCACGCCCATGCGCCGTTCCGCCCTGCTTGCCCTGCCACTCCTGCTGCTGCTGTCCGCGTGCGACGACTATACGGCGCCCAGCCTGTACCAGGCCACCACGCCCGATTGCAAGACGTGGACCGAAGGCTCGCGCTTCGAGCTGCCGCGCGGTATCACCGTGTATGCCACGCCCCCCACCACGCTCAAGGATGGCGGCACGGAACTGGCGCTGATTTTTACTTTGCCGGTCGGCACGCAGGCCAGTTTTACGCGGCTGTCGTTCTTGCTGGAAGAACCGAAAAAGCCGCCGTTTGCAAATGCCAGGGTGACCACCATCTACCAGCGCGGCCTGGACCAGAAGGCGGAAATCGTCGACGTGATCGAGCAGCTGCCCATCATGTTCTCGGCGGTGGGCAACAGCAAGGCCACCCAATGGCGCTTGCGCCTGCAGCTGCCGCGCCAGCTGCCGCAGCGGTTTGACTTGAACATGCCGGACATGCTGGTGGCCGGCAAGCGCTATCCGGTGCGCACGTTTACCTATCGCTATTTTGATGAGCGCAAGGCGTATGGCATGTGCAGTTAAGTTACCAGCCGCGTCAACCATGTTGTCGGATTACGGCCTTCGGCCTAATCCGGCCTACCCGGCGTGCCGGCGGATATCGTAGGTCGGGTTAGCGCGCAGCGCGTAACCCGACACCACCACCTCCGCCAGCAAAAAAAAAGCAGCCCGAAGGCTGCTTTTTTTGCATGCGCGGCAATTAATGCTTGCGCAGCTTCTGGATCGCGGCCAGTTGCGCAATCGCGCTGGCCAGCTCGGCTTGCGCTTGCGCGTAGTCGATGCCCGAATCCTTGTTGTGGATGTTTTCTTCCGCCAGCTTCTTCGCTTCCAGCGCTTTCGCTTCGTCGAGGTCGTGACCGCGGATCGCGGTATCGGCCAGGACGGTCACGGTGTCAGGCTGCACTTCCAGCAAGCCGCCGGCGACGAAGACGAACTCTTCTTCAGCCTGGCCGACTACCTTGATGCGGACCGCGCCCGGACGGATGCGGGTAATCAAGGGCGTGTGGCGTGGGTAGATGCCCAGCTCGCCTTGTTCACCCGGCAACGCGACGAATTCTGCTTCACCTGAAAAAATCAATTCTTCAGCGGAAACCACGTCAACGTGAATTGTGTGTGCCATGTGTGTCCTATCGGGTTGAAGAACCCCGCCTCGTGAGGGGCGGGGTTAGGCCCAGACTTAACTTAGTTAAGTTTCTTGGCTTTTTCGATTGCTTCGTCGATCGTGCCGACCATGTAGAACGCTTGTTCCGGCAGGTGATCGAGTTCGCCCGACGCGATCATCTTGAAGCCCTTGATCGTGTCTTTCAGCGAAACGTATTTACCTGGCGAACCGGTAAACACTTCAGCGACGTGGAAAGGCTGCGACAGGAAACGCTGCATCTTGCGTGCGCGGGCCACCAGCAGTTTGTCTTCCGGTGCCAGCTCGTCCATGCCCAGAATCGCGATAATGTCACGCAGTTCCTTGTAGCGCTGCAGAGTCGTTTGCACGGCACGCGCGGTGTCGTAGTGCTCTTGACCAACGATCAGCGGATCCAGCTGACGCGAGGTCGAGTCCAGTGGATCGACGGCCGGGTAGATACCCAGCGAGGCGATGTCACGCGACAGGGCAACGGTCGAATCCAGGTGAGCAAAGGTGGTTGCTGGCGACGGATCGGTGTAATCATCGGCAGGAACGTAGACGGCCTGGATCGAGGTGATCGAGCCGGTCTTGGTCGACGTGATACGCTCTTGCAGACGGCCCATTTCTTCAGCCAGGGTCGGTTGGTAACCCACGGCCGACGGCATACGGCCCAGCAGTGCCGATACTTCGGTACCGGCCAGCGTGAAGCGGTAGATGTTGTCGACGAAGAACAACACGTCCTTGCCTTCATCACGGAACGATTCAGCGATCGTCAGGCCGGTCAGCGCCACGCGCAGACGGTTGCCTGGTGGTTCATTCATCTGACCGTAGACCATTGCGACTTTGGAGTTTTCCGGATTTTCCAGATCGACCACTTTCGCATCAGCCATCTCGTGGTAGAAGTCGTTACCCTCGCGAGTACGCTCACCAACGCCGGCAAACACGGACACGCCGCTGTGTGCCTTGGCGATGTTGTTGATCAGTTCCATCATGTTCACGGTCTTGCCCACGCCGGCGCCGCCGAACAGGCCGACTTTACCGCCTTTTGCAAACGGGCACACCAGGTCGATCACCTTGATGCCGGTTTCCAGCAGTTCTTGCGATGGCGACAGTTCGTCGTACGCAGGAGCGGTGCGGTGGATCGAGGCGATCTGTTCGTGCGATACCGGACCGCATTCGTCGATCGGGTTACCCAGCACGTCCATGATGCGGCCCAGGGTTGCTTTACCGACTGGCACCATGATAGGTTTGCCGGTGTTCTGGATCATCATGCCGCGACGCAGGCCATCGGACGAGCCGAGTGCAATGGTACGGACAATGCCGTCGCCCAACTGCTGTTGTACTTCCAGGGTCAGTTCCGAGCCCGCCATCTTCAAGGCATCAAATACCTTAGGCATCGCGTTGCGGGGAAACTCAACGTCCACCACAGCGCCGATACACTGAACGATTTTGCCATCAGCCATGTTCGTTCCTTCAAATATAGTTAAATTCGTTTAAACCGCTGCCGCACCGGCGACGATTTCGGAGAGTTCTTTGGTAATCGCAGCTTGGCGGGTCTTGTTGTAGACGAGCTTCAGTTCGCCGATCACACTACCTGCGTTGTCGCTTGCAGCTTTCATCGCGACCATCCGTGCCGATTGCTCGGACGCCAGATTCTCCGCGACTGCCTGGTACACCAGCGCTTCTACATAGCGCTCCAGCAATTCGTCGATGATGCTTTGTGCATCCGGCTCGTAGATGTAATCCCACGAGTGTGCGCTCTTGTCGGCGACCATTTTGTCGGCCGTCAATGGCAGCAGCTGTTCGACCACTGGTTCCTGCTTCATCGTGTTGATGAATTTGGTGTAGCACAGGTACACTGCGTCGAGCTTGCCAGCCTGGAACTCTTCGAGCATGACCTTGACAGGTCCGATCAATTTATCCAGATGTGGCGTATCACCAGTCTGAATGGCAGAGGCGACGATCTTGACGCCGATGCGATTCAAAAAACCCAACCCCTTGTTACCGATAGCGACTGCTTCAATCTTGTTGCCGGCTGTTTCCAGCTCGCGCGACTTGCTCGTCACCTGGCGCAAGATATTGGTGTTCATGCCGCCGCACAGACCCTTGTCGGTCGTGACGACGATGAAACCCACTGCCTTGGCTTCCGTGCCTTGCGCTGCCGCCAGGAACGGGTGCGTGTATTCCGGATTGGCATTCGCCAGATTGGCGGCGATATTACGAATCTTGTCACTGTAGGGACGAGCGGCCCGCATCCGGTCTTGCGCCTTGCGCATTTTGGACGCGGCGACCATTTCCATCGCCTTGGTGATCTTCTTCGTATTCTCTACGCTTTTGATCTTGCCACGTATCTCTTTGCTTGATGCCATGAGTCCTTACTCCTTCTGCGCGTAGGGCGGCGCCTCACTCGAGGTGGGCGCCGCCTGGCCGCTTAATATGCGCCGGATTTCTTGAAATCAGCAATGGCCGCCGACAGAGTTGCTTCGCTGTCTTTGTCGAGTTGCTTGGTTTCTTCGATCTTGGCCAGCAGAGCAGCTTGCTTGGTTTTCATGTAAGCGTGGACGCCTGCTTCGAACGACAGCACTTGCTTGACTGGCACGTCGTCCATGAAGCCCTTGTTCACCGAGAACAGCGAGACGGCCATCAGCGAGATCGACAGTGGCGAGTACTGGGCTTGCTTGAGCAATTCCGTCACGCGCGCACCACGGTCCAGCTGCTTGCGGGTCGATTCGTCCAGGTCCGAGGCGAACTGCGCAAACGCGGCCAGCTCACGGTACTGCGCCAGGTCGGTACGGATACCGCCGGACAGGTTTTTGATGACCTTGGTCTGGGCGGCGCCACCGACGCGCGATACGGAAATACCGGCGTTAATCGCAGGACGGATACCTGCGTTGAACAACGACGTTTCCAGGAAGATCTGGCCGTCGGTAATCGAAATCACGTTGGTTGGCACGAAGGCCGACACGTCACCCGCCTGGGTTTCGATGATCGGCAGTGCCGTCAGCGAACCGGTCTTGCCTTTGACGGCGCCGTTGGTGAACTTCTCGACGTAGTCGGCGTTCACGCGGGCTGCGCGTTCCAGCAGGCGGCTGTGCAGGTAGAACACGTCGCCCGGGTACGCTTCGCGACCTGGTGGACGGCGCAGCAGCAGCGAGATTTGACGGTAAGCAACAGCTTGTTTCGACAGATCATCGTAGACGATCAGTGCATCTTCGCCGCGGTCACGGAAGTATTCGCCCATGGCGCAACCGGAGTACGGCGAGATGTATTGCATGGCGGCCGATTCCGAAGCGGAAGCGGCGACCACGATGGTGTATTCCATCGCGCCGTGCTGTTCCAGCGAGCGCACGATGTTCTTGATCGACGAGGCCTTCTGGCCAATCGCGACGTAGATACATTTCATGCCCTGGCCTTTTTGATTGATGATCGCATCAATCGCCACGGCGGACTTGCCGGTTTGACGGTCGCCGATGATCAGTTCGCGCTGGCCGCGGCCAACTGGAACCATCGCATCGATCGACTTCAGGCCGGTTTGCATCGGTTGCGAAACGGATTCACGGGCGATCACGCCCGGGGCGATTTTTTCAATCGCGGCCGTCAGCTTGGTCTCGATGGCGCCTTTGCCGTCGATCGGCTGGCCCAGCGCGTTGACCACGCGGCCCAGCAGTTCAGGACCGACCGGCACTTCCAGAATGCGGCCGGTGCATTTCACCGTGTCGCCTTCGGAGATGTGCTCGTAAGCACCCAGAATCACGGAACCGACGGAGTCGCGCTCCAGGTTCATCGCCAGGCCAAAGGTGTTGCCCGGGAATTCCAGCATCTCGCCTTGCATCACGTCCGACAGGCCGTGGATGCGGCAGATACCGTCGGCAACGGAAATAACCGTGCCTTGGTTACGCACTTCAGCGCCGCCATCAAGACCTTGGATCCGGCTCTTGATCAACTCGCTGATTTCAGATGGGTTGAGTTGCATACTAACTCCTAAAAGTGTTTCTCTCAGCTTGCGCGAGGGGTAAGGGTCTGTCTAAGCTGGCCTGCCGAAGCGCGTGTCTTACGACACCAGTGCGGCGTGCAATTGCTGCAGTTTGGCGCGCACCGAGGTGTCGAGCACCTGGTCGCCAACAACTACGCGCACGCCGCCAAGCAGCGATGGATCCACTGTGACAGCAGGGTTGAGCTTACGACTGAATTTCTTTTCCAGCGTTGCGACCAGCTCGGCCGTTTGGCCTTCGCTCAGATCGAAAGCGCTCGTGATCTCGGCGTCAGCCGCACCTTCCAGGCCATTTTTCAAGGCATGGAATTGCGCGCCGATTTCCGGCAGCAGGCTGATGCGGCCATTTTCGATCAACAAGGTGACGAAGTTTTTGACTTCTTCGTTGAGCGGCGATTTCAACAACGACAGGATGGTGGCGGCGACGTCGCTCTCCGAAACTTTCGGATTGCGCGCGTACGCCTGTACCTCGGGGTGGCTACCGACCTGGGCCAATTCGGATACCAGTTCGGACCACGCCGCGAGGTTGCTTGACTCCTTACCTGCTTGGGCTACGCGGAACAAAGCTTCCGCGTAGGGACGGGCGACGGTTGCGAGTTCTGCCATGATTACAGCTCGACAGCAAGACGCTGCAACATTTCGGCGTGTGCCGTCGCGTTGACTTCACGCTTCAGGATCTGCTCGGCACCTTTGATCGCCAGGTCAGCCACCTGAGCGCGCAATTGTTCGCGTGCTTTCGACAGTTGCTGCTCGGCGTCGGACTGGGCTTGCGCGATGATACGCGCCGCTTCAGCCTGGGCATTTTGCTTGATCTCTTCAGCAACCAGCTGGGCACGCTTTTCAGCGTCCGCAACGCGTTGCGACGCTTCTTCACGTGCACCGTTCAATGCTTCTTGCGCACGCTTTTCAGCGACAGCCATCGAAGCCTGACCTTGATCGGCCGCAGCCAATCCATCCGCGATTCGTTTGGCACGCTCATCCAGCGCTGTGTTCAGCGCTGGAAATACGAACTTCATCGAGAACCAGACCAACACCGCGAAGGTGATCATCTGGCCGATGAGCGACATATTGATGTCCATACCTTTGCTCCTGACTAAAAGTTTCTCCTAGGATTGGAGCGAATTACTGAGCAACAGCAGCCATCAATGGAGCCAGGAACGGGTTAGCGAACGTGTACAGCAGAGCGATACCAACGCCGATCATCGAGATGGCATCCAGCAGACCAGCGATAACGAACAGTTTGGTTTGCAGTTGTGGCATCAGTTCTGGTTGACGTGCCGAAGCTTCCAGGAATTTACCACCCAAGATAGCGAAGCCCAAAGCGGTACCGATTGCGGCCAGGCCGATGATGATTGCTGCTGCCAGAACGGTCATGCTTTGTACTTGTGCGATCAGAGCTTGCATAAAATTCTCCTAAATTTAAAAACGAAAGGTACTAACAAAAAAACAAAATATAAAGTTGCTGATTAATGCTTCTCAACCGCAAGGCTCAGATACACAACCGTCAACGCCATAAACACAAAAGCTTGCAAAGTTACAATCAAGATATGGAAAATTGCCCATGGACCACCCAACGCCCACTGTGCCCACCAAGGCAACAACGCGATCAAGATGAAAATCAGCTCGCCGGCATACATATTGCCGAACAGTCGCAGCGACAGGGAGATCAGTTTTGCAACCAACTCAACCATTTGCAGCAAGAAATTAACTGGTGCCAACAAGATCGTGCCGATGATGCCGCTTGCATGGAACGGCGCGGTGAACAATTCCTTGATCCAGCCGCCCAGGCCCTTGGCCTTGACGGAAAACGCGATAATGCACAGAACTACCGAGAACGACATGCCAAAAGTATGGTTGACGTCGGCGGTCGGTACCACGCGCAGGTTATGCACGCCAAAAAAGCTCAAAATCATCGGCAGCAGGTCAACCGGCAGGAAGTCCATCGCGTTCAACAGCCAGACCCACACAAAAATCGTGATGGCCAGCGGCGCGATGATCTTGCTTTTGGCGTGAAAGGCCCCATTAATGGTCTCATTGACCATTTCCATGATCATTTCGACGAAGTTTTGCAGCTTGCCAGGAACACCGGCGGTCGCGCGGCGCGAAGCCATGTAGAAAACGGCAAGAAAAACAAAACCCAGGGCAGCCGAGATCCAGAAGGTGTCCAGGTTGAAAGTGCCACTGGCACTTTTCAAGTGGGTCAAATGGTGACTGATGTATTCTGTGGCGTTGGCCGGGGCAGCATGGCCCGCTTCAATAGCGTGTTCTGTGGTCATAATGAATTTAGATTTGTCGTTTCAGAGCACAACAGGCCCTAAAACCAATGATTAAACAGCGAGCAATGAAAACCAGTATGCTAAGGTTGCCACCGCGAAACCCAAGATCAGCCATAACCAGGCGGCCGACTGAAACAACACCAGTGCCAATATAAACAGCACCGCTGTGATAAACATTTTCACCGCTTCCGCGCGCACATGCGCACGAAAAGCCTTTTTGGCGTCGCTGGAGCCGCGAACGACCAGCATGGCATATGTCATGCTGCCTATGACGGCGATTGCACCGCCAACTGCGGCGGACCAGCCCTTCACGCTGCCACCAAAAAACAGGGTCGCAGTGGCAAAGCTGATCACGATTGCTAGCTGCAAGGCAACTACTTTGTAGACTGGCTTGGCAATGTTTTGCTTCGAATCACTCAATTACCAAGTTCCCGGAAAAATCTACACACGCAAAGACACGGGATTATAGTTGGCTTTGATATACAGAGTCAAACGCTGGCGCACCGCTGCAGGGCAATTGCAGCATGAAACAGACGCTTTACCGACACTTCGCGGCGATTTGCACCAACATATGGCAAAGCGGCTTGCCGCGCCGCTTGCGCTTGTGTTAGCAGCCCGTCATTTAACCACGCAAACGGCTCAGCAGGCCATCCAGTACGTCAAGATCGGCAAAATCAATCACCAACTGGCCACGGCCCTTGTTGCCCATCTTGAATACCACCGGCGTGGCGAGGGCATCGGACAGCTCTTCTTCCAGGCGCGCGATATCGCCCGACTTCTCCTTGACACGCGGTTCCACGGGGTTGGCCGCTTCCTCGACCGTGCGCGTGACCAGTTTTTCCGTTTCGCGCACCGACAGGCGTTTTGCCACCACCTGGTTGGCCAGCGTAATCTGGCTGGCCGCGTCGACCGCCAACAGCGCGCGCGCATGGCCCATGTCGATATCGCCGGCCATCAGCATGGTCTGCACCGGGGCGGCCAGGTTCATCAGCCGCAACAGGTTCGACACCGCGCTGCGCGAGCGTCCGACCGCAGTGGCCGCTTGCTCATGGGTAAAACTGAAGTCGGTGATCAGGCGGTGGATGCCCTGCGCTTCTTCCAATGGATTGAGGTCTTCGCGCTGGATATTCTCGATCAGCGCCATGGCCGCGGCCGCCAGGTCGTCGACGTCGCGCACCAGCACCGGCACTTCCGTCAGCCCGGCCAGCTGCGAGGCGCGAAAACGCCGTTCGCCGGCGATGATTTCATATTTGACCAGTCCGCTCAGGGTGTCCTGGCCAATCGGGCGCACCAGGATCGGCTGCATCAAGCCCTGTGCCTTGATCGAGGCGGCCAGTTCATTCAGGGCACCCTCGTCCATGCGGGTGCGCGGCTGATACTTGCCTGCTTGCATTTGTGTCACCGCCAGTGTGGTCGGTGCCGCCTGTTCCGGACTGGCGAAGTCGCCGCCGCCCAACAGGGCATCGAGGCCGCGCCCCAGTCCTTTTAATTTTTTCGTAGCCATGCTGTCCTAATGAATTTTTTAAGTAAGCGCTCACATTATGACCGTGATCGCTTGCTTCTTACATATGTTTGATGCGCTCGACCATCTCGGCGCCAAAGGCGATATACGCTTGCGCGCCTTTCGAGCTGGGGTCGAAGTTGACGCCAGGCAATCCGTACGAGGGCGCTTCGGCCAGGCGCACGTTGCGCGGGATGATGGTCTTGAAGACTTTGTCGCCAAAGTGCTGCTCCAGCTGGGCCGACACCTGTTGCGATAATGTCATGCGCGGATCGAACATCACGCGCAGCAAACCGATGATCTTCAATTCCGGGTTCAGGTTGGCATGCACCTTCTTGATGGTGTTGACCAGGTCGGACAAGCCTTCCAGCGCGTAGTACTCGCACTGCATCGGGATGATCACGCCATGCGCGGCGCACAGGCCGTTCAGGGTCAGCATCGACAGGGCCGGCGGGCAATCGACCAAAATGAAGTCATAGTCGCCGTCGACTTCGGCCAGCGCATCCTTCAGGCGGCTTTCGCGGCGGTCCAGTTCCACCATCTCGACTTCGGCGCCGGCCAGCTCGCGATTCGACGGCAGCACGTCGAAGCGCCCCGCTTCCGAACGCTGGCGTGCCGTCCTGACATCGGACTCGCCCAGCATCACTTCATACGTCGATGCTTTCAAGCCGGCCTTGTTGATGCCGGCGCCCATGGTGGCATTGCCTTGCGGATCGAGGTCGACCAGCAGCACGCGCTGGTCCAGCTTGGCCAGGCCGGCGGACAGGTTGACACTCGTGGTGGTTTTACCAACACCACCCTTTTGATTTGCTACGCAAAAAATTTTGGCCATGTATCTTCTAGTTGTAAATGGATGCAAACTTCATTGTCGCGTCCCGGCGCATGACCGAAACGATTTATACTGTTTATTTGATTTATACCGTTTATACGATATAAATCGTATATATAATTTATACGATTTATATGATTTATAGGTTTTATATAATTTATACCGTATAAATGATTTATATCGTTTATTTTCCGGCCTTCAAACTCTTGTTATAAACACCAGATGACGCTCTGCATTTAGCCCTGGCACCTGAATAGGGGTCAATTTCGTCACTTTCCAGTCTGCCGGCAGTCGCTCGCGCTCGTCTGGCGGGGCCACCCCCTTCAAGGCGATGAATTGACCACCCTCCTCCAATACGTGGTGCGACCAGTTGACGAAGTCGGACAGGTCGGCAAAGGCGCGCGAGGTGATCACGTCGAATTTCTGCGGTACTTCCAGCTGCTCCACGCGCTTGGTGTACACCGTAACGTTGGCCAGGCCCAGTTCGGCTTTCACCTGCGTCAAAAACGCGGTCTTTTTGTGCACCGTATCGATCATCGACACCTTGATATCGGGCCGTGCGATGGCCAGCACCATGCCCGGCAGGCCGCCGCCGGCGCCCACGTCGAGCACGTTTTTCGCCTGCGCGAAAGCAGGCACGGCGGCCAGGGAATCGAGCACGTGCAGGGTCAGCATCTGCAAAGGATCGCGCACCGAGGTCAGGTTGTAGACGCTGTTCCACTTGGCCAGCAGGGCCAGGTAATCGAGCAGTTGTTCCGCTTGCGCCGCGCTCAGGTCGAGCTTCAGCGCGGCGATGCCTTCATTCAAAGTCTGGGCCAGTACGGCCCGGTCAAACTGCTTCATTCAACAACCTCGTCCTTTAAAATGGTGGTCTGTATTGCGGCCTGGCCTGCGCCAAAACCGCGCTTTTTCAGGTGTACCAGCAGCAGCGAAATGGCCGCCGGCGTGACGCCGGAAATACGCGATGCCTGGCCCAGGGTTTCCGGACGCTGCTTGTCGAGTTTCTGGCGCACTTCGACCGACAGCGCGGCGATATCCAGGTAATTGAACCCTTCGGGCAAAGCCAGGTTTTCATAGTGTTCGTGACGCTCGATTTCCTTGCTCTGGCGCTCGATATAGCCGGCGTACTTGAGCTGGATTTCGACCTGTTCGCGCACCGCCGGGTCTTCCACGCCGGGGCCTGCCAGGGCCTGGCCTTCCACGCCGGTCATGCTCATCAGGGTGTCGTAGGCCACGTTCGGGCGGCGCAGCAGGTCCGCCAGCGAGTATTCGCGTTCGATGGCCTGGCCAACGATGCGCTCCGATTCGGCGGCTGCCAGGATGCGCGGGTTGACCCACGTGGAACGCAGGCGTTCCAGTTCCAGGGCGACGGCTTCGCGCTTGCGCTCGAACGCTTCCCACTGCGCGTCACCGACACAGCCCAGGGCGCGGCCGATTTCCGTCAAGCGCATGTCGGCATTGTCTTCACGCAGGCTCAGACGGTACTCGGCGCGGCTGGTAAACATGCGGTAAGGTTCCTGCACACCTTGGGTGATCAGGTCGTCGACCAGCACGCCGAGATACGCTTCCGAGCGGCCCGGGGTCCACGATTCCTTGCCTTGCGTCAGCAGCGCCGCATTCAGTCCCGCCAGCATGCCTTGCGCGGCCGCCTCTTCGTAGCCGGTGGTGCCATTGATCTGGCCGGCAAAGAACAGGCCCGCCACCACCTTGGTTTCCAGCGATGCTTTCAGGCCGCGCGGGTCGAAATAATCGTATTCGATGGCATAGCCCGGTCTCAGGATATGCGCGTTTTCCATGCCCTTCATCGAGCGCACCAGGGCGATCTGCACGTCGAACGGCAGGCTGGTGGAGATGCCGTTCGGATAGAATTCGTGCGTCGTCAAGCCTTCCGGCTCGAGGAAAATCTGGTGCGATTCCTTGCCGGCGAAGCGGTGGATCTTGTCTTCGATCGACGGGCAATAACGGGGGCCGACGCCTTCGATCACGCCCGTATACATGGGGCTGCGGTCGAGGCCGGCGCGGATAATGTCATGCGTCTGGCTATTGGTGTGCGTGATCCAGCATGGCACCTGTTTCGGATGCATGGACGTGTTGCCCATCACCGAAAACACGGGTACCGGATCGAGGTCGCCCGGCTGTTCCTGCATCACGGAAAAATCGATGCTGCGGCCGTCGATGCGCGGCGGCGTGCCGGTTTTCAAGCGCCCTTGCGGCAGCTTCAGTTCCTTCAGGCGGGCGGACAGCGAGATCGCCGGCGGGTCGCCGGCGCGGCCCGCCGAGTAGTTATTCAGGCCAATGTGGATCTTGCCGTCAAGGAAAGTACCGGCCGTCAGCACCACGGCACGGGCCAGGAACTTCAGGCCGATCTGCGTCACGGCGCCGACCACGCGGTCGCCTTCGACCATCAGGTCATCGACCGCCTGCTGGAACAGCCACAGATTCGGCTGGTTTTCCAGGCGCGCACGGATCGCGGCTTTATAGAGGATACGATCAGCCTGGGCGCGCGTGGCGCGAACTGCCGGGCCTTTCGAGGAATTGAGAATGCGGAACTGGATGCCGGACTCGTCGGTGGCAATCGCCATCGCGCCGCCCATGGCGTCGACTTCCTTGACCAGATGGCCCTTGCCGATACCGCCGATGGACGGGTTGCACGACATCTGGCCCAGGGTCTCGATATTATGGGTAAGCAAAAGCGTCTTCTGCCCCATGCGGGCGGAAGCGAGTGCCGCCTCGGTACCGGCGTGACCACCACCGACGACGATGACGTCGAATTCTGTAGGAAATAACATGAGTAATAGATAAATGCGAGGAGTGAGCTCCGATTATAGAGTCTTTTCGCGGCCATAACTTTTTACGGGCTATTTTTTGCCTATTTTTTACTCAGCAAGCAAGCGATGCGCGGTTTTCTGTTCCACGTGGAACAATGCTGATAATCATCAACGATGGTTTCACGTGGAACATGCGCAGGCGCAAAAAGCGGAGTAAGCTCGTTGAACCTTCTCTCCTGGGAGTTCGCATGGCCGCCTTTCAGTTTCGCACCATCCCCCATTTGATCAGCGAACCAGGCGCCAGCAGCCAGCTTGGCACACATATAGGCCTGCACTTTCCCACCGTGCGGCGGGTACTGCTGGTGACCGATCCCGGCTTCCTGTCCACGGGGCTGGTCGATACGCCACTGCGCAGCTTGCAGGAAGCGGGCATCGAGGTGCATGTCTTTTCCGATGTGCAAGCCGATCCGCCGGAAGCCGTGGTGCTGGCGGCCGTGGAGCAGGCACGATTGTTTCACGTGGAACTGGTGATCGGCCTCGGTGGCGGCAGTTCGATGGACGTGGCCAAGCTGATCGCCGTGTTGGCGCCTGGTGGGCAGGCACTGAGCGAGCTGTATGGCATCGGCAAGGTACAAGGCTCGCGTCTGCCATTGGTGCAAGTACCCACCACCGCCGGCACAGGATCGGAAGTGACGAATATTTCCATCGTCACCACGGGCGCCACCAGCAAGATGGGCGTGGTGGCGCCACAGCTGTATGCGGACCTGGCCATCCTCGACGCCCGCCTGACCCTGGGCCTGCCGCCAGCCGTGACGGCCGCCACCGGCCTCGATGCGATGGTGCATGCGATCGAGGCCTACACCACGGCGCATCTAAAAAACCCGCTGTCCGACATGCTGGCGCGGCAAGCCCTGTCGCTGTTATCAAGTAACCTGGTGCGCGTGTGCCGCCACGGCCAGGACTTGGCGGCGCGGCAAGCCATGCTGCTGGGCGCCATGCTGGCCGGCCAGGCGTTTTCGAATGCGCCGGTGGCGGCCGTGCACGCCCTCGCCTATCCGATCGGCGGCATGTTTCACGTGCCACATGGCTTGTCGAACGCGCTGGTGCTGCCACACGTGCTGCGCTTCAATCTTGGCCACGCCATACCGTTGTATGCGGAACTGGCGGCCATCGTGGCGCCACAGGCAACGGGCAGCGAAGAGGCGCGCGCGCAAGCGCTGATCGCCGCACTGCAGGCGCTGGCGGTGGAGACCGGCATCGTGCGTACCTTGCGCGACGTGGGGATTGCCAAAGCGGACCTCGATGGGTTGGCCGAGGCCGCCATGCAGCAGACGCGCTTGCTGGGCAATAATCCGCGCACCGTCACCTTGGCCGACGCACGGGCCATCTATGCGGCCGCATGGTGAGCCAGCATACCGACATACCACATCACGCTGGTACACTGACGCCATGAAGCCTGCAGATATCCCCATCCATCCCGACGCCACCGTGTTTCCCTACGCGGGCTGCGCCGGTTGCCATGACAGCGCGCCGCTGTCGTTCGCGTTCGAGTACGCCTATCAGCCCATCGTCGACGTGGCCACGCGCAGCATCTATGCCTACGAGGCGCTGGTGCGCGGCCCGAATGGCGAAAGCGCCGCCAGCGTGCTGGCACAGGTGACGGACGAAAACCGCTACCGCTTCGACCAGGCTTGCCGCGTGAAAGCCGTGGCGGGCGCCGCGCGCCTGGGCATGCAGGAGTTCCTGTCGATCAATTTCCTGCCGAATGCCGTGTACCGTCCCGAGGTCTGCATCCGCAGCACACTGGAAGCGGCGCGCGCGCATGACTTTCCCACCGACAAGATCATCTTTGAAGTGACGGAAGGCGAACGGGTGCAGGACCGCCCTCACCTGGTCAATATCTTCCAAGAATACCGGCGCTTCGGTTTCCAGACCGCCATCGACGATTTCGGCGCCGGTTATGCCGGCCTGAACCTGCTGGCCGAATACCAGCCCGATATCATCAAGATCGACATGGACCTGGTGCGCGACATCGATCGTCATGCGCCGCGCCAGGCCATCGTGCGCTCGATCGCCAGCCTGTGCCGCGAGCTGGGCATCAAGGTGCTGGCCGAAGGCATCGAGACGCGTGCCGAACGCGACTTCCTGGCCAGCTGCGGCATTGCGCTGATGCAGGGTTACTGGTTTTCAAAACCCGTGTTCCAGGGACTGGCGCAGATATCCGACAGCGCCTGGAATTGAAAAGGGCCACGTGAAACGTGGCCCTTTCCTTGTGGACCTGCCGCCTTAATCAGGAATGTTCACCACCGCACCCGTCAAAGTGATGCTGTTGGCTGCCGTGGGCGCGGCGGCAATTGACGGTACATTCAGGTTGGTGATCGGCGTGCCGGCGTCTGGCCGCGTCACCGTGCGCACCACTTGCGACGGCGGCAGGGCCTGGTTCGACCGCAGGTGCGCATACATGGCGTCGAGCGCGCGATTCAGGTACACATGCAGCGGCACCACCAGCGTCGGCAAGGCGCTGCTGAAGGAATCGAAGTGGTTGGCGTTGGTGACCTCGATATAGCGCAGCTTGCTGTTGGCGCCCTCCACCGCCGCGTTCAAACCGAGGTAGGCACGCGAGGCGTGGTTGACGGGAATCAGGGTATCGCTGCGGCCCTGGACGATGATCGCCGGTTTGCCGTTGAGCTTGCCTGTGGCCCGCACCTCCGCCACGCCGACGCGCACGCGCGTGCTGTGCGCGGCCAGTGTCCCGGTCAGGGCTGTACCGCTGACGGCGTCATTTCCCGTCGCCAGGCTGCGCAGGCAAAGAAAACCATCGAGCGCCTGGTCGGCCAGATTGCTCGACGGCGAGACGGCCGCCGTGTAGACCCTGGCGCCGCCCACTGCATTTTCATAGATGACATTGCCGAGGATGCCGTTTTGCGTGGCGAAGCTGGCCGCCTTCTGCGCATTGGTGTAAGCGGCGGGATTGCCCAGCGCATCGGTCTGCGCAAAGCTGAAGCCGCACACTTTATCCGTCACCGAAAATTTTCCGTAGGCATAGGCATACGTCACGGCCACCAGGATATTCGTGCCCGCATGCGAGGCATGCAGGGGGTCGGAGTCCGCCAGCCAGCCGTAGGCCTGCAAGCGCCGTTTCGCGTCCTGCTGCTGCGAGGCCAGGTCGCCGCCAGTCAATAACCCTTTGGCCACCAGCGCGGTGCAGCGTCCGGCATTGCCGGCCACCGAGGCGATGCAGGGCTGGTACAGCGCCGCATAAGTGGAATAATCGAACAGCGCGCGGCCGGGGCCGGCCACCGTCACCGCCCCCTGGCGCACGCTGTACGCGGTCGATGGCTGCGGCTGGATCTGCGGCTCGCTGGCGGCCACGCCGCTGATCAGCCCCTTCGTATCCTGCTCGGCGGCCAGCAGCGCGGCGCCGGCGCCATTGGAAATGCTCGACGCGATGGTGATGGTGTTGGCGGGCTTCAGGCGCGCCAGATGGGCAACCCCGTCGCGCGCGGTGGCGCCATGGCGCTCGTTGAGCACATAGTAGGCAAACTCCACCGCCTGCAAGGTGGCCCTGCCCCAGTCTTTCTCCGGGTTCTGTTGCGAGTGTGCATGCTTGAAGGCGATGCGGTTCGGATTTGCGCTGGCAAAGGCGGTGCGATCAGCGTCGGCCAGGTCGGGTGCGAAGATGGCGTTCTTGCCGGCGCTCGTGCGCGTGGCGCGCACACCGTTCTGCAGGTTGACGCTGTCGTCGTCGAACACATACAGGCCGGTGCCGGAACCCTTGTCGGCATAGGCCACGGCGCAGCCTTTTTTCAGCCCCCATTCGCCGGAGCTGCCGATGGCGCCATAGATGCCGCGCGAGCCGCTCGACGTACCCGTGACGATGCAGGCGCGCTCGGGATCGAAACTGGCCGGTACCTGCACCATCAGCGTGACGTTTTTCTTGCCGCTGCCATCGTCGGCATACGCTACGTATTCGCTGCCGGCGATCAGGCCTTCGCCGCCGCCCACCACGCCATTGGCATCGACATTCGGGCCGTACAGGCTGCCGTAGCCGCTGCTGGCGCCAATATCGAGCACGGCGCGGTAATTGGCGTGGATGGCGTTGCGGCGCAATTCCAGCGCGGTCGGATGCTCGGGATCGGCATACGCGGGGGCCGCCGCGGCCAGTCCCGTCTTGCCCAGGCCGGCCGTCAACAAATCATTGGTCCTGCCGTCGACATCCAGTCGGGTGATGGTGCCCAGGTAGGCCGGCAACTGGTTCAGGTCTTCGGCCGTGTGGCTGCTGCCGCAGGCCGTCAGGATCAATAGTGTGCACAAGCTGCCGCCGGTGCGCAGGATGGTGGTGGTCATAGCTGTTCTCCATTCATTGATGAGGTAACGCTAAAAACGGTCTCCAGATAAAAAAAGCCGGACTTGCGTCCGGCCTTGCTTGCTGCTTGCAACTCAGGCTGCTGGCTTGGCTGCCCTGCCGCCGAAACGGGCGATCGCCTCGCCCACGATACCGCGCCGGAACATCAGCACGCAGATCACGAAGATGATGCCGGTCACGATGCCCACCGACTCACCCAGGGTACCGAACCATTCCACGCCCGTGTGCGTGGCCAGGTAGGTGCCGAGGTCGCCCAGCTTGTTTTCCAGGGCAATGATCAGCACCGCGCCGATGATCGGGCCGGCCAGGGTGCCCATGCCGCCGACCAAGGTCATCAGCACGACCAGGCCCGACATGCCCCAGTAGACATCGGTCAGGGTTTCAAAGCCCAGCACCAGGGTCTTGGTGGCGCCGGCCAGGGCCGCCAGCGAAGCGGACAAGACGATGGCCGTCAGCTTGTACTTGTTGACGTCGTAGCCCAGGGAGATTGCACGCGGCTCGTTTTCCTTGATCGCCTTGAGCACTTGCCCGAACGGCGAATGGATGGTGCGTACGATCAGGGCGAAGCCGGCGATAAAGATGGCCAGCACCACGTAGTACAGCACGGTGTCATTGCCGAGGTCGATGGTGCCGAGCAGTGTTCCACGTGGAACACCTTGCAGACCATCTTCGCCACCCGTGAACGGCAGGCGCAGCGCCAGGAAGTACACCATCTGCGCCAGGGCGAGCGTGATCATGGTGAAGTAGATGCCCTGGCGGCGGATCGCCAGGCCCCCCATCACCAGGCCCAGCAAGGCGCCGGTGGCGACACCGGCCAGCAAACCGAGTTCCGTCGGCCAGCCCCAGGTGCGCAAGGCGTAGCCGGTGACATAGCCGGCGCCGCCGAAAAACGCCGCATGGCCGAACGACAGCAAACCGGTATAGCCGATCAGCAAGTTGAAGGCGCAGGCAAACAGGGCAAAGCACAGCAACTTCATCAGGAAGACCGGGTAGCCGTAAAACGGTGCGGCCAGCGCCAGCGCCAAAGCGACTGCGTAGCCTACATTCTTATTCATCGTGATTGCTCCAATACATGACTGATGAGGATTACTTTTCTTTGCCGAACAGGCCGGCCGGACGCAGCAGCAGCACGATGACCATCACCACGAACACCACGGTGGCCGAACCTTCCGGGTAGAACACGCGGGTCAGGCCCTCGATCACGCCCAAGCCCAGGCCCGTCAGGATCGAACCCATGATGGAACCCATGCCGCCGATCACCACCACGGCGAACACGACGATGATCAGGTTCGAGCCCATCAGCGGCGAGACCTGGATGATGGGCGCCGCCAGCACGCCGGCAAAGCCGGCCAGCGCCACGCCGAAGCCGAAGGTCAGAGTCACCATCAGCGGCACGTTGATGCCGAACGCTTCCACCAGTTTCGGGTTTTCCGTGCCGGCCCGCAGGTAGGCGCCCAGTTTGGTTTTTTCGATCACGAACCAGGTCGCCAGACACACGACCAGCGAAGCGACGACCACCCAGGCGCGGTAGTTCGGCAGGATCATGAAGCCCAGATCGGTGGCGCCGGCCAGCAATTCCGGCACGGCGTAGGGCTGGCCCGACACGCCATAGAAGGAACGGAACACGCCTTCGACGATCAGCGTGATGCCGAAGGTCAGCAGCAAGCCATACAAATGGTCGAGCTTATAGAGCCAGCGCAGCATGGTTTTTTCGATCAGGATGCCGAAGGCGCCGACGATGACCGGGGCGATCACCAGCATGGCCCAGTAGCTGATATCGAAATAGCTCAGGCCCATCCAGGCCAGGAAAGCGCCCATCATGTACATGGCGCCGTGCGAAAAATTAATGACGTTGAGCAGGCCAAAGATGACGGCCAGACCGAGGGACAACATGGCATAGAACGAGCCGTTGACGAGACCCAGCAGCAGCTGGCTCATCATCGCTTGTAATGGAACGCCGAAAATTTCCATGGCATCACAGTATAAAAAGCACCGCCGGACGACGGTGTGGTGTCAAGGGAGACGCACGGCCACGCCTGGGCGCGGCGGCGCAAGGTGAAACATGGCCAGTGCGAACGGCCACGACAGCACTGCCCGCGTGGCATGGCGCCAGGCGGGCAGTGCCGTTAGTTTATTTCCAGAGCGAACACTTCGATTCGGCCTTGGTCAGGTACGCCTGCGCGCCCGGCACGGTGGCCACCACCTTGTAGTAATCCCATGGGTATTTCGACTCGGCCGGCTTTTTCACTTCCATCAGATACATGTCGTGCACCATGCGGCCGTCGGGACGCACTTCGCCGTTCTTGGTGAACATGTCGTTGATCTTGGTCTTTTTCAGGTAGGCCATGACCTTGTCGGAATCGTCGGTACCGAGCGCCTTGACGGCTTTCAGGTAGTTGCTTGCTGCCGAGTAGTCGGCGGCCTGCAGCATCGACGGCTCTTTCTTCATCTTGTCGAAATAGCGTTTCGACCAGGCCCGCGTTTCCGGATTCAAATCCCAGTACCAGCCATCGGTCAGGTACATGCCCTGCGTCAGGTTCAGGCCCAGCGAATGGATGTCGTTGATAAAGATCAGCAAGCCCGCCAGCCTGACATTTTTCGACACGCCGAATTCATTGGCGGCCTTGATGCTGTTGATGGCGTCGCCACCGGCATTGGCCAGGCCCAGGATCTGTGGCTTGGCCGCTTGCGCCTGCAGCAGAAAGGACGAGAAGTCGGAGGCGCCCAGCGGATGCTTGACGCTGCCCAGCACCTTGCCGCCGGCCGCCTTGACGACCTCGGCCGTGTCTTTTTCCAGCGAGTGGCCAAACGCATAGTCGGCCGTCATGAAATACCAGTTCTTGCCGCCCTGCTTGACGATGGTGCCGCCGGTGCCGCGCGCCAGCGCCACGGTGTCGTAGGCGTAGTGCACGGTGTACGGCGAGCATTCTTCATTGGTCAGGCGCGAGGAGCCGGCGCCGATGGCAACGAAGATTTTTTTCTTTTCGGCCGCGACCTTGGCCATCGCCAGGCTGGCGCCGGAATTGGTGCCGCCGATCAGCATGTCCACGCCCTGCTGGTCGAACCACTCGCGTGCCTTGGAGGCGGCGATATCGGCCTTGTTCTGGTGGTCGGCGGAAATGAATTCCACTTTCTTGCCAGCCAGGACCACGCCGGCGTCGGCGATCGCCATCTTGATGGCTTCGGCGCCACCCAAGCCATCGACGTCGGAATAGACGCCCGACATGTCCGAAATAAAACCGATCTTGATGGTGTCGCCCGAGACCTGGGCGTGAGCGAAGGAGGAAAAGCCCACTGCGCAAATGGCAGCGGTGGCAATGGCGATAGCGTTACGTTTCATGGTGTCTCCGTTGGAAATTATTGTTTGCTATTGAATTCGATCGCTCGCACTACACGCCAAGCAGCTCGGTCAGTACCGGCATCTTGGCCTCCAGTTCGGATGCAGCAAAAGTCTCGACGATCTGACCATGCTCCATCACATAAAACCGGTCCGCCAGCGGTGCGGCAAACCGGAAATTCTGCTCCACCATAACGATGGTGTATCCCTTCGCTTTCAGGGTGGTGATCATGCGCGCCAGGCCCTGCACGATGACGGGCGCCAGGCCTTCCGAAATTTCATCGAGCAGCAGCAGGCGCGCGCCCGTGCGCAGGATGCGCGCCACGGCCAGCATCTGCTGTTCGCCGCCGGACAGGCGCGTGCCCTGGCTGTGGCGGCGCTCCTGCAGGTTGGGGAACATGGCGTAGATTTCCGCCACCGACATGCCCTTCTCGCCGCTGGCCAGGTTGGGCGGCAGCATCAGGTTTTCTTCCGTCGACAGCGAAGAAAAAATGCCGCGCTCCTCGGGACAATAGCCGATGCCCAGGTGGGCGATCTTGTGCGTGGCCAAACCGATCGCTTCGACGCCGTTGACCTTGATCGAGCCGGTGCGCGCGCCCGTCAGGCCCATGATGGCGCGCAAGGTGGTGGTGCGGCCGGCGCCATTGCGGCCCAGCAAAGTGACCACCTCGCCCTGCTGCACTTTCAGGTTCACATCATGCAAGATGTGCGACTCGCCATACCAGGTTTGCAGCTGCGAAATTTCCAGCGCCGGCGCTTTGTTTGCAGACGTCATCAATGCGCTCCTTCCAGTTCGGCGTGGGTGGTGCCCATGTACGCTTCCATCACCTGCGGATTGCGCGACACTTCCGCATAACTGCCCTCGGCCAGCATGGCGCCGCGCTGCAGCACGGAAATCTTGTCGCAGATACCGGAGACCACGCTCATATTGTGTTCCACCATCAGGATGGTGCGGCCGGCCGAGACCTTCTTGATCAGCTCGGTGACGCGGTGCACGTCTTCGTGGCCCATGCCCTGCGTCGGTTCATCGAGCAGCATCATTTCCGGCTCCATCGCCAGGGTGGTGGCGATCTCGAGCGCGCGCTTGCGGCCGTATGGCATGTCGACCGTGATGGTGTCGGCAAACTCGGTGAGATCAACCTCGGCCAGCAAGGCCATGGCGCGGTCGTTGAGCTGGTTCAAGGCGCGTTCGCTTTGCCAGAAATAAAACGAGGTACCGAGCTGGCGCTGCAAGCCAATGCGCACATTCTGCAGCACCGACAGATGCGGGAAGACGGCGGAAATCTGGAAAGAACGGATCACCCCCATGCGGGCGATCTGGGCCGGTTTCGCGGCCGTGATATCTTTTCCATTGAACAGGATCTGTCCGGAAGTGGGAACCAGGAATTTCGTGAGCAGGTTAAAACACGTGGTCTTGCCGGCGCCGTTAGGGCCGATCAAGGCGTGGATATGGCCGCGTTCCACTTGCAGGTTCACATCGCTCACAGCGGTGAAGCCCTTGAATTCCTTGGTCAAATTTCTTGTTTCCAAGATGATGTTTGACATCGTGTCTCCTAGTTGTACTTTTTGTACTACTTAGTCTTTTTTATAATACACAACTTGAATTTGCCGCACAATACAGTATAACTACGGGGATTTTCGCCTCGCTATCCTGCTGCAAGCAAGTTCAAACCGTCTCGGGTTTCCAGCATTTTTGTATCATGTGCGCCGCCTTTTCCGCGATCATCACGGTCGGCGAGTTGGTATTGCCCGAAGTGATATACGGCATGATGGAGGCATCGACCACGCGCAAGCCCGCCACGCCGATCACCCGCAACTGGCTGTCGACCACCGATAAAGGATCGCTGGCCAAGCCCATGCGGCAAGTACCGACCGGATGGAAAATCGTCGTGCCGATCTCGCTGGCCGCCTGCACCAGCTCGGCTTGCGTCTGGTAATGCGGACCCGGCCTGTATTCCTGCGGCGCAAACCGCTGCAAGGCCGGCGCGGCGACAATGCTGCGCGTCAGGCGCAAGGCGTCCGCCGCCACCTGGCGGTCTTCCGGCGTACTCAGGTAATTGAGGGCAATGCTTGGTGGCGCATAACTGTCGTTCGACGCCAGTTGTACTTGTCCGCGCGAGGTCGGGCGCAGATTGCAGACGCTGGCCGTAAATGCGGGAAACGCATGCAAGGGCGTGCCGAATTTGTCGAGCGACAAGGGCTGTACGTGATATTGCAGATTCGGCGTGGCCTGGCCCGGGTCGGAGCGGGCAAACGCGCCCAGCTGCGACGGCGCCATCGACATCGGCCCGCTCTGGAACAGCGCATATTGCAAGCCGATCTGCATCCTGCCCAGCAAATTGCCAGCCATCATGTTCAAGGTTTTCACGCCCTGCACCTTGAACACCATGCGCAGCTGCAAATGATCCTGCAGATTGCCGCCCACGCCAGGGGCGTCGACCATGGGCGCGATGCCATGTTGCCGCAGCAAGGCGGCCGGACCGATGCCGGACAATTGCAGCAGATGCGGTGAACCGATGGCGCCAGCCGTCAGCAGCGTTTCGCGCCGCGCCGTCGCCTGCCACTGCGTGCCGCCGCCCGTAAACGTGATGCCGGTGCAGCGCGGACCGTTATCCGAGGCGCTGATCTGCAGCCGTTCCACGTGGCAGCCCGTCATGATGGTCAGATTGGGCCGGCGCGAGGCTGGCTTCAAGAACGCTTTCGAGGTATTCCAGCGGATGCCGCGGCGCTGGTTGACGTCGAAATAGCTGCTGCCGCTGTTGTCGCCGCGATTGAAATCCGGCGTTTTCGGGATGCCGACCTGTTCCGCCGCATCACGGAAAGCGTTCAGGATATCCCATGACAAGCGCTGTTTTTCCACCCGCCATTCGCCGCCGGCGCCGTGGTGGCTCGATGCGCCGCCATGATAATCCTCGCTTTGCCGGAACAGCGGCAGCACCTGGTCCCAGCCCCAGGACGCGTCGCCGGCGAGCTCGGCCCAGCGGTCATAGTCCTGTGCCTGGCCGCGCATATAGATCATGCCGTTGATGGACGAGCTGCCGCCCAGCACTTTTCCACGTGGATAAATCAGGCTGCGCCCGCCCAGGCCAGCATCGGCCTGGGTGGAATACAGCCAGTCGGTGCGCGGATTGCCGATGCAATGCAGGTAGCCGACGGGAATGTGTATCCACACATAGTCGTCCTTGCCGCCCGCTTCCACCAGCAAGACGGTGGCGTTCTGGTCGCGCGTGAGCCGGTTGGCCAGCACGCACCCTGCCGTACCGCCACCGATGATGATGTAGTCGAATTCGCCTGCCGATTCCAATGAAGCTCCTTTCGGTAATACTTTCGAGGGTGGGCGGCGTGTCTCCTCGCCGCTTGCCATTACCAGAGTCTGTTCGTGCATGAGTCGCAAAGCAGATTACCACCAGTGTCCTTGCTCGGCGACATTAATTGCTCAGCCTGCGCAATCCGTGCTCAAAAACACCCTTTCCAGCTGTGGATAAGTGTATGGATATCCACAGGTACACTATGTGCGTAAACGAAAAATTTTTCAGGGACGATTTTTTTGTCCCAAAACTGTTCAGCTGTCATACAACCCTTGCCCAGCGTTTATACGCGCGCCAAGTTTTTGTTTACAAGGATAAATCTGTACTTATCCACAGGAAAGTCCTGCGTTAACTACTATTACTATTCTTGTATACGATCTTGTTAGGGTAAACCTGGTCACGCGCAGTTGGCCTCGCCATGGCTAATCCGTTTGATGCAGCTCTGGCCCAGCTAAAAAAAATCGCGCCAACACTGAGCCAGCAAAAAGCGGCAAGCCAGCACGACAACGTCGAGACTGCCAAACCGTCTTGCGGGAAACGACGCGCGAACGAACGCCTGCCGACGGATCAGGCAAGGTCTGCACAGTGCAAAAAAGGGAATTTTCAGAACGGTTGTGGATAAGTCAGTCGATATCCACAGGATGACTTGTGCGTAAACATGAAGTTAACGCAGCGCCGATATTTTATACAATTTTGCTCCTTCGGCGATACAGGCTTTATGCAGGCTTTTTTTTTCGCGTAAACGATTGATCCTGTTGAAAAAAAACGACTTATCCACAGAAAGATCGACGTTTACTATTACTACTATTTTTATATATGAATCTATTGTAAACCGACAAAAAAACGCAAACCTCGCCGTTTTTTCCAAAAACCGGCAAATAGCGCAAAAAAAAAACGTTAACGGCGACGCTGACAGTCACTGCCAAACCGTCTGCAGGAATCCGTAGTCGACCTTGGCCAACATGCTGGCCAGCCATCCAGGTGCGCCAACAGCACGGCGGCAACCGTGAAAACCGTGGTTTTTGCTGCCTGGTGTGGATAACTGCCTGTATATCCACAGGATGAGATGTGGGAAAAGTCGTTCTTTGTCCACAGGCGAACTTTTATCCCAAACAAGTCCGGCCTCGATACAATGCTTATGCAGCGCCTTTTTTAGGGCCTAAGTGCTTGTTAACGCGACGGTATACCGACTTATCCACAGAAAAACACGCGTTTACTATCACTACTATTTTTATGTATACCTCTTTATTTAAAACACAGAAACAAACGCGAACGGTGGAAAAGCGCCGTCAACGGCTTCGGTTAACGTTTTCAATCCCGCAAAACCAGTGAAAAACACATGAATACAGACAAAAAAATGCGTTTGGGGATCATCAGCGCCTTGCATGAAGAACAGCAGGGGCTGGTAGAAGCCATGCAAGGGGCCGTCACGCGTTCGCACGGCATGCGGGTCTACACCCTTGGACAGCTGTGGAATATCGACGCTGTGTGCGTCCTGTCGCGTCTGGGCAAGGTTGCCGCCGCCATGACGGCTTCTTTGCTTGTGGAAAAGTTCGGAGTTACCCACATCGTCTTCACCGGCGTGGCCGGCAGTGGGGATAAATTGGTGAAAGTAGGCGATATCGTGGTCGCCGAAGCCCTGCTGCAGCACGATATGGATGCGCGCCCCCTGTTTCCCCGCTTCGCAGTGCCGCTGACAGGCTTGCAGCGCTTTGCCACCGACCTGGCGTTGAGCGAACAACTGGCCGGCGCCGCCCAGGATTTTTTGCGCGAGGATGCGCAAGCAGTGCTCGATCCGCTGGAAATTGCACAATTCAATTTGCAGCAACCGCAGGTGCACCGTGGCCTGATCGCCAGCGGCGACCAGTTCATCGGCAGCGCCGCCCATGTGAACCAGTTGAAAGCGGATCTGCCTGACCTGCTGGCCGTCGAAATGGAAGGCGCGGCCGTGGCGCAAGTGTGTTTCGAACTGGGCGTGCCGTTTACCATCATGCGCACGGTGTCGGACAACGCCAATGAAGAGGCGGCCGTCGACTTCATGCGCTTCGTGCACAGCGTGGCCTCGCGTTATGCGTTTGGCACGATCAAACGGCTGTGCCAGCGCCTGGCAGAATGATTGGCTCAAAAAAAAGGCAGAACCCGCAGGTTCTGCCTTTTTAAAGCGCCATCAATTGAACACTGAGCTTACACGCTCAGCATCATCAGGCTGGCATTGCCGCCGGCCGCCGTCGTATTCACGCACAGCGCCCGCTCGGCGACCAGGCGCCACAGCGGGATGGCGGAGTCAGCCGTCGTCGCTATGGTGCCCACCACGGCCCCTTCACGGGCCGCCAGCAGTGGTTTGAGCTCGCCGGCCAGTGCCGCTTCGATCATGGCGATCTGGAAATCGTGTTTGCCCGACGAAATATCCGTAATGACCTGGATGCGGTCTTTCAGGGCCGCCGGCAAGTCGGCCGGGATCAGGCTGACGGATTGCGCCAGCACCAGCGCCTGGTTACCGGTCGCCAGGACCGCCGCCAGTTGGTTGATCAGCACACCGGAGGTGGCGGCCGCGCACAGGATCGTGCCGCGCGCGGCAAAGCTCAAGGTATTGCGTTCGCCCGTCGGGCCCGGCAAGACGATGGTGCTGCCCAGCAAGGTGGTGCGCGTGTATTCCTGGGCCAGCTGCATCACCTGGTCGTGGCCGTGCATCTTGGCCCAGACGATCAGCGCGTCGAGCGCCGGCGCCGCCTGGCGCTGGTGCTGCGCCCCCGCCGGCGCATTGCGCTGCAGGCGTTTCAAATACAGCGGGCCGCCCGCTTTCGGGCCGGTGCCCGACTTGCCTTCGCCGCCGAACGGCTGCACGCCGACCACGGCGCCGACGATATTGCGGTTCACATAGATATTGCCCACATGCGCGCGCTGGGTGATGAAGTCGATGGTTTCATCGATGCGGGTATGGATGCCCAGGGTCAGGCCATAGCCGCTGTCGTTGATCGACTGCACCAGCTGCGGCAAATGGGCGCGCTGGTAGCGGATCACGTGCAGCACGGGGCCGAACACTTCCTGCGTCAGCTGGTCCAGCGACTTGATTTCCAGCACGGTCGGCGCGACAAACGTGCCTTCCACGGGCGGCAGGTCGAGCGAGAAATGGTCGATCGCCACGGTTTTCATGCGGTTGATATGGGCCAGCAGATTGCCTTGCGCTTCGGCATCGATGACGGGGCCGATATCGGTCGCCAGGCGATCAGGATTGCCGACGCGCAGTTCCTGCATCGCGCCCTTGAGCATCCTGATGGTTTTATCCGCGATTTCTTCCTGCAGGAATAATACGCGCAGGGCCGAGCAGCGCTGGCCGGCGCTGTCGAACGCCGACGACATCACGTCCTGTACCACCTGTTCCGGCAAGGCCGAGGAATCGACGATCAGCGCATTCTGGCCGCCGGTCTCGGCGATCAGCGGAATATCGAGGTTTTCCGCCACGGCGCGCGCGGCCAGGGTGCAGTTGATCAGCTGCGCCACTTGGGTCGAGCCGGTAAAGATCACGCCTTTGACACGCGCATCCTGGCACAGGGCGGCGCCCACCACTTCGCCGCTGCCGGGCAGGAACTGCAGCGCGCCGCGCGGCACGCCCGCTTCGTGCAGCAGTTGCACGGCGCGCCAGGCGATCAGCGGCGTCTGCTCGGCCGGCTTGGCCAGCACCACATTGCCGGCCGCCAGCGCGGCGGCGACCTGGCCCGTGAAAATGGCCAGCGGGAAATTCCACGGACTGATGCAGGTGACCGGGCCCAGCGCCACGGTGGCCGACGCATGGTCGACCTCGGCCGCGTAATAGCGCAAGAAATCGACCGCTTCGCGAATTTCCGCGATCGCGTTCGGCAGCGACTTGCCCGCTTCGCGCACGGCCAGCGCCATCAGCTCGACGTGATGCTCTTCGAACAGGTCGGCCGCGCGGCGCAGCGCATGGGCGCGCAAGGAGGCTTCCGTGCCCTGCCATGCGGGAGCGAAGGCGCTGGCGGCGGCCAAGGCCGTTTCCACGTCGGCCGGGCACGCTTCAGCGACCTTGCCGACCTGGTCGTCGTGGCGCGCCGGATTGCAGATATTCAAGGTTGGCGCATTCAGGCTGACGGCGCCGTCGATCAGCGGCGAGGCCTGCCAGGCATGCGGCTGCGCCAGGCCATCGGCCAGCGCGCGCAAGGTATCGTCGTTCGACAGGTCGATGCCGGCGGAATTCTTGCGCTCGCCACCGAACATGGCCAGCGGCAAAGGGATCGCCGGATGCGGCAAGCCGCCCTGCAGCCGCGCTTGCTCCAGAGGATCGCGGATCAGGCTGTCGATGGCCACGTTTTCGTCAACGATCTGGTTGACGAAAGACGAGTTGGCGCCGTTTTCCAGCAGGCGGCGCACCAGGTAGGCCAGCAAGGTTTCGTGCGAACCGACCGGCGCATAGATGCGGCACGGCTTGTCGAGGTTGGCCGGACCCACCACCTGGTCGTACAGGGTTTCGCCCATGCCGTGCAGGCACTGGAATTCATAATCGGTAATGCCGTCGCGCCTGGCCCAGGTGTAGATCGTTGCCAGCGTCTGCGCGTTATGCGTGGCGAACTGCGGGTAGATCAGGCTGCTGGCGGCCAGCAGTTTTTGCGCACACACCAGGTACGAGACATCCGTGTAGACCTTGCGCGTGTAGACCGGATAGCCGTCCTGGCCATCGACCTGGGCGCGCTTGATTTCCGCATCCCAATACGCGCCCTTGACCAGGCGCACCATGAATTTGCGGCCGCTGCGCCTGGCCAGGTCGATCAGGTAATCGATGGCAAACGGGCAGCGTTTCTGATACGCCTGCACCACATAGCCGATGCCGTCGAAACCGGCCAGATCGGCGTCAAACGCCAGTGCTTCCATCAGGTCGAGCGACAATTCCAGGCGGTCGGTCTCTTCCGCATCGATATTGAAGCCGATGTTGTACTGCTTGGCCAGCAGCAGCAGCGCTTTCACGCGCGGCAGCAACTCGGCCAGCACGCGGGCGCGCTGGGCGCGGCTGTAGCGCGCATGCAAGGCCGACAATTTGACGGAAATGCCGGGGCCGTTCCTGATGCCGCGGCCATTGGACGCCTTGCCGATGGCGTGGATCGCCGTTTCATACGAGGCGTAGTAGTTGGCCGCATCCTGTTCGGTCAGGGCGGCCTCGCCCAGCATGTCGTAGGAGTAGCGGTAGCCGCGGGTTTCATTGTCGTGGCTGTTTTTCAGTGCTTCTTCGATGGTCTGGCCCGTGACGAACTGGTTGCCCAGCATGCGCATGGCCAGGTCCACGCCTTTGCGGATCAGCGGTTCGCCGCCCCTGGCGATCAGGCGGGTCATGGCCGAACCGAGGCCCGATTCGCTGCTGGTGCCGACCAGCTTGCCGGTAATCAGCAGGCCCCAGGTGGCCGCATTGACGAACATCGACGGCGATTCGCCCAGATGCTTTTTCCAGTCCCCCTTGCTGATTTTGTCGGCAATCAAGCGGTCGGCCGTCTGAGTGTCAGGTATACGCAACAGCGCTTCCGCCAGGCACATCAGGGCCACACCCTCTTCCGACGATAAAGAGAACTCATGCATCAGTGCATCGACGCCGGACGCGCGTGTGCGTTTTTGGCGCACGTTTGACACAAGACGGTGCGCCAGCGCCTGGCCTTCGGCGGTGGTTTCGGTGCTGGAAGGGCGTACCTGCTGCAACAGCCACTGCACTGCGGAAACCTCGTCGCGCCTGTAGGCGGCAGTGATGGCGGCGCGTGGCGCCGTCGCTTCGGGCAGGATTTCCGCCTGGAGCGCGGCGAATGGATGCGGGGTAAAAGCCGGGTGGCCAGCAGGGTGCATAGGGACTCTTTACAAGGAAAAAGATGACGGAACCGGCGGTATTTTTTGCCCTTTTTTAGTGCAAAAGAATACAGAAAGTCGGATGTTAAGATGATTCGATTGTAAAGGGGATTCTTATGGATTAATTCTGGTAATACAGAGGGCTAGCAATAGATAGTTTTTGATGCGACAATTTAACCAAATAATATTTATTTGGGGAGTGCTTCGGATGCTGGACAAGATAAGCAAGAAAATCTTGATGGAATTGCAGAGCGATGGACGCATCAGCAATGTGGAGCTGGCCGCGCGCGTGAACCTGTCGCCGGCCGCCTGTCTCGAGCGCGTGCGCAAGCTGCATGAATCGGGCTACATCATGGGCTATACGGCCCAGTTGAATCCGCAACTGCTCGACGTGTCGCTGCTGGTGTTTATCGAAGTCGTGCTCGACCGCACCACGCCGGAAGTGTTCGACGCCTTCAAGCATAGCGTACAAATCATCCCGGAGGTACTGGAATGTCATATGGTGGCCGGCGGTTTCGATTACCTGGTCAAGGCGCGCGTGAAGGACATGGCGGCCTACCGCGAATTCCTCGGCAAGACCCTGCTGCAAAAAGGCGTGCGTGAAACCCACACCTATGCGGTGATGGAAGAAGTCAAAAATACCACCAAATTGCCGATCAAATGACCTCGGTAGCCCCTTGCCATTTTTCCGATTGAGCTAAGCGGATAAATGTTGTAGGGTGGAACTACTATTCTGCCATCCGGTAGCCGCCTGACACGACGCGCAGACGTCGGGATCAAGGTGCGGTGCGTGCAATCGTGCACGCCCGTATCCGGCTACAGCCTGCCCCGCCTGGGGCCGGCACGGATTCTCGCAGCGGGGGACCAATGAAGCAGTTGCCGCACCAGCTGGTACGTTTCTTTCTATTGACTGTCCTGGCCATCGTGCTGGCCTGTTGCCTGGTGTTCCTGCTGCAGCTGGCGGGCGCCACTTCGCCTTACCTGAGCGCCGTGCTGGCCGCCGTGGCTGGCGCCGTGCTGCTGGCGCTGGCCGGCCGCAGCCAGGGCGAGCAGGGGCTGCACGGGTTTGCCGATACGGTCGGGCGCGCGATCGACGCCATCATGATCGGCGCTGCGGAAACCTCGTATTTTGTCGATTCGGTGAAAAAGAAGGTCGACCTGGACGTGCAGACGGCCAGCGATATCGCCGACAGTTCCGAACAGAATGCGCGCACCACCGAAAAAATCGCCGCCAATGCCGAGCGGGCCGCCAAAGTGGCCGCCGGCGTACGCGTGGAAAGCGTGGCGGCGCGCGCCGAACTGGACCAGGGCTTGCAGCGCGTCAACCGCGCGCGCGAAGATGCGCAAGCGGCATCCACCGCCATGCTGAGCCTGCAGGACAAATCGAAACGCATCACCGGCTTTACGGAAGCGATCTCCGATATTTCCGCGCGCACCAACCTGCTGGCGCTGAACGCCGCCATCGAGGCGGCGCGGGCCGGCGAACATGGCCGCGGCTTTGCGGTGGTGGCCGGCGAAGTGCGGCAACTGGCGCAGCGCACCAAGGAGGCGAGCGACGAGATCAGCGTGATGGTGCGCGAAATCAATGAACAGGCCGAACGCGCCGCGCGCGGCATGCAGTCGCTGGCCGCCGGCGTGACGGAAGCGGCGCGCAATGTGGAAAGCGTGCATGGCTCGCTGAGCCATATCGAGGAATCGTCGGGCGTGTCGGAAGACGAGATCGGCCAGATCGCCCGTGCCTCGCGTGAACATGTGGACACCACGCAAGTGATCGCCGACGCCATCGTGCAGATCCGCGACAGCATGCTCTCGACCAATACCGAATTGCCGCGCGCCACGCAATCGGCGATGGCGCTGGCCGAACGGGCCGAAGTGATCGCCAGCGCGCTGGGTGAGTCAACTGTATCCACCCCGCACGACGAGATCCGCGTCGCCGCCCAGCAGGCCGCGCGCGATGTGGGCAAACTGTTCGAGCAGGCGATTGCCGCCGGGCGCATCACCCGCGACGCGTTGTTCGACCGCCATTACCGGCCGATTGCGCATACCAATCCGCCCAAGCACACGACCCAGTTCGACGCATTTACCGACAAGGTCCTGCCGGACCTGCAGGAAGCGTTATTGGCCGCCCTGCCCCAGCTGGCGTACGCGGGCGCGGTCGATACGAATGGCTACTTTCCGACCCACAACAAGAAATTTTCACAGCCGCTGACGGGCGATTACGAGCACGACATCGTGCACAACCGTACCAAGCGCATCTTCAGCGACCGCACGGGCGCGCGCTGCGGCAGCAATACGCGGCCGTTTTTGTTGCAAACGTATAAAAGGGATACGGGCGAGGTCATGCATGACCTGTCGGCGCCCATCTATGTGGACGGCAAGCACTGGGGCGGTTTCCGCGTGGGATACCGTTCCAGTGCTCGTGAGTAATTAGTCGACGTGAGGCTTGGGTGCGACGCCACCGCCGGCGGCCGTGGCCGAGCGCAACACCGGCGTATTCATGCCTTCCAGATGATTGCGCAGCCATTTGTGGGCCGGGCTGCGCGCGTCGCGTTCGTGCCACAGCATGTCCAGGTGGACCGCAGGCAAGGTCAGCGGCAAATCCTTGTACAGCAGCGATTCCGTCATGCCGGTCGAGGCGATCAGGTGGCGCGGCAGGACCGTGATCAGGTCGGAGTTGGCCACCACGCGGCCGGCCGTGAAGAACTGGTTGACGGTCAATAAAATGCGCCGTTCGCGGTGGATCTGCGACAGCGCTTCGTCGATCAGGCCGTGGGCGCGGCCGGAAAAACTCACCAGCAAATGGTTCGCCGCGCAATAGTTGTCCAGGGTCAGTTCCTGGTTGGCCAGCGGATGGCCGCGCCGCATCACGCATACGTATTTACCGGAATACAAGCGCTCGTGGCGGATCGGCGAACCCGTTTCGCTGGACAGTTGCGCCGCCACGCCGGGAAAGAAGCCGACCGCCAGGTCGATGTCGCCGCGCAGCAACATCGGCCGCGGTTCGCGCGTGGTGAGCGGCATCATGCGCACATTCACGCCCGGCGCCTCGCGCTCGATCGAGCGCATCAGGGACGGCAGCCAGAAGGCGGCCGTGGCGTCGGCCATCGCCATGCGGAAGGTGGCATGGGTTTTCGAGACATCGAAGGTTTCCGGCGTCACCGCCGCTTCCAGACTGGCCAGCGCCGAGCGCACGGACGGCCACAGCGCTTCGGCGCGCGGCGTCGGTTTCACGCCATACGCCGTGCGGATCAGCAACTCATCGCCCAGGCTTTCGCGCAGGCGCTTGATGGCGTTCGATACCGCCGGCTGTGTCATTGCCAGATGGCCGGCCGCGCGCGTCAGGTTTTGTTCCGTCATGACGGCGTCGAAAACACGCAGCAAGTTCAGATCCAGCGTCAGAAAACTCATGGAAAGTCCAAGGTAAAGTTGAATTCAGATAAATTATTTACCAGTGTAAACCGCGCCGGGGCGGATTGATTTCACTCGTAAAAAAATATTACAGTTTTCCATTCATGATTCATATAATTGGTATCAGGAAATGGAATTAGATTTATATGTTGCACTGCACTATAGTACTGCCAAATTCTATAATGCACTGGAAATCATGTCTACCTTCGCTACCGCCCTGTACGCAGTATCCGCACCCGTACTGGACATCCCCTTCAGCACGGTCCTGCAAGTAGCGCTGGCGCTGCTGGCCATCGGTGTGTTTGCGCTGGTGTTCAAGCCCCTGCTGGTCGGTATCGCCCGCGCCTTGGTACTGGTGGTGCGTCCCAAGCTGAGCCGCGAGCAGCGCCTGGCGCGCGAGTTGGCCACGCGCGCGTAAGCTGTTCCCGCAGATGCAACAAGCCGGTGATATCACCGGCTTTTTTTACGTCCGTGGTTCAGCCCACCTCGCCCAGCAAATGCGCGCGCAATTGCAGATCGGCCGGATGGGCGCCGATCCAGATCTTCAGCAGCGCATTATAGAAAGCCAGGTCGGGCACTTTTTCGCCCAGTTGCTTGCCGTTCAGCCGGCATAAAGTCCCCTCCTCGGGCAGCCAGTCGACCGTCAGCATGTCGCCTTTTTTCAGGCCCGGCACCATTTCGAACATGGCGCCCAGTTGCATCGTCTGGCTCAGCAGGCGCGTGCGGTCGGCCTGGTCGGAACTGCGGTTCAGACCTTCCATGAAGGACTTGCCCAGGTCGTCGGAGCTGATATCGCGCAGCATGACGATTTCCAGCCGGCGCGGCCCGGGCAGCGCCAGGATGTCGGCCAGCTGGCTCTTCTTTTCCGGTAAATACAGCGCGATGGTGTAGACCTTGAAGATCAGCTTGTAGCGCACGCCGGCGCCATTCAGTTTCAAGGCCTGATTCGCCAGTTGCACCGTGTCGTCGAGCTTGATACCGCCGACATCGACGGCCAGCGCCGGCTGCGCCAGAGTGGCGCAGATGCAGGCGGTGGCCAGCGAGCGGCCGAGTCGGGATATGCTGAGCATCTGCTGCCTTCCGTGGAATAAGCGAAGGGACAGTGTAGAGCAGTTGCCGGAAGAGGGCCGCGCAGCTTGGCGGCCGGAATGTTTACGCTTTCAGCGGCAGTTCGGCTTGCAGGCGTTCGTACTTGGCCGTCAGCTGTTCCCGGGTTTCGATCCAGGCCGGATTGAGCGGGATGCAGCTGACCGGACACACTTGCTGGCATTGCGGCTCGTCGAAGTGGCCCACGCATTCGGTGCACTTGTTCGGGTCGATTTCGTAGATTTCGGCGCCCATGTAGATCGCGTCATTCGGGCACTCGGGCTCGCAGATATCGCAATTGATGCATTCGTCGGTGATCAGTAGTGCCATGATTTTTACTCTTGCTTATTCCGGCAATGCAGCGTTGGCGGCAATCTTGTTTTGCAGCCAGCGGTTGACCGAGGGGAAGACAAACTTGGAGACGTCGCCGCCCAGCGCCGCGATTTCACGCACGATGGTGCCCGAAATAAACTGGTATTGGTCGGACGGCGTCAGGAACATGGTTTCAACTTCAGGCAGCAGATAGCGGTTCATGCCGGCCATCTGGAATTCGTATTCGAAGTCGGAGACGGCGCGCAGGCCGCGCACGATCACGCGCGCTTCGTGCTTGCGCACGAAATCCTTGAGCAGGCCGGAAAAGCTTTCCACCTGCACATTTGGATAATGACCGAGCACTTCGTTGGCAATTTCCAGGCGTTCGTCGAGCGAGAAAAACGGATTTTTGTTCTTGCTGTCGGCCACACCCACGATCAGCTTGTCAAACAGACCCGATGCGCGGCGCACCAGATCTTCATGACCGCGCGTGAGCGGATCGAACGTTCCCGGATAAACGGCTACAACCATTGCGGCTCCCTGACGATGCACCAATATAGACGCGCATTATGCCTGAATTTGGTGATTTGCCTTGGGCCGGGGGCTGTTTCTGCTCAATTTATAAGCAGATTCACGCCGTTGCCGCCACTTTGTTGTAAGTTAGCAAATGATAATAAACCGTCCCTGCTTTATCGGCGCGGATGACTTCCCACGGCGCCATCCAGTCCGGCTTGTCCAGTTCGCTGTTTTCATCGAACACCATCGACAGCCCCGATTCCGCGTAGACGATGCCGCCCTCTTTCAACAGATGGGCGCACAACGGCAATACCTTGGCCAGGAAATCTTGCTGGTAAGGCGGATCGAGGAAGATCAGGTCGAACCGCTGCCCGCGCGCCGCCAGTCCTTGCGCCGTCAGCAAGGCGTCGCCGCGCAGCAGCTGCACGTTGTCAGCGCGCAGCTTGATCTTGTTGTCTTCCAGCTGGCGGATCACGGGCGTATGCGTGTCGACCATGGTGACGGACGCCGCGCCGCGGCTGGCCGCTTCGAAGCCGAGCGCGCCGCTGCCGGCGAACAGGTCCAGTACGTGGGCATTGGCCCAGTCGCCGTCGCGCAGGTGATTGATCCAGTTGAATACGGTTTCGCGCACGCGGTCAGGTGTCGGGCGCAAGCCCAGCGCCTGCAGCACGGGCAATACGGAGCGCTTCCATTGTCCGCCGATAATGCGCACCTGGTTCGGTGGCGGTGCATGGTGGACCGGGACTTTGGCGGGTTTTTTAACTTTCTTTTGCATGGGGATGTCTTCAATTCGGTGGCGGCCACTATAGCATATGGCCCCCGCCGCCCCTGTGCTGGCGCGGCTTATTTCGGCTGCGCCGCCAGCGAATTGAAGTCGTCGATCCAGCCCTGCATGCGCTTGACGGCATGGGCTTTTTGCGCCGGCGTGGCGATCTTGATCACGGTCAGTATCATCTGCGCCGTGCTGTTTTCAAATGCATCAAAAAAGGCCTTGCGATCAGAGTGTTCCAGGCGCTCGAAGCTGTCCTTGATCAGGGTATTGATCAGGGCCACGGTGGCTTCCTTGCCCAGCTTTTCGTTCTGTACCTTTTGTACCAGGGTCAGCACATTGCGCTGGCGGCGCATGCGCTCGTCGAGCCAGATTTCATTGTCCAGCGGCCGCGCGTCGGACGCCTTGCGGATCAGGGCTTCCTGCTCGCCGCTGAAACTGCCGAACCACAGTTCGAACTGTTCCATCGATTTCTTGTAGCGCAGCTGCTGGCGTTTCTCCTGGTCGCCCGTGAGAAACTTCTTGCGATAGTCGTCATTGTTCGACCTGAACTTCTTTTCCATCTGCGCGATCTGTTCCGGCTTCAGCGAGCGGGCCAGGTCGGCCAGGTCGGGCGCCGCTTTCAGCAGCAGCGACTGGGTGCGGCTCTTGATTTCGCTGTAATCGGCCAGCAAGTCCGCCTGGCTCGGGTTGCCCTGCACCTGCTTCTGGCCCTTGCGCAGGATTTCCACATAGTCCTTGAGCTGGGTCTTGCGGTGCCAGTCGAACAGCTTGTCGATATCTTCGCGTACCCAGCCTTTCTGGTCGCGGTCCAGGTCGACATAGGCGTTGAGCCACCAGTACAGCACGGTGTCGCCATTGTTGTAGGCCAGCCGCAAGCTGCTGCAGCCGGCCACGACGACCAGCATCAGGACCAGCAATGCACAAGTAAAGCGCTGGTGGAGAGGGGCCCGCGTGTTAAACTTTTTCATATTCTTAACTTATAAAATAAATACGGACTATGAACGTTGTCATTCTCGCCGCCGGTATGGGGAAACGCATGCAGTCGGCACTGCCAAAAGTACTGCACCCACTGGCTGGCAAGCCGCTGCTGTCGCATGTGATCGATACGGCGCGCACCTTGGCGCCGTCCAAATTATGCGTGATTTACGGACATGGGGGCGCAGCGGTGCTGAAACTGCTCGACCAGTACAAGTCCGGGCAGTCGGTGGACATCGCCGCCGCCGAGCAGGCGCAGCAGCTGGGCACCGGCCACGCCGTGCAGCAAGCGCTGCCTTTGCTGGACGATAACGTTCCTACCCTGATCCTGTACGGCGACGTGCCGCTGACCAGCGGCGGCTCGCTGCAAAAGCTGGTGCAGGCGGCCGGCAACGGCCAGCTGGCGATCCTGACGGTGGCGCAGGACGATCCGTTCGGCCTGGGCCGCATCGTGCGCGAAAATGGCGCCATCGTGCGCATCGTCGAGGAAAAGGATGCTAATGCGGACGAACGCGCCATCAAGGAAATCAACAGCGGCATCATGGTCGCGCCGACCGTGCAACTGAAGAAATGGCTGTCTGCGCTGTCGAACAACAATGCGCAAGGTGAATACTATCTGACCGACATCGTTGCCCAGGCCGTTGCCGATGGCGTGCCTGTCACCTCGGCCCAGCCCGGCGCCGTGTGGGAAGTCGCTGGCGTCAACAGCAAGGTGCAACTGGCCCAGCTGGAACGGATTCACCAGAACAATATCGCGCTGGCCCTGCTCGAGCGCGGCGTCACCCTGATGGACCCGGCCCGCATCGATGTACGTGGCGAACTGATCTGCGGACGCGACGTCACCATCGACGTCGGCTGCGTGTTCGAAGGCAGGGTGGAACTGGGCGACGGCGTGCGCGTGGGTGCCAATAACGTGCTGGTCAACGCCAGGATCGCGGCCGGCGCGCACATCAAGCCGTTCTGCCATATCGAAGAAGCCATCGTTGGCGCCGGTTCGCTGATCGGCCCGTACGCGCGCCTGCGCCCCGGCACCATGCTGGCGGAAGAAGTGCATATCGGTAACTTCGTCGAAGTCAAAAACAGCCAGGTGGCCGCCAACAGCAAGGCCAATCACCTGGCGTATATCGGCGACGCCACCATCGGCTCGCGCGTCAACATCGGCGCCGGCACCATCACTTGCAACTACGACGGCGTCAACAAATCGCGCACGGTGATCGAAGACGACGCCTTTATCGGCAGCGACAGCCATCTGATCGCACCGGTGACGGTCGGCAAGGGCGCCACCCTGGGCGCCGGCACCACCCTGTCGAAAGATGCGCCGGCCGGCAAGCTGACCATCTCGCGCGCCAAGCAGACCACCGTCGAAGGCTGGCACCGCCCGATCAAGAAGCCGAAATAAGTTTCGTCCTCTACGCTTGACGGCAGATGATGCCGCCAGCCTTCACGGGCTGGCGGCATTTTTTATCAGCATCGGTGTTGTGGACAAGCTTGTGGACAGGCGGTGGGCAGAAAGGGGATAAGTCACCGGCTATTGAAAGTGCCATTTTTGCAGTGTGTATAAACATGTGTACAAGCATGGGAATCATGCAGGGATAAGCCTGGTATAAGCCATGTAAAAGCGGTGAAAAAGACGGGATAAGTTTGGCGTCTTGTCTTGTTTCATGCATCGTTGTCCGGTAAGCAGCCATGATATTTCAACATGCTGGTTTCGAATTTCCCGGCTGTGGATAATGCTGTGCGCAAATGCTGGATAAGCTCGGAATAACTTTCAAGCTATTGAATTCAATCAGGATTTTATGCTTGAATCAGATTGCCGCCTGTGGGTAAATCTGTGCACAAGCCTGTTGTCAACTGGTGGGCAAGCAGCGGACAAGTCGGGATAACTTGTTTTTCACGGCAACTGTCGCGCAGCATGATGAGGGTAAATGCATCAGGCCGCCCGCAAGGCGCTTGCCGTGCTGTGGATAACAATGTGCACAAGGGGCATAACAAGTCGGGATAACTTGCCAGCCCGCCTTCAGACGGCGATGCGTGTCTCGAACTTGCTGCGGAAGGTGGAAAAATAGCTTTTCACATTGCGCACGTTGGCGTGCGCCGTAAACAAGCTGTGCGCCAGCGCATGGTAGGCCGGCATGTCGGCCACCTGCACGATCAGCACGAAATCGGGGCCGGGCGAGACGCGGTAGCATTGCAGCACGGCCGCCTCGCCGGCCACCAGTTGTTCGAACTCGGTCATGCGTTCGGCCGCCTGCACATCGAGCGTGATCTCGACCACCGCCGTCAGGCTGGGCCCTACGAGTTGCGGCGCGACGATCGCCACCTGCCGCTCGATCACCCCGCTCTCGGTCAGGTGCTTGACCCTGCGCAGGCAAGTGGGTGCCGAGACATGGACCAGCCGCGCCAGTTCGCTGTTGGTTTGTGATGCATCAACTTGCAAGGCATTCAGAATCCGCCGGTCGATGTCGTCAAGAAGAATAGTGGTTTCGTTCATGATTTAATGAATTAACAAAAAAATTTAAATTAAATGAAAGAATATTTCATCGCAAAATATACATGAAATATTCAATCAAAAATACGTGAATTTAGAAAGCATATTTCATGCTCTCTGCATTAGCATGCGTGCATTAATTAATTTTCAATTCGAGGTTTCCATGTGCGGCATTGTCGGCGCAGTAGCGCAACGTAATATCACCCCTATCCTGGTCGAAGGCCTGAAGCGCCTGGAATACCGCGGCTACGATTCCTGCGGCATCGCGCTGCATACCGATGGCCGTTTGCAACGTTCGCGCTCGACCGCGCGCGTGGCCGAGCTGGAAAAGCAGATCGCCGAAGAAGGCGTGAGCGGCTTCACGGGCATCGCCCACACGCGCTGGGCCACGCATGGCGCCCCGGTGTCGTTCAATGCCCACCCGCACTTTTCGCCGAACGAGGAAAATCCGCGCGTGGCACTGGTGCATAACGGCATCATCGAAAACCACGACGAACTGCGCGCCGAACTGACCGCCCTCGGTTATGTGTTCCAGAGCCAGACCGATACCGAAGTCATCGCCCACCTGGTCGAGCACCTGTATAACGGCGACCTGTTCGAGACGGTGCAACAAGCCGTCAAGCGCCTCGATGGCGCCTATGCGATCGCCGTTTTCTGCCGCGACGAACCGCACCGCGTGGTCGCCGCCCGCCAGGGTTCGCCGCTGATCGTCGGCCTGGGCGAGGGTGAAAACTTTGTCGCTTCCGACGCCATGGCGCTGGCCGGCACCACCAACCAGATTATCTACCTGGAAGAAGGCGACGTGGTCGACCTGCAACTGTCGCGCGTGTGGATCGTCGATGTCGACGGCAAGCCGGTCGAGCGTGAAGTGAAAACCGTGCATGCGCACACCGGTGCCGCCGAACTGGGCCCGTACCGCCACTATATGCAGAAAGAAATCTTCGAGCAGCCGCGCGCCATCGGCGACACGCTCGAAGGCGTGACGGGCATCATGCCGGAGCTGTTCGGCGACGACGCCTATAACATCTTCAAGCAGGTCGACCGCGTGCTGATCCTGGCCTGCGGCACCAGCTCGTATGCCGGCATGACCGCCAAGTATTGGATCGAATCGATCGCCAAGGTGCCTGTCAGCGTGGAAGTGGCCAGCGAATACCGCTACCGCGACAGCGTGCCGCATCCGAACACCCTGATCGTCACCATTTCGCAAAGCGGCGAAACGGCCGACACGCTGGCCGCCCTGAAACACGCGCGCAGCCTGGGCATGCACCATACGCTGACGATTTGCAACGTGGCCACCAGCGCCATGGTGCGCGAATGCGCGCTGGCCTACATCACGCGCGCCGGCGTCGAAGTGGGCGTCGCCTCGACCAAGGCCTTCACCACCCAGTTGGCCGGCCTGTTCCTGCTGACCCTGTGCCTGGCGCAAGTAAACGGCCACCTGACCGAAGAAGAAGAAGCGGCCCACCTGAAAGCCATGCGTCACCTGCCGGTGGCAATCGCTTCCGTGCTGGCGCTCGAACCGCAGATCATCGCCTGGTCCGAAGAGTTCGCCCGCAAGGAAAACGCCCTCTTCCTCGGTCGTGGCATGCATTACCCGATCGCCCTGGAAGGCGCGCTGAAGCTGAAGGAAATTTCCTATATCCACGCCGAAGCGTATCCGGCCGGCGAACTGAAACACGGCCCGCTGGCCCTGGTAACCAATGAAATGCCGATCGTCACCATCGCCCCGAACGATGCCCTGATCGAAAAGCTGAAGTCGAACATGCAGGAAGTACGCGCCCGCGGCGGCCAGCTGTACGTCTTCGCCGACGTCGATTCGCACATCAGCTCGGGCGAAGGCCTGCACGTGATCCGCCTGCCGGAACACTACGGCGTGCTGTCACCAATCCTGCACGTGGTGGCGCTGCAATTGCTGGCCTACCACACGGCGCTGGCGCGTGGCACCGATGTGGACAAGCCACGCAATCTGGCGAAGTCGGTGACGGTGGAATAAGGTTTCAGTGGCCGGGACGCAAGAAGACTGCGCGTCCCGGCCGCTTGCCGCCCGATGTACTTCACGTCACTCTGATTCCTGATGAAATGACGAGCATGATTGGCCGATTTTTCAAACTGCTGTACGGTGGCGAGCCTGTGGCCTTTCGCAGCGCGCTGTCCAGCGAGCAGGCGATCGCATCGCTGAGTGCGGCGACACGCCGCCCCGGTTTTCGTGTGGGCGGCGGTTCGGCGGCAACCGGTGTGGTCAACAAGCACATGGTAGAGCTCAAGAAAGAGACGCCGTTTGTACGCAATGATTTCAAACCGTGTTTTGTCGGCCGTTTCAGGATAGAAGGGGAAGAAGTCGTTCTCGAAGGCAGGTTTACCTTGTCCTGGCAGACCAAGTTTTTCATGACCATGATCTTTGTCTTCCTGGCGTATTTTTTCATCCGTAGTTTTTCCATGCTGGCCGATTATCCGGATGACCTGTGGTATTTTCCGCTGGGTGCTGTGGCGCTGTTTCTTGTGATGGTACTCAACATCGCATCGGGTAAATCGATGGCGCAAGGGGACCGCAAGTATCTGAGCGATATCATCAGCAAGGCCCTGGCCTGAAAGGTTGTCGGCAAGGCCTTCCTGCGTGGCGCGCCTACCACAGCGTCAGCACATGCACTCAGAGATCGAGCTCCCACGTCTCATCGACCATCTGCTGGCCAAACGCCAGCACCGGCGTTTGTGCCACCAGCACATAGCCCTTGCCCTGGTAAATCTGGCGCGCACTCTTTTGCTGGTCGGTGGTCCACAAGCGCATCTTGCGGTAGCCGGCGGCGCGCGCGAAGCGGTGGCATTCGTCGACCAGGCGCGCGCCCAGGCCATGGCCGCGCGCCGCTTCTTCCACCAGCAGCAGGCGCAGCTTGGCCACGCCCGCTTCACCGCGGCGCGCGACCGCAACCGAGCCGACCGGCTGGCCTGCCATCTCGGCGATCCAGCAGTGTTCCAGGGCGGGATCGAAATGGCGGTCGAAGTCGGTGCAGATCTGGCCGACCAGTTGTTCAAAGCTTGCATCCCAGCCATGCTGCGCGCCATACAATTCGCCGTGGCGGCGCGTGATCCAGGCCATGTCGCCGGGGCGGTGCGCACGCAGCACGAAAGGCTGGGCGTATTTCATGCCTGACTGATCGTCCAGCAATTCGGCGATGGTGTGCATGGCGCCCAGCAAGCGCAGTTGCTGCGCATCGTCGAAGCGCGACAGCATCTCGCTGACCTCGTCGCGCGAACACTGGTCCAGCGGTTCGTAGACGGCGCGGCCGTGCGGTGTCAGGTGCAGCAGCTTGCTGCGGCCATCGGTGGCGGACGCCACTTTGCTGATCAGTCCGTCGTTTTCAAACTTGGCGGCGATGCGGCTCAGGTAGCCACGGTCCAGGCCCAGGTCGCGGCACAGCGCGGCCGATGGCCGGTCGCCATGGTGGGCCAGCTCGTACAGCACGCGCAGCTCGGTCAGCGTGAATTGGCTGTGCAGCAAGCCTTCGCGCAAGACGCCGATGTGGCGTGTAAAAAAACGGTTGAACGCGCGCACGGCGGCGACACGCTCATGGGAAACCAGGACAGGCATGACCATCTCCACAATCGCAAGAAGGCAATTGTGCGATAGTTTGTTGACTGAGTCAACATTGTGGCATGGTGCAGTCGCACCGTGCCGCTGTCAGCCCCTGGCCATGTGGCGCGCGATGTGGTGTTCAGCGCTCCTGGCGTGGTTCGCGCGTGTTGTGGGCGGCGGCACTCTGGCGTGCGCCGCCGCTGTCGCGATTGGCGGAGGAAATTTGCTCGGCGACGGCCGAGTCGACTGGGTGGAGCCCGCCACTGCGCAAGGTGTCCTGCACCAGTTGCACCATCCGGTCTTCGCCGGGCCGCAAGAACCGCGAGGTACGATATTGCGGCATGTTTTCATTGTTCGACATGGTGAAATCCTTTCTTGACGGAAGCACCATTTCGATGCTCCGCGACGTGTACTTTATAACCAATTGGGCGGCGACGCAATTGCCAGCGGAATCGCCGACGTCAGCGTCAGTTTCTGGGTGCTGGAAATGTCACAGCGGCTATCCATCGTGTACTGGGACTCGTTTTTCGCGGTCAGGGTCAGGCACATGCCGTGGTGTCCGGCCGGCAAATTCAGTTCTTGCGTGCGTCCGCCGGCATCGCGCCACAGCGCGATCGAGCGTACCGGACGGCTTTCCAGCCAGTTGGACCGGTCCACCAGCGCCGCACAGGTCAGCGTCAGCACGGATGAGCCCGGGTCGTCGGCCAGTACCGTGGCATAGCGTGCCGGCCAGCGCGTGGCCAGCTGGGGACCGTCCATCAGCAGGGCGATGACGAGGTTGGGGCCGACGGCGCGGATGACGGACATGGCCGGATCGGTGCGCGCAAGATCTTCACAGATCAGCACGGCCAGCGAGACGCCGCGGCGTATCGCATAAAACGGCAAGTCCCGGTCCGCAATATCGATTCCTTCCCACCATTGCTGCGCAGGCAGCGCTTTGCTGGTTAACGAGCGGTCGGGAAAGTTGAGCGCATAGCGTTGTACCTGCATCGGGTCGAGCGACCAGCGGTGATGTTTCGACTGGCTGCTCATCACCAGCGGTCCGTCGCCAAGCATGTTGCCGTTAGCCACTTTTGGGAACAGATAGGTACTGGCCTGGTTGTGCGGCAGGCGGGCGCCGCCATGGCCGTTGGGTGCGCCGTGATCGAGCACGCCGCTGATGAAAAAGTCGATATTCTCTTCGCGCAAGTGTGCCGCCACCGCATTGGCCAGTTCGCGCGACAAGGCGCACTCGGGCATGACGATGCCATGGATCTCGTCGCTGCCACATTCCGTCCGCGCCTGTTCCAGCAAGGGCTGGAACAGCTCCGCCACCACGCTCGGGCCGGTCAATTTACGCTGGCCTTTCTTGAGCCATAGCTGGCGCAGTTCGAAAAATGCGCCGGTCGAGGTATGCCTGTTCAGCACCACCCTGTCTTCGCGCAAGTGAAAACTGGTTTCGGGAAGATGAAACGGATACGGTACCAGCAGCAGGCGCAGCTTGGAATCGCGCTCGGCCGGCTTGTGGCTGGCCGCGCCATTGCCGCCAGCGTCATTGTGATCGATTCTATCGCGCGCGAGGCCAAACGATTTGTCCACCAGCTGCCAGCTTGGCTTGACTTCCAGGCTGCTGGGCAACAGCGCCAGATGATGGCTCATGGAGCGGATGGTGCAGCCCACGCTGGCGGTCATCGACTTCGGCAACACCACGGCCGCATCGGTCATGATCAGCGAACACAGGGAGGTCGGTGCGAACGGCAGCACATACACCGGCCCGTCCTGCTTCAGCAACTCGTGCTGGTCCAGCAAACTGGTCATGACCATGTTGACCAGCAGATTGGCTGTGCCGGGCGCGTCCGTGCTGGAGGTCTCCAGCGGCGCCCAGCCCATGCCGTTACACGATTCGTCGGCAATCGCCAGCAGCAGGAACAGCACGTCGCGCACCTCCTTGCGGCATTTGACGTCACCCAGCTTGACATCGCCAAACGTGAGCAAGGTAGTCCATAACTGTTGCACGTCGGCTGGCGCGGCATAGCCGGTGGTCCAGACCCTGGCCGCGGCATAGATGCGCCTGAAATAGTCGCGGTGTTGTTCCAGCGCCGCCGCATCGGGGCCGGCCAGCATGCAGCAACTGGCTTTTTCGACCAGGGTGGCGGCGACCGCAAACACATCCGGCGGCCATGCCGGACAACGCGCCCAGCTCAAGCCCGGTTGCCCTCTGCTGACATGGCTTTTCGAGCGCAGTTCGGTAAGGTAAATTTCACCTTCGGTACCGCTTTGCAGCAGCGTCTTGATGACGTCCATGACTACCATCATTTTTCCTTGTCAGGTATGGTCACCCCAGGCTGCGTGACAGTTGACATTCAGTCTAGGACTGGACGGCAGGTGATGGTTGATGTGGCTCAAACGTGCCGTGTGGCGGCGTCGTGTCGGCTTATGTTCGTGCGCGCAGCCGCATGTGCAAAGCCTGTGGCGACATCGTGAAACCCATCACCTCTTCGGGCTCCTTGCCGCCTGTCGTCGCGATGGCGGCGATGTCAAACGTCGCCAGCAGCATGGCACAGGCCACCTTGATTTCCAGCAGCGCCAGATAGCGCCCCGGACAAGTGCGCGGGCCGGCGCCGAAGGGCATCGCGGCCTGCTTGCCGATGGCATCGCCGTCCTGGCGCAGCCAGCGGCCGGGATCGAAGTCGCTGCCAGGCGGCATGGTCTTGTCGTGGCGCATCACGCACCAGACCAGGCCGCCTTTCGGCAGCGCCACGTCGCCCACCACGCTGTCGCGCAGGGCTTCGAGCGGGATAAAGGGCGTGGCCGGTTTCAGGCGCAGCGCTTCCTGGGCGCAGGCGTTGAGATAGACCAGCGCGTCCATCTGTTCGATGGTGAAACTATCCGGCTCCGGTGCCATGCGCAGCACCTCCTCGCGCGCCTGCCGCAGCGCGGCCGGATTGCTGTGCAGCAGATACAGCAGCCAGGCCAGCGTGCTGCTGGTGGTTTCCTCGCCGGCCAGCAGCATGGTGGCGACGTTGCCGGCAACAATATTGTCGTCGATGCCGCTGCCCTCCTCCTGCGCCGCGCACAGCATCGCCTGCAGCAGGTTGGCCGGCTGCTGGCGGCGTGCCGGTTCGGCCTCCAGTTGCGTGCGCGCGCCGGCGATCAGCTGGTCGACGGCGGTGCGCAGCGCGGCGACGCTGGCGTCCAGCTCACGCTCGCGCGCCAGTCTCAGATAGCGCCAGTACGGAAATGGCGCCATCGAGCGGCGCGCCACGCCGGCGAGGATGATTTCCATGTGGCGCTGCAGAACATGCTCGCCGTGCTCGAGGGTGTTGACCTCGATGCCGAAGGCCAGGCCGGCGATGATGTCGATGCTGTAGCACTTCAGGTCGACCGCCAGTGCGATGCTGGTGCCAGCCTGCGCGGCCTGGCGCCAGCGTTCCCGCAGGCGCAGGCAGGTCACCGCCAGCGCCGGAAAATAGGCCTTGACCGCGTGTGGCGCCAGCGCGGCCATGACCATGCGGCGCTGCGCGCGCCAGGGGGCGCCTTCGGCCACGATCAGGCCGGGGCGGCCATCCATTTCCATCGCCACTTGCGCCGTGGCGGACGGGCGGCGAAAGCCCTCCGGCCGGTCGCGCAGCACGCCGCCGACCAGTATCGGGTCGGCCACCACCAGCACCGGCGTGGTGGCAAAACGCATCGTGAACAGCGGGCCGTATTGCCTGGCCCACGCCTCCACCTGGCGGTGCATGCGCGTGGGCGACAGTTGCGGCAGGTTGCCCAGCAGTGGCCACGGGCGTGGCCCGGGCAGATCGGAAAGGTGGCGCAAGGGGGAATGCATGGTGTGCTCCGGTAATGGACATGGCGTTACTCTGCCGCCGCGAGACATCATCGTCTTGAACGTTTGCGACAAGCGGCCGCCGGGTTAGAATTTCGCCATGCCCAATCCCGCCGCCACGCGTCTGATCGCCCCGCCCCAGGCACTGGCTTCCTGCGTGCGGGCGCTGCTCACGCGCAGCACGGTCGAGGCGCCACTGACGGATCCGCGCGATCGTTTCAACCACTCGCCGGCCACGCCGCTGTGCACCATCGCCTGGTTCATCGAGGGCGAGGGGGAACTGGTGGTGCCGGCCGGTTTGCCGGCACCTCCCACGCCGGTGCGCGCCGTGTTTGCCGGCCCGCAGACGGGGCCCACCACCAGCTGGAATCCCGGTCCCGTGCGCTTGTTCATGGTGATGTTCTATCCGCAGGCGCTGCAGGCGATCAGCGGCATCGACATGGCGTCCTGCGTGGACCGCTGGGCGGCGCTGGACGAGGTGCTGGGCGCCGAATGGCAGGCCCTGTCCGAGGCGATCCTGGCTGCGCCTGACGACGCCGCGCGGCTGGCGTTGCTGGAACAGTTCCTGACGCCGTTATGGCAGGCGGCGCGGCCCAAGGGGCCGTCCGCGCTGGCGGGCGACTGGGTGCGCCACCTGGCGTGGCAGGCGGCCGATACGGTATTCGGCCGCGGCGTGCGCAATCTCGAACGCCGCATCAAGGCGCGCGCGGGGCAATCGCTGCGCAGCCTGCTGCGGCTGCGGCGTGCCGAGCAGTCATTTTTCGAGGCGCGCGACAACGCCCGGGCCGGCCCGGCGAACCTGGCGGACGTGGCCGCGCAGGGCGGCTATGCGGACCAGGCCCACCTGAGCCGCGACGTGCGCGCCATCACCGGCCACAGCCCCGGCAGATTCCTGCGGCTGCTGGCATCGGACGATGAAAGCTACTGGATCTACCGCATCTGGCTCTGACATCTACACGGGAATTTCCGACGTCAGCTTGATGTTCTGCATCGGAATCTCCGTCTTGACGCTTTGCACGCCCTTGATGCTGGTCAGGTGCTTGATCTGGAACTGGTAATAGCCGTCCAGGTCGGCGGCCACCACGCGCAGCAGGAAATCGCAGTCGCCGGCCATCAAATGGCATTCCACCACTTCCGGCAACTGGCGTATGGCGGCGTTGAAATGGCGCACGGTTTCCGTGTCCTGCCCGGTTAGCCAGATGCGGGCGAAGACCGTGAAGCCGCGGCCCACCTTGGCCGGATTGACCACCGCCACATAGCGTTCGATCACGCCGGCCTCTTCCAGCAGGCGCACGCGGCGCAAGCAGGGCGAGGGCGACAGCCCCACTTCTTTCGCCAGGTCGATATTCTGCATGCGGCCGTCGCGTTGCAGGGCGTTCAGGATGCGGCGGTCGATGGCGTCCAGCTTCATTGGTGTTTCATTCCAGGATTGGCTCGAAAAGAAGATTTTAATGCCAATTTCAACGGTATGCGTGGCAACAACGCAATCCGATTTCACGCGCTTTGGCAGAAAATAATGGGGAAAGGAAACCCATGCACAGCCTGCCCTCCACCCCTTCTTCTTCTTCGACGCATCCGGTCGTCCTGCCGTCCGGAAAATGGCGCGAAGCGCTGCGCGGCTTGCGCGCCTCGCTGCCCGTGATGCTGGGCTTTGTGCCGTTTGCGCTGGTGCTCGGGGCGCAGGCCGCGCAAAAAGGCTTGAGCGTGGCGGAGCTGGCCCTGATGACGGGGCTGAACTTTGCCGGCGGTTCGGAGTTCGCGGCGGTGCGCCTGTGGACTTCGCCGCCGCATCTGCTGCTGATCGTCGGCATGTCGTTGTTGATCAACTGCCGCCACATCCTGATGGGCGCCGCGCTGGTGCCCTACCTGCGGCATCTGCGGCGCCGGCAAGCCCTGCCGGCCCTGTTCCTGATGTGCGACGAAACCTGGGCCCTGGCGCTGGCGGACGCGCGCGCACGCGGACGCATCAGCATGCCCTACTACCTGGGCGTAGCGGCCGGCCTGTATGCCAGCTGGGTGGTGTTTACGGCCACCGGCGCTGCGCTGGGGCCGGCCATCGGCGACATGGAGCGGTTCGGCTTCGACATGGCGTTCACGGCCGTCTTCCTGGTGCTGCTGAAGGGCATGTGGAAAGGGGTGCGCGCCAGCCGGCCGTGGCTGGTCAGCCTGGTGGCGTCGGCGTCGGCCTATCTGCTGCTGCCGGGCGCCTGGCATGTCGCGATCGGCGCGCTGGCGGGCCTGGCCGCCGCCGTGTACTGGGCTGGCCGCCATGATTGACCTGCCGACCCTGCTGGTGATCGTGCTGATGGCCTCGACCACTTATCTGACGCGCATCCTCGGCTATTTGCTGCTGCGCAACCGCCAGCTCAGTGCCCGCACCCTGGCCGTGATGGACAATGTGCCCGGCTGCGTGCTGATCTCGGTGATCGCGCCGGCGTTTGTGTCGGAACAGCCGGCCAACCTGCTGGCGCTGGCCGTCACGGTGCTGGCGGCCATGCGTTTTTCGCTGCTGCCCACCGTGATGATCGGGGTGGCGGCGACGGGCCTGCTGCGCCACTGGCTGGGGTGATGCCGTCATCGCCGTCGCGGTCATGGCGGACCCTAATAAATTATTAATCGCCCGCAGGCATGCTGTGCCTCTGTTTCAACCGCCTGAAAGAGATCCACCGCATGACGCATCCACACACCGTATTTTCCCTGTTGTTCGCCGCCATCCTGGCGGTGGCGTTGCCGGCCGCGCAAGCGCAGGTGCTGGCGCCGGAACTGGCCGCCAAGGAAGCCTCGCCGGCGCCATCGCAATGGGGCCTGGGCCTGGCCGTGGGACTGGACCGCAAGGCCTACCGCGACTACGACAACGACGTCCAGGCCCTGCCGCTGTTGCTGTTCGAAAATCGCTACATCAGCTTTTTCGGTACCACCCTCGACGCCAAGCTGCCGTCAAGCGGGCCGCTGTCGTTCCGCCTGCGCGCGCGCTATGCCAACGATGGCCATGAAGCCAAGGATTCGCCTTACCTGGCAGGCATGGCCGAGCGCAAGGGCGGCGTGTGGCTGGGCGGCGCCGTGCTGTGGCGCGGCGGCGTGGTCAATGCCTCTGCCGAAGCGCTGGCCGCCACCGGCGACGCCGAAGGCAAGCGCGTCAAGCTGGAACTGAACCGCGATTTTCAGGTGGGCGCCCTGACCCTCACGCCGCGGGTGGCGGCCAACTGGCAGGACAAGAAATTTGTCGATTACTACTATGGCGTGCGCGCCGCCGAAGTACGCGCCGGCCGTGCCGCCTACACGGGCGACGCCGCCAGCAATGTCGAACTGGGCTTGCGCATGGGCTACGCCGTGGCGCCGCGCCACAATGTGTTTGTCGACCTCAGCGCCACCAAAATGGGTAGCGCCATCAAGGACAGCCCGCTGGTCGACCGATCGAACCAAGGCAGCGTCAAGGCCGGTTACCTGTACAGCTTCTAAGATGGCGGAAACAGGATGCGCACGCAAAAGCCGCGGCCATCGAGGCCGGCGCCGGTAACGATGCCGGCCCGGTGCAGCCGCGCGATGGCGGCCACCAGCGACAGGCCGATGCCGCTGCCGCGCCCGTTGTTGCCTTCGGCAAGGCGGTGAAAGCGCTGGAAGATACGCTCGCGTTCGGCTTCCGGCACGCCGGGGCCGTCGTCGGCCACTTCCAGGTAGACCTGGTTTTCGGCATGGCCGCAGGCGATGCGCACGCGGCCGCCGGGCGGCGCAAAGCGCAGCGCGTTATCGATCAGGTTGCGCAGCAGAATGCCGATCTCGTCGATATCGCAGGCGATCTGGCACGGCGTGGCGGCGATGACCAGGGTGCGCCGCTGCTGCTCGGCAACCACGTCGAATTCGCGCACCACGTGCACCGCCAGTTCACTGAGGTCGGCCAGCGCCGCGTGCGCCAGGTGGGCGCCGGCGTCGAGCCGCGCCAGGTCGAGCAGTTGCTCGGACAAGCGGGTGCTGCGCTGGGCCACCGCCAGCAGCTTGGCCAGCGCCGCGTCCTTTTCGGCCAGCGTGGCGGCTTTCAATGCCACTTGCGCCTGGGCCTGCAGCGCCGACAGCGGCGTGCGCAATTCGTGGGCGGCATCGTCGATAAAGCGCCGCTCGCTTTGCACCGCCTGCCCCACCTGGTCCAGCAGATGGTTGAACGAGACCACCAGCGGATGCAGTTCCGTCGGCAGTTGGGCCAGCGGCAGCGGCGTGAGGTCGAATTTTTCCCTGCTGCGCAAGGCCGCGCCGATGCCGATGACCGGGTTCAGCGCACGCCGCACGGCCCAGGCCATCAGCGCGCCGCCCATCAGCAATAACAGGGTGCTGACGCCGAGCACGGTCAGCACCTTGAGCCTGATTTCGGCGTCGATGCTGCTTCGCAGATTGCCCACCTGCGCATGGATGGTGCCGCTGCTGTCGGCCACCGAATACACGCGCCACTGCTTGCCATCGATCAGCGTGGTGCTGAAGCCGTCGATGAAGTCCGGCCGCAATGGCGTCAGCGGCGCGTCCGGCGCGCGCACCACCTGGCGCGTGCGGTTGCTCCAGATCTGATAGCTGGTATCGTCGTCATACGATTGCTTGACAGCGGGCGGCAGCAATGCCGGTTTGACGGCAGCGAGGGTGCTCATGCCGGGCGGCATGGACAGCAACACCCGGTTGCCCAGGCTGCGCAAATCGTCGTCCCAGGCGCCGCTTTCGCCACGCGCGATATAGCCGAGCGTGACCGCCAGCACCAGCGCCCAGCAGATGACGATACAACTGCCGATCACCAGCAGCATGCGTCCGCGCAGCGACTTCATGCGTCGCCGCCTTCTATCATGTAGCCCTGGCCGTGGACGGTGGTGATGATGTTGTCGCCCAGCTTGCGCCGCAGCTGGTGGATGAACACCGCGATGGTATTGCTCTCGATCGCGCTGGCGCCGCCATACACCATTTCGTGCAGGTAATCGCGCGTGACGATATGGCCGGGCCGCTCCAGCAACGCCAGCAGGGTACGGTACTCATGGGCACTGAGCGCGACCCGCACGCCGGCACGGGTGACGACCCGCTTGCCGAGGTCGAGCTGGACCTCGCCGCAGGTCAGCAGCGGTATCACCCGCCCCTGGCTGCGCCGTATCACCGCCCGCACGCGGGCCCACAGTTCATCGAACTGGAAGGGCTTGACCAGGTAGTCGTCGGCGCCGGCGTCGAGCCCCGCGATACGCTCGCTGAGCTGGCCGCGCGCCGTCAGGATCAGCACCGGCGTCACGTCGTAGCGGGCGCGCATGGTCTTGAGCAGGCTCAGGCCTGATTCGCGCGGCAGGCCCAGGTCGAGCAACATCACCGAATACGCGCCGTCCAGCAAGCGCAGCCGTGCCGCTGCCGCGTCGGAGGCATGGTCGATGGTCCAGCCATTTTGCCGCGCGCCATCGCAGACCGCGTCGGCCAGCATGCTGTCGTCTTCAACCAGTAGTATGTGCAAGGCAGGCTTTCGAAATCGGCTGGAAGCTGCCATGGTACCGCGCGTTGATTAATCGCTTGTTAATGCTCTCCGTACAGATTGCCGCGGATCGCCGTGTAATAACCCTCATTCATGGCCTGCGCCGTGGCGCTGTCCGCGCCCGTGATGGCGGCCACGATCTCGCCCGGTGACGGCAGGCTCTTGCGGTCGAGCATCGAATCGGGGTGCCATAGTTTCGCCCGGTTGATGGCTTTGCCGCAGTGAAACAGTACTTCATCGATCTTTACCACGATGGCGGTCTTCGGCAGGCGTGCGCCTTCGGCCAGCGCCCGCAGCAGTTCGGGATGCATCGACATCGCCGCATGGCCGTTGATGCGCATGAAGATTTCCAGGCCGGGGAACAGGAACAGCATGCCGATGCGGTCGTCGCTCTGCAGGTTGGTCAGCGAGGCGATGCGGTTATTGCCGGGCCAGTCCGCAAAGGCGACCGTCTTGTTGTCCAGCGCATGCACGAAGCCCGCTGCGCCGCCGCGCGGCGAGGCGTCGAGGCCATCGGCGCTGCCGCTGGCCAGGCAAAAGAAGGTCGCCGCTTTCAGATAGCTCAGGTGAAACGGCAGCAGATGGTCGAGCACGGCCTTGACGATCATGTCGGACGGCGGCGCGTACAGCTCACTTAAATTCACGTTGGTCATGGTTTATCCTGGAAGCGGTGATGATCACCACCATAGCGCCCAAACCATGGCGCTGCTAAGCTATGGATGCCAATCAATAGCCCGATCGCGCCATGTCCACTGCCACCCCACTCGCCCCGCTGGAAATCAAGCTGCATCACGCCGTGACCATGGCCGATGGCGAGCCGCCCCTGATCGCCGTCACGGGCAAGGAAAGCGCGCCGCGCGAGTCGATGCCGCACAGCCATCCGCCGGGGCAGCTGCTGGGCCTGTTTTCGGGCTTGCTGACGGTGCGTACCGACGCCGGCGCCTGGACCATTCCTACCACGCACGCCATCTGGATACCGTCCTCGTGCACGCATGCGGCCCGGTCGCATGGTCCGTTTTCGGGCTGGGCCGTGTATGTGGCGCCCGAGCGTTGCGCGCAGTTGCCGCAGCTGCCGTGCGCGATCAAAGTGTCGGGGCTGTTGCGCGAAGCGGTGCTGCGCGCGGCGCAGTGGGAGGTGGCGCCACTGGATCGCGCCCGCGCGCAAGTGGCGCAAGTGTTATTGGATGAGATCGCCGCCGCGCCGGTCGACGCGCTGGGCCTGAGCCTGCCGCGCGAAGCGCGTTTGCTGCGCATCGCCAACGCCCTGATCGCCGACCCGGCCGATCCGCGCACGCTGGAGCAATGGGCCGTCTGGGCCAACCTGGCGCCGCGCACTCTGAGCCGGCGCTTTGCGGTGGAGACTGGCATGAGCCTGACCGCCTGGCGCCAGCGCGTGCGCCTGCTGCGATCGCTGGAACTGCTGGCCGGCGGCTCGCCCGTGACGACGGTGGCGTTTGATCTGGGCTACGACAATGTCAGCGCCTTTATCGCCCTGTTCCGGCGCACCTTCGGCACCACGCCGGGGCGGTACTTTGCGGTGGGATTGACACCAACGGACGAGGGCTAGACGTCGTTAAAACTCTTCCCACTCCGACAGTGCCGGTTCCGCCTGCTGCTGCTTCTTGGCGGAAGCTGGGGCATGGATCTGTGACGCTGGCGCCGGCCTGGCCACCGGCACGCTAACGACGGCAGGCTTGATGCTGGCCGGCTGGTCGCCCAGCTTGAATACGCTGACCACCTGCGCCAGGGTGGCGGCCTGTTCGCGCAGGGCGGCGGCGGCGGCGGCCGATTCCTCGACCAGGGCGGCGTTTTCCTGGGTGTCGATGTCCATGTCGCTGATGGCGCGGTTGATCAGTTCGATGCCGGCCGTCTGTTCGGCGCTGGCCGAGGTGATTTCGCCCATGATGTCGGTCACGCGGCGCACGCTGTCGACCAGGTCGGTCATGGACGCGCCGGCCTGGTGCACCAGCGCGCTGCCGCTGGCCACCGAACTGGTCGAATCATCGATCAAATTCTTGATTTCCCTGGCCGCCTGGCTGGATCGTTGCGCCAGGTTGCGCACCTCGGTGGCGACCACGGCAAAGCCGCGTCCCTGTTCGCCGGCGCGCGCTGCTTCCACGGCGGCGTTCAGGGCCAGGATATTGGTCTGGAACGCGATGCCGTCGATCACGCCGATGATGTCGGTGATCTTGCTCGACGACTGGCTGATCTGGTCCATCGTGGCGACCACCTGCGTGATCATGGCGCCGCCGCGCTGGGCCGCGCCCGAGGCGGTATCGGCCAGCACATGGGCCTGGCGCGCATTGTCGGCGTTCTGCTTGACGGTCGCGGTCAGCTCTTCCATCGACGAGGCCGTCTCTTCCAGCGAACTGGCTTCATGCTCGGTGCGCGACGACAGGTCCTGGCTGCCGGCCGCCACCTGGGCCGAGGCGGCCGCGATGGCGTCGGTGCCGGCGCGCACCGTGCCCACCGTGCGCGCCAGGCTGTCGTTCATGCTCTTGAGCGCTTGCAGCAGCTGGCCCATTTCATCGCGCGATTCGATGATGATGGTGCTGCTGAGGTCGCCAGCGGCCACCGTATGGGCCACCTTCAAGGCCTGCGCCACCGGTTTGGTGACGGAATGGGTGATGAGGTACGACAGCAGCGCGGCGCACAGCAGGGCGACGCCCGACAGCACGATCAGCAGCAGCCGCGTGGTGAGATAGGTGTCGTGCGCGCTGGCGGCGTTCATCGTGGCCTGCTCGCTTTGCAAGGCGATCTCTTGCGCGATCAGCCGCTTGTAGGCGTCGAGCATGGCGCGCACCTGGTCGTACATATACGTACGCGCTTCTTCCAGGGTGCTGGTTTTCACCAGGTCGAGCAGATGGTCCTGGCCTTCGGCATAGCGCACGTGGGCGGCGCGCAGCTGTGCCAGCAGCTCGCGTTCGCGCGGCAGGTTGGCGATGCGCTCGAGCCTGGCCATGTCGGCCACTGCCGCTTCGCGCGCGGCCAGCACGGCGCCCACTTGTTTTTGCCGGTCGGCCGGATCGGTGGTCAGCATATTGTTGCGCAAGGCGATGGCGATATCGTTGACGTGGTCCGCCAGCGCATTGGCAATCGCGATCTTCGGCATGCTGTCCTTCACAATATGGTCGGTGCCTTGGTTGATTTTGCCCAGCATGGCCAGGCCCAGGAAGGAAATGACGATCAGCATGGCGCTGATGGCGCCAAAGCCCAGCGCAAGGCGTTTGCCGATGTTGATGTTGGAGATGAACTTCATGATGGGCTCGATAAGGAAGTGGGAGGACCGGCCGCGCCTGCGAAGCACGTTGTCCTGGGCACACGATACTAGTCTTTTTCATATCACATATCTATAGTGCAATAGACGTAGACCAGTGGCGGCAATCGCCGCGGCGATGGCTATCCAGGCGGCAATTGCGCGTTTTGCCGTAGCGTTTTCGGCTATATTGTGCCGCTACACCCTTCTCTTCCGTCCATAGGCCCGCATGATTTCTCATCGACCATTCCGATTGCTGTTTCCCTTCCTGCTGGCACTGCTGCTGGCCTTGTCATTTGGCGCCAGTCCCGCCTGGGCCCAGGCCGATGACGACGCCGCCACGGTCGACCAGCGCCTCGACACCTTGCGCAAGCAGATCACCACGATCCAGAAGACCCTGGACGGCGAGGCCGATGTGCCGGACGCGGCGCTGTCGCAAATGAAGGCCGATGCGCTGGCCGCCAGCGCCGAGGCCGACAAGGTGGCGGCCGATATCGAACCGCAGCTGGCCGGGGTGCAGGCACGCCTGGCCGAGCTGGGCAAGCCTGCCGCCGGCGCCAAGGACGCGCCCGACGTGGCCGAGCAGCGCAAGCAGCTCGACCACAGCAGCAGCGAGCTCGACTCACAGGTCAAGCTGGCGCGGCTGTTGTCGGTGGAAGCGGCCCAGGCCTCCGAGCAGGTGACCACGGTGCGCCGCGCGCAACTGCAGGCGCGCCTGGGCGAGCGCACCTCGTCGATCCTGGCCGGCGCCTTCTGGAAGCAGCTGCATGCCGAATGGCCGCAGACGCACTTGCGCCTGCAGAACCTGGGGCAGGAACTGGTCGATGCGGCGCGTGCCACGCCGGTCTCGGTATGGGCCATCATCTTTGTCGGCATCGTGCTGCTGCTGGCTGCCAGCGTGTGGATCTCGCGCCATCTGCTGATGCTGACCTCCACCCGCGTGCCGCACGGCCGGCTGCGGCGCTCGCTGCATGCGCTGGCCGTGCTGGTGCTGGCGCTGGCCACGCCGGGCCTGGTGGCCGAACTGCTGGCCTTCGGCATGCGCTGGAGCGGCAACCTGTCCGACAAGACCAACGTGTTCCTGAGCAGCCTGATCGGCATCATCTGCTTTGCCGGTTTTACGGCCGGGCTCGGCCACGCCCTGCTGTCGCCGAACCGTACCTCGTGGCGCCTGTTGCCGCTGTCCGATGCGCTGGCGGCGCGCATGGGCCGCTACCCGACCGTGTTCGCGCTGGTGATGGTGCTGGTATGGGCCGCCGAGCGCGTCTCCATCGTCATCAATACGGGCTTGTCGACGGCGGTGGCGGTCAACTGCATCGTCGCGCTGGTGCTGAGCATCACGGTGGCCTACGGTTTGCTGCGCGCCGAACGCTGCTGGCGCCAGGTGCGCGCCGCCGACCCGGATTCGCCCGTCACGCCGCTGTGGCTGCGCTGCGTGGTGGTGGTGCTGTGGCTGGCGCTGGCGGTGAGCCTGATCAGCCTGCTGGTCGGCTATGTGGCCTTCGGCAGCTTTGTCACCAAGCAGATCACCTGGATCATGGTGGTGGTCTGCACCACCTATCTGCTGACGGTGCTGGTCGACGATGTGTGCATGCTGCTCGCTTCGCGCCCGCCGCCGCCGGACTCGAGCAACCCGGTGCTGGCCACGCCGAAGGCGCGCGACCAGGCGGCCGTACTGCTGTCGGGCCTGGGCCGCGCCCTGATCGTGCTGCTGATGCTGATGCTGCTGCTGGCGCCATTTGGCGAAGGGCCGGCCGAACTGTTCCAGCGCCTGGGCAAGCTGCAGGACGGCCTGGCCATCGGCGAAGTGGCGATCCGCCCCGGCTCCGTGATCCAGGCCTTGCTGGTGCTGCTGGTCGGCTATATCGGTGTGGGCTTTTTCAAGCGGTGGCTGCAAAACAGCTACTTGCCGACCACCAATCTCGATTCGGGCATGCAGACCTCGTTCCTGACCCTGTTCGGCTATGTCGGCGCGATCACCGCCGTGGCGCTGGCGCTGTCGTCGGCCGGCATCGGCCTGGAACGCATCGCATGGGTGGCGTCGGCCTTGTCGGTCGGTATCGGTTTTGGCCTGCAGGCGGTGGTGCAGAACTTTGTATCGGGTTTGATCCTGCTGGCCGAGCGCCCCGTCAAAGTGGGCGACTGGGTCTCGCTGGGCGGCGTGGAAGGCGATATTCGCCGCATCAATGTGCGCGCCACCGAAATCCAGATGGGCGACCGCTCCACCGTGATCGTGCCGAACTCGGAATTCATTACCAAGACGGTGCGCAACGTGACCCACGCCAGCCCGCTGGGCCTGGTGCAGGTCAAGCTGCCGCTGCCGCTGGGCACCGATGCGGAAGCGGCGCGCGCGCTGATCCTGGGCGTGTTTGTCGACAACCATGATGTGCTCGACACACCGGCGCCCAGCGTGCAGCTCGACGGCATCGACAATGGCAACCTGCTGTTCAACGCCACCGGCTTTGCCTCCTCGCCGCGCCTGACGTCGGGTATCCGCAGCGCCCTGCTGTTCGAACTGCTCAAGCGCCTCGATGCCGCCGAGATCTCGATCGCCAAGCCGAACACCATGATACTGAGCGCCTTGCCGACGCAGCTCGAAGCGCCGGCCATTTCGGCCGCCGCCCCTTCGGCGCCATCGCCGTCCGCCCCGCCGCTGGGCGCCTGAGGCCCATCCCTGCCCCGCTCCTGATCACGTTTCACGTGAAACAATCAGGAGCGGCATGCTCTTGCACGATTGCATCAGTACCATTTGTCCGTTTTCAGGCACGATAGCGTCTCCACGTATTTCTGCCGAAGGAACACCATGCTTACGATTGCCATCGCCCAGCGCAATTTCACCATCGGCGATTTCGACGCCAACACCGCCGCCGTCCTCGACCAGATGCGCCGCGCCAGCGACGGTGGCGCGCAGATGGTGGTATTTTCCGAGCTGACCTTGAGCGCCTATTACCCGGGCGACCTGTTCGAGGATGCCACCTTCTTGCGCAGCATGGACGCGGCGCTGCAGACGGTGCTGCAGGCATCAAAACGCTGGCCGGCGCTGGTCACCGTGCTCGGGACGGCGCGGCCCAACCCCGGCCCTGGCAAGCCCTTGCACAACGCGCTGCTGGCGATCCGGAACGGCCAGATCGTCGCCGAATACTACAAGCAGTTGTTGCCCACCTACGGCATCTTCGACGAGGGCCGCCATTTCGAGGCGGGGCCACCGGTGGCCTGCACCCTGGAGGTGGCCGGCCACAAGGTGGGCTTCATGATCTGCGAAGACGGCTGGAACGACGAAGGCAAGGCCTACGCCGTCAATCCCTTCGCCTCGCTGCAGGCGGCGCGGCCCGACTTGGTGGTCAGCATCAACGCCAGCCCGTCCGATATCGGCAAGCGCGCGCTGCGCCACGCCGTGTTCGGCGCCGCCTGCCGCCGCCTGGAGCTGCCGCTGCTGTTCGTCAACCAGGTCGGCGGCCACGACCAGCTGGTGTTCGACGGCGCCTCGTTCGCCATCTCGCCGCAGGCCGGGGTGCAGTTCGAGGCGGCCCGCTTCGTGGAAGATTTTCAATTGCTGCGCTTCGAGGGCGGCCAGTTCCGCCAGCCCGATGGCCAGCCGTTTCCCGTGCCTGATGTGGACGGCATCCCCGCGGTGGAATTCGCGCGCCGCCAGATCGTGCTGGGTTTGCGCGACTATGCGCGCCGCTGCAAGTTTACAAAGGTCGTCGTCGGCTGCTCGGGCGGCATCGATTCGGCGCTGACCCTGGCGCTGGCCGTCGAAGCATTGGGGGCCGAGAATGTCATTGGCATCACCATGCCGTCGGTGTTTTCCAGCGCCGGCTCCGTCACCGATTCGGTGGCCCTGTGCGCCAACCTGGGCATCACCCTGCTGACGCACCCGATCCGCGACATCGTGGCGCACTATGAAAGCGGTTATGCGGCCGCGTTCGACGGCAAACTGGCCGGCCTGCCACTGGAAAACCTGCAGGCCCGCGTGCGCGGCACGATATTGATGGAATACTCGAACGCGTTTGGCGCGCTGCTGCTGACCACTGGCAACAAGAGCGAAATCTCGGTCGGCTACTGCACCCTGTATGGCGATACCAACGGCGGCCTGGGTCTGATCGGCGACCTGTACAAGACGGAAGTATTTGCCCTGTCGCGCCATGTGAACGCCAGCGCGGGGCGCGAGCTGATCCCCGTCGCCGTGCTCGACAAGCCGCCGTCGGCGGAACTGGCGCCGGGCCAGCGCGACACCGACAGCCTGCCGCCCTACCCCGTGCTCGATGAAATTTTAAAATGGCATATCGAGGGCAACCGCCTGCCGGCGCCGGAAAGCGCGCAGGCGCTGGCCTTTGTCGGCCAGCTGCGCGAGAGCGAGGAAGGCCGCCGCCTGGTCACGCGCATCCTCGGCATGGTGGCGCGCAATGAATACAAGCGGCGCCAGGCGGCGCCCATCATCCGCGTGCGATCGCGCGCCTTTGGCAGCGGCCGCCAGTTGCCGATCGCCGCCCACTACCCCACCGGAGACACCGCATGAGCCCAGTACATTCCCCCCCTGCCTTTGACTGTGCGGTATTGATCGGCCGTTTCCAGCCATTCCACAGCGGCCACGCTGGCCTGCTGCAGGCGGCGCTGGCCAGCGCCGCGCAGGTAGTGGTCGTGCTCGGCTCGGCTTTCCATGCGCGCAGCCCGAAGAACCCGTTTACGTGGCAGGAACGGGCCGCCATGATCGCCGCCAGCCTGCCCGAGGCGCAGCGCGAGCGCGTGCACTACGTGGCCGTGCGTGATTACTACGACGATGGCCTGTGGGCCGACAGCGTGCGCCGCAAGGTGGCCGCTGCCGTGCCAGCCTCGCGCGTGGCCCTGGTGGCCTGCTTCAAGGACGCCACCAGCTATTATCTGCACCATTTTCCGCAGTGGCAGATGCTGAACCAGGAGATCGACGCCGGCGCCCCGATCGGCGCCACGGCGATCCGCAAGGTGCTGTTCGAAGCGGAAGATGTCGACGTGTCGCTGGGCGCGCTGGCGCAGCTGCTGCCGAAGGCGATCGCCCAGTACCTGAAAGCCTGGACCATGCTGCCGTGGTATGCGCCGCTGGTGCAGGAGCACCGCGCCATCGAAGCCTACAAGACGCGCTGGCGCACGGCGCCGTATGCGCCGATTTTCAGCACCGTCGACGCGCTGGTGCAGACCGGCGGCCATGTGCTGCTGGTGAAACGCGGTGGTTATCCGGGCAAGGATTTGTGGGCGCTGCCGGGCGGCTTCCTGGAGCCGCGCGAACGCCTGCTGCAGGGGGCGATCAGGGAGTTGGCGGAAGAAACGCAGCTGGGCGTGCTGGCGCCGACCCTGGAAGAAGCGCTGGTCGGCGTGGCCGTGTTCGACCACCCCGACCGCAGCCAGCGCGGGCGCACCATCACGCACGCCCACCATTTCAACCTGCAGACCAGCCAGTTGCCCGAGGTTTCCGCAGCCGACGACGCGGCGCTGGCCCGGTGGCTGCCGCTGGCCTCACTGCCGGCGATGGAGGAAGAGTTTTTCGAGGATCATTTTCATATCCTGAATCACTTCTTGAAGCTGACGCACGAAGAGCGCTGACACTGCACAGCGTCAGCGCTCTTTGGGAACCGGCTTACGACGTCAACCGGTTCCAGCCATGGCGCACGGCATCCTTGAAGTTTTCCCATGCCGACTGCGGGTAGGTATGCTCCCAGTTGCTGCGCAGGTCGGGTTCCACTTCGTCCCATGGACGGCCGCGATAGCTGTCGCTGCCCGCCATCGAGCGGCCATAGCGGTAGGCCGGATCGTAGTCCTCGAAACGCGCGCCGGTGCTCAGGTAGGTCGAATCCCAGTGGCTGCGATAGTACTGCTCGTCGTCGACGATATCGTTCGACAGGGTGTCGACGCGCGGGTAGCTGCGCACATTGCGCGTGCCGCCCAGGCTGGTCGCGCCGCCCGGTTGAATGAAGTCCGGCGTGTCGTCGCGGGCGAACTGCTGCGAGGCCGCCGATGACTGGCTGAGGTTACCGACAGGAACGGCCGGATTGATGCCCAGTTCGGCGCCCGCGCCCAGCGGCGTGGCCTGCTGCGACAGGCTGCCCGCCTGCGACTGCGATTGCAGGTTGGCGGCGCTACTGCCGCTGAGGTTGCCCGTGCTGCCGCCGGCATAGCCCGCGCCGGTGGTGCTGTCGTCGCGGCTCCAGCCGCCGGCGCGCCACTGCTCGCTGTGCTCTTCGATATTGAGCGGACCGAAGTCTTCCACGATATCGCTGGCGCGGTCGATCTCCGCGTCGCTGGCGCTTTCCAGGGTCAGCACCACGTGGCCGCGCGAGACGGCTTCCGCATACACATAGCGGTCTTCATGGCTGCCGAACAGGTCGGCAAAGAAATGCTTGATGCTGGCGACAAAGCCGTCGTCGTCGCGTCCGGTGGTATTGGCGACGGTCGAGGTGGCCGAGGGCGCGCCGCTATAGTCGCTGGCCGCGTCGTTGAGACGGATGCGCTCGCTGCCGAAGCCCGAGGCGATCAATTTTTGCCGTGCGCTTTCGGCCGATGCGCGGTTGTCGAATACTGCTGCCAAAGTCTGTGCCATGATGGTCTCCGATCGGTAAGGGATAAGGTAAGTGCATCATTCGCCGTAGCCGCAGCCTGCCTTTTGGTAAAAGGCAGCGTCTGCAGTCATGGCACTAGTCTAGGACGAAAAACAGCGGGACGTCGTTCCTTTGCCGTGCGGGAATTGTTTCACGTGGAAGAGAGGGGAGCCCCCACGAACTCGCGCAGGAAGTCGATAAAGGCGCGCACTTTCTCGGCAATATGCCGGCTGTCCGGATACACGGCATACACACCCTGCTGCGGAAATATCACCTCGGGCAACAGGTGGCGCAAACGCCCTGCCCGCACGTCCGCTGCCACCTGCCACCGCGGCAGCAGCGCCACGCCGCAGCCGCCCAGCGCAAAAGCGAGCAGCGCCGAGGCGGAGTCCGATTCGATCATGGTGTCCTGTTCGGCTGCAAACGCGACCTCTCCCTCCGGCGTCTGCACCTGCCAGCGCAAGGGCGTGGCCAGCCTGCCGTGCGCCAGCCAGCGTGCGCGCTGCAGGTCCTGCAGCGTGGCGATGCCTTTTGCGGGCAGGCTGGCCAGGTAGGCGGGCGAGGCGACGGGCCAGATCGCGTAGTTTTCCACCAGCGCCGCGCGGTAGCTCGAATCGTTCAGCTGCCCCATGCGGATCGCCAGGTCATAGCGGCCCGAGATCAGGTCTTCGTGCGAGGACGATGACGAATGCTGGATCTGCAGTTGCGGATGCACGCCCGCGAACGCGATCAGCGCGGGCACGACGGTGCGCTGGCCGTATTCGACCGTGGTGGTGATGCGCAGCGTGCCGCGCAGTCCCTGGTGGCCCTGGCGCGCCGTTTCGATCGCGCCATGCGCTTCGCCCAGCACGCGCTGGCAGTCCTCGTAAAAACGCCGGCCCACATCGGTCAGCGCCAGGCTGCGGGTGCTGCGCGTGAGCAGCGATACCCCCAGTTCCGCCTCCAGCTGCTTCAGGTTGAAGCTGACGACGGCCTTGCTTTGCCCCAGCACGGCGGCCGCGGCGGTCAGCGATCCGGCATCGACAATGGCGATAAAAATCCCGAGGCGGTCAAGACTGATCATGGATAAAAGTGTGGAAACATGCGGGTTTCAAAGGAATGTCAAAATATTTTTGACAGTGTAATCGCAAGCATGGCCTTATGCAAATCGCGGCCAGGCCGCAAGATTGCGCTTTGCCATTCGGAAGCACCATGGACTACCGCAAACAGGTCGCCGCCATTTACCTGCTGGGCTTTTTCATCGACCTGGTCAACATGTTCATCACCAGCGTGGCCTATCCCGACATCGGCCGCGCGCTGCATGCCTCGGTGGCGCAGCTGGGCTGGATCAGCACCGCATATATCGCCGGCCTGACTGTCGTGATGCCCTTCAGTGCGCGACTTGCTGCTTATTATGGCAGCAAAACCGTCTTTATAGCGTCTTTGCTAACTTTTTTCTTTGCAAGTATTGCTGCCGGACAGGCCGATTCGATCGGCGCGCTGATCGCCTGGCGCGCGCTGCAGGGCCTGGGGGGCGGCCTGTTGATCCCGCTGGGGCAAAGCATGACCTACCGGCTGTACCGCCCTGCCGAGCGCCCTGGACTGTCGTCCGTGATCATGCTGGTGGGCTTGCTGGCGCCGGCGCTGTCGCCGGCCATCGGTGGCATGATCGTCGATGGCCTGTCGTGGCGCTGGATTTTTTACCTGAACGCCCCACTGGCGGCGCTGGCGCTGCTGCTGGCCGTCCGCTGGCTGCAGCCTGATTCGCCGCGTGCAGCGCTGCGCCCGTTCGCCTCGATGCTCAATCTGCGCCTGATCGGCGAACCGCTGTTGCGCGTGTCGATGCTGGTGTATCTGCTGGTGCCGGGCGTGTTCATGGGCGTCAGCCTGCTGGCCACCTTGTATTTGCAAGGGATCCTGGGCATGTCGGCCGCCGGCGCCGGCGCGCTGATGCTGCCTTGGGCGCTGGCGTCATTTTGCGCGATTGCCCTGACGGGAAAAAGCTATCGCCGCGTGGGGCCACGGCCGCTGTTTCTCGCCGGCACACTGTTGCAGGCGGCCGGCATCTTGACGCTGGCGTGGGTCGATACCGGCAGCCAGCTTTTCCTGCTGGCGGCAGCCTATGCTCTGATGGGTTTTGGCGGCGGCCTGTGCAGCAGCACGGCGCAAAGCACGGCCTTCCTGCGCACGCCGGACAGCGATTTGAGCAGGCCAGCGCCATCTGGAACATCAACCGCCAGCTCGGGTTTTGCCTCGGCGCCGTGCTGGCCAGCGCGCTGCTCGAGATACTGCTGGCCGCGCATGGCGTGACTGCCGAAGACGCGCGCGCCATGCCGGTTTTTCACCTGTGTTTTGCGCTGGCGGCGGCCTCGGTGGTGCTGCCGCTGGCGCTCTGTTTGCGCATCGATAACCGCGCTGTCCTGCATTTACTGGAGAAGACGAAATGACCGCATCGAACCGCTATTTTGACGACGTTTTATTTACCCACATGCTGATACGCGACTGGCTCGCCGGCGCAGAAAAGGATGCAGAAAAATGCGCCGGTTTGCTGGCGCGTTTTTCGGCCGGTTTTTCCATGATCGCGCCGTCCGGAAAACAATTGGATATCACCGGCCTGACGGCTTTTTTTACCGCTGCCGCGGGCAGCCGGCCAGGCTTGCAGATGCGGATCAGCGAGCTGGCGCTGCTGCAGGAAAGCAGCGCTGGCGCCGTGGTCAGTTATCGTGAAATCCAGTCGCAGCCGGGCCTGGACAGTACCGAACGATGGTCGACAGTCGTGTATGACAACAGTCCCGATGGACTGCTGTTGTGGCGCCATCTGCACGAAACCTGGGTGGTGTGAAGCGATGCGCGCGCGGTGTTTTCCTACAGTCGCGCAAGACGTGCGCCGGGTACGCTGCAGCGCTCTTCGGCCTAAAATCACCTCTTTTAGCGTCCCTTGACAGGAGATCAGCCATGAGCGAGACCATCAAACCCCAGTCCGAGCTATCCAGCGACCAGGCCCGCAACAGCCGCATGGACAAGACCGATGCCGACAAGGCCGCCGGCGACCCGTATGCCAACCAGGGCGGCGGCAAGATCGCCAGCGGCACCGCCAACAGCGGCCACTGGGCCAACGACGTGATCACGCGCGAGAGCGGACCGACCGCGATCGAGCAGGAAAACATGCACACCCTGGGCCAGCCCGACAGCCACGCCAACGTCAAGGGATCGGGCCAGCAGCCGCAAAGCGAAGCGGGCAAGCTGCTGGACGACCGGCCAGGGCGCAACGAATCGAAAGATATCCACCGCTCGTTGAACGTGCACGAATAAACGCAAGTTTCCGTGGTGTTGTCGGGTTACGCGCAAGCGCTAACCCGACCTACGTTAAATCATGCAAATCCCTGACCACCGCCGGACCCACCGTCAACTGCGAAAACGCCACTTCCAGCCCGCCGCGTTCCGGCGTGCAGCACATGGGACCCACCAGGTAGCGCGCGGCGACCGGAAACGGCGCCAGGCGCAGCAGCGGCCACACTTTTCCGTCGACCGAATACTGCACCCGGATCACGCCCTCGCTGACGGTCACGCGCAGCCAGAAACCGTCCGGCATGGCCGGCGCGGCGCTCACCGCCCAGTCGGAATGATCGACCGTCAGCACGGTGCTGAGCCATAGCTGACCGTCGGAGAATTCGACGCCGCATTTGATCCAGTTTTCGGCGTCGATACGCACCATCAGGCCGGCCTGGTCGTACAGGGTGGCGTAGTGCCCGGCCACATGCACCTGGGCCGTGAAATCGCCGTCGGTGGCCACGCCGAAAAAGTGGCCGCTGTCGCGGATAAAACCGTAGCTGGTCTTGCGCCAGAAGTCGGTCTTGTCGTCACTGGTGACGCGCAAGGTGCCGTTTTCAAGCGACCATTTTTCCGGCTGGTTCAACCAGCTCGCCTGTTCAAACATCGTGTCTCCTCCGTGGTTCAGAAATCATGCGATAGTCCCCATCCCAGCGCCTGGTACAACGCGACCGCACTGGTGTAGGACGCGGTCTCCGACTGCAGCGCCTCGCGCCGGATCTCGTACAGCGTTCGCTGGTTTTCCAGCACCGCCTGGTAGCTGCCGGCGCCCGCCTGGTAACGCGTGCCGGCGATCTGCAGCGCGGCGCTGGCGTGGCGTGCCGATTGTAGCAAGGACGCCAGCCGGGACTGATTTTCCGCCAGCTGCGTGACGGCGTTTTCCACCTCTTCCTGCGCCAGCAGCATCGCCTGTTCATAGCCGGCCAGCGCGCCTTGTGCCACCGCCTGCGTGCCGCGCACGCGGGCCCTGGCGCTACCCAGATGAAAAGCCGGATGGCTGATGGTCGGCGCCAGTTCAAAGGCGCGCGCGCCGCCGTCCAATACACTGCTGCCGCGCAGCGCAAAAAAGCCGAGAAAGCCGCCCAGGCTGACCCTCGGATACAGGTCGGCCGTGGCCGCGCCCACGTCTTCGCTGGAGGCGGCCAGCAGGCGCTCGGCGCGCACCACGTCGGGCCGCTGCCTGATCAATTGATTGACGTCGCCCAGCGGCAGCTGGCCCGCCAGCGGCGCCGCCTGGGCGGCGTTCAAGGCCAGCGCGGTGGCTCCCGGCGCCTGGCCGCCAAGCACATCGAGCCGGTACCGCGCCTGGCGTAAATGCGCCTGCAAGGGCGGCAGCGCGGCCTCGCTGCGCGCCAGGTTGGCCAGCGCGTTTTGCCGCTCTTCCGGCAGGCCGCTGCCGGCGGCCAGGCGCGCATCGATCAGGGCCACCGTTTCGCGCCAGCTGTCCACCTGTGCTTGTGCCAGCGCCAGGCCTTGCCGGTCGCCCAGCGCCTGGTAATAATTGCGCGCCACCTCGGCCGCGATCACCAGCTGCGCCTGGCGCAGATCGGCTTGCGCGGCGTCGGCGCGCGCCTGCGCCGAGCGGCTCAGATGGCCCAGGCGGCCGAACAGATCGAGCTCCCAGCGCGCATCGAGACCGAGCCGCGTGCTGGCCGTGGCACTGCGTATTCCGGGCGCGGTTTGTTCCACCTTGCGCTGCCAGCCGGCCTGGCCGGTAACGGCGGGCAGCCGGTCGAGTTCCCGCTCGTCGAACACGGCGCGCGCGGCCAGCAGACTGGCTTGCGCCTGCGCGATATCGCGGTTGTGCGCCAGCGCGCCGGCGATCAGTTGCGTGAGCGGCGCATCATCAAAAAAAGACCACCATGGCGTGCCGCTGGCGACATCGCCAGCGGGTTTGAACTGCGCTTGTTGCGGGCTGGCCAGCGTGATCGTTGGCGTGCCCGGCGTGACGTAGGCAGGGCTGACGGCGCAGCCGGCCAGCAGCAGCGATAAAGCGGAAAAAACGTGGCGATATGGTCTCATCATGATCCTTGTAGTGCGGTGGCCTGCGCCCGTTCACTGGCATCGCCGGCGGCGTGATTGCGGGCCAAAAAGGTGTACATGGTCGGCAGCACGAACAGGGTAAACAAGGTGCCGACCAGCATGCCCGAGACGATCACCACGCCCAGGCCGAAGCGGCTGTTGGCGCCCGCGCCGGAAGCGAACAGCAGCGGCACCAGGCCCACCACCATGGCGGCCGTCGTCATCAAAATCGGGCGCAGGCGGATCTGCGCGGCGCGGGCAATCGCGCTGGCGCGATCAAACCGTTCGTGCGCCTGCAATTCGTTGGCAAATTCGACCATCAAAATGCCGTGCTTGCTGATCAGGCCGATCAGGGTCACCAGGCCGATCTGCGTATAGATATTGATGGTGGCCCAGCCCAGCGCCAGCGGAATCAGGGCGCCGCAAATCGACAGCGGCACCGTGATCAGGATGATCAGGGGATCCATCAGGCTTTCATATTGCGCCGCCAGCACCAGGTAGATCACGATGACGGCCGCGAGAAACGCCAGCAGCAGCGCATTGCCTTCGGTGGCGAACTGGCGCGCGTCGGACTGCCAGTCGTAGCTGAAACCGGGCGGCAGGTTGTTCGCCACGCCATCGAGGAACGCCACCGCGTCGCCCAGGGTGACGCCGGGCGCCGGCACGCCCTGGAAGGTGGCGGCATTTTGCTGGTTGAACTGGGTCAGCTGGTTCGGCCCGACCTCCTGCGTGAGCGTTACCAGGCCGGACAAGGGCACCAGGCTGCCGTCGTCGGCACGCACGTATTGCTGCGTCAGCGCCTGCGCGGTGAGGCGTTGGGCGCGCGGGCTTTGCGCGATCACGTCATAGGCGCGGCCATCCATGCTGAAACGGTTCAGGTAGTTCTCGCCCACCAGCACCGCCAGCGACTCGCCGATGTCCTGCATCCGCACGCCCAGGCTATTGGCTTTTGAACGGTCGATCTTCACTTTCAGCACCGGGTTGTTGTAATCGAGATCGCTGTCGACCACCGCGAACAGGCCGCTGTCGCGGGCGCGCTGCTTGATGTCTTCCATGGTGCGAAACACGGTGGCGTAATCCTGCGCGCTGCGCAGCACCAGCTGCACCGGCAAGCCGCCGCTGGAGCCCGGCAGGGGCGCCATCTGGAAGGCGAAAATGCTGGTGCCTTCGACGTCGCCCACGGCCTGCTGCAGCTCGGCCTGGATCTCGGCCGCATTGCGCGCGCGCTCGCCCCACGGCGTCAGGTTGATGCCGCCGATGCTCGACGCCGTACCGTCGCTGCCGTTGATGATCCAGGTCGATGCCGTCTCCGGCGTGCGCCGGTAAATTTCTTCGAGTTTGCTTGAAAAGCGCTCGACGTAATCGAGGTTGGCATGCTGCGGCGCCTTGATGGCCGTCAGCACGCTGGCCTGGTCTTCCGACGGCGCCAGTTCGCGCTGCGGCAGCAGGTACAGGAACGGCAGGCTGGCCATCACGGCCAGGGCAAAGCCGCCGCTGAGCCAGCGGCGCCCCAGCGACCAGGCCAGCAGGCGCGCATAGCGGCGCGTGAGGCCACCAAAAAAATGTTCGGCGGCGCGCGCCATGCGCCCTTCCGACGTTTTTGACTGCAGCAGGAAGGAGCTCATCACCGGCGACAGGGTCAGCGCCACCACGCCCGACACCACCACCGCGCCGGCCAGGGTCAGCGCGAACTCCTTGAACAGCGCGCCCGTCAGGCCGCCCATCATGCCGATCGGCGCATACACGGCCGCCAGGGTGATCGTCATGGCGATCACGGGGCCGGCCACTTCGCGCGCGCCCGCCAGGGCCGCCGCCACCGGCGTCTTGCCTTCCTCGATATGGCGGTGCACGTTTTCCACCACCACGATGGCGTCGTCGACCACCAGGCCCACCGCCAGCACCATCGCCAGCAAGGTCAGCAGATTGATGCTGAAACCAAAGGCCAGCATCAGCGCGGCCGCGCCCAGCATCGACAGCGGGATCGTCACCACCGGGATCAGGACCGAGCGCAGGGAACCCATGCACAACCAGATCACCAGCACCACGATCGCCAGTGCTTCGAGCAGCGTGTGCGCCACTTCGTCGATCGAGGCCTGGATAAAGCGCGCCGTCTCGAACGCCAGTTCCACCTTGACGCCGGGCGGCAGGGTTTTCTGGATCTCGGGCAGCAGTCGCTTGATGCCGTCGACGATCACCAAAGGATTGCCGCCCGGCGTGGGGAACAGGCCCAGGTGCACGGCCGGCACGCCGTCCATGCTGGCGCTGGTCTCGCTGGCGGCCGCGCCCAGTTCCACCGTGCCGATATCTTTCAGCCGTATCAGCGCGCCGCCATCGTCCTTGCCATTGGCAACCACCATCTCGCGAAACTGCGCCACGCTGGTCAAGTCCGTATTGACGCTGATATTCGAGACGACCAATTGCCCTTTTATTTGGTTCTTCGCGGGGAATGGGGGAAGACGGGGTTGACGATCTGAGCGGGAGGTGGCGGCGGTGGCCTGATGTTGG
>NZ_JAFCTQ010000011.1:0-184876 GCF_049896105.1 Janthinobacterium sp. PSPC3-1 | reverse complement strand
GCAAAGAAGGCCGATGCCTTTTTTAAGATAGTAACGTCCTGACGCAGTTGCTGATTTTCCTGCTCCAATTGCCGGATCCTTTGTTGCTCGGCGGTGAGCGGCTTCCCGATGCCAGGCTGGCCGTTCTGTTCAGCACTGTATTGGGTCAACCAGCGCCGGATCGCCGTCTGGCCGATGCTCATGGTCTCGCTGACGTTCTGGACGCTCTGACCCTGTTCCTTGATCATGCGCACTACTTCCAGCTTCAGGCTGGCATCGAATATTCTTCGTTTTCTTGTTGTCATGTTCAACTCCTCAGGTGGTGTATTTTCCACCTATCGAGGTGTCCGAGCAAATTAGACCACAGCACTCCGGCCGTGTGGCCTACGCGCCCCTTCGGGTGCGAGCATTTGCGGACCAAGTGGCTCGTGTCGAGATCGTGGACGGCACCTGTCTAAGAGCGTTCCGAGGGCATTTGCTTCGCAAATATCCCCGGGATAGGAAAAGAATGAACCCTACTGAACTTTGAATGTTTGTAAAAAGGGCTTGAGATAACGGCAGAATTTAAAAATAGCGGAGAATTTTTGCAGCAGCTTATTTTTGCATATACTTGTAGAGGAATATGCTGCCGCGAGCTACGGCGTTAGAATTTGCAGACAGGAAATAGATAAACATTCTCGCGGGGGGAGGGGGGGCGCCCTATGCTTCTCCCCCCGCACCTAGATGTTGAAATGCTATCATCTGTAGCTTGACAGTCTACTGCGATGGCTTACGGAGTAACCTTTATTGAGCGACGCTTGGCCCCTCTTTATTTGACTGGCGATGCTATCGTTCAAGCGCGCAGTGCGCGCTTCCTCGTTCATTATCGGGCACATTCGCGGGTTCGCAACTATGTTTCTCGGAACCCCACGCAAGCGGCTTAACTCTGCTTGGAGAGGTGCCGAGCTGGTTGAAGTGTCACGACCCGGCCGTATTTTTAAGTGAAACCGTGACGAGAACGAGCTACAAATACAGAATTTTCTAGTCCAGCACCGAGATAAAAAGCTCTTGAAACACGTCTCACTTTACTAGCAATTTATTGCTACTGAGAAATAGTGTATTATCGAAGTAGTTGCCCCCCGAACTATAACCAATGATTTTACGGAGAAAGCTATGAACTTCACGCGAAGAAGGTAGGCAATTCGCCTGCTCCTAACGAGGAGTAAAAATGAAGGTTATTACCAAGCGTGCTTTGAAAGACGGTACTACTTTGGTTTTGCAGCAGTTCTGTACTAATCGTATGTTCGTTATGGGGCTGCGTTTGATTCTGTGTAGGCCTGGTTTGGACATCGCCGACGTTCGCCGGATTGATCAACGTGAGGGCGGCATTGAGCTGCTGTTCCAGTGGACTGGACCGTGGAACGCTAATCCTGGGCCGCGGGCTCGCTGGACCAAAGTTTTGGCAGAAGGTTATACTAAGTTCGATGAGTTGGCAGAAAAGCTCGCCCAGAGTTAATGTCAATTTAGCATTAAAATTGGAAAAATACCGGCACACCACCGGCATTTTCATTTTTCGCTGCATTGGTCACTACTAGCACTCAGCTGGGGCTCCGGCCATCCCCTAATCCACCCAAGTTAAGCCAGCCAGCGCATTTTCTGTCAAATCAGAAATAATGCTTTACGCGATACCGGTTTTTGCGCAGCGGTCAATGAAGGTCTTTTTGATCTTCATTGATTTACTACAGTTATAGAAAAACATTCTCGCGGGGGGGGGGGGAAGGGCGGGGCGCTACTTTTCCCCCGCACTTAACGTTCATGTAACCGAGTATCGTGAGTAAAAGTGGACAAATTGTCTACCGCGATTGCCGGAAATTCGTGGTAAATTGACCTACGTATGTCTTCGAGAAAAAAACTAATGTGACTGATTCCACAGATTGTGGACACGTTTCCAACAGGAGTCCATTTTATTCTCCTTCTCTTGCTATGCCTGGACGACTAACTGGGCTGTCTTTGGGTCGTAGAGCATTTCGCTAATCGACCCATCACGAATATGTTGAACTGCCGTATCAATCACATGTAGCGGCACCAAGAACCACTCCCTCGGTTTAACCGAGTGTCCAAAGCGGTCTTCGATGGTCAAGTCGAGTTGTGCTGCGCCAAACAAACGGTGAAAGATGTTTTCCAATCTCGTACGGTTGACGTTGTGCAGCTTGTATGTGGCAATTATCTCCACTTCGGCTAAGAGATAGGTGGCATCTTTCTCCGCGCCTGCTATGCGAGTCTCAACTCTGCCGCCGGTTACTCCAATCTTGTGTATCAGCTCACGATGCTCGGCAACGAATGGATGGCTTGACAGGCTACGCAACACGTATATTGTTCCGACCTCTATGTCGTCTGGCTCTGAGGCGCTACCAAACAGCGGACCATCATCCTTGCGGATAAGGCGGCGGCCTACAGAGGTGTTTCCGTCAGGGTAGAGCGAACGTGAGAGTGAACGTAGCAACAAGTTGCTCTCGGTTTGGTTGTCAAAAATGACTCGCAGTCGCGGGTTGTCGCGTCCATCTTTTGTCTTATTTTCCTCGTACATTTCGGCCACGTAAGCTGTTTGACCACCAATGATGAAGAAATCCCTCACCTCAATACTGGCGTTCTTGACGAAGGGCTTGGTCATCCAGGCGCCCGCCTTGAGACCCGCTTGAGCTTCCTCGAAAAAAGGCTTGAAGTAATCGAAATCCACACATTGCGTGCGGTCTGCAATTTCTTCCGCTGCCTTGATTTCGACGTAGGACCTCACGTGACGCAGGACGGAGATATCGCCCTGACCAGCAGGTTCATTATCAATCCCCAATTCAGCCAGTAACGCGTCTTCGTCCAGGTCATCCACATTAACCAGGGTCGTGCCCGGACCAGAAAGCAAACCGGGGCGATCCAATCCAGCCAGCACAGTTTGTGCCTCGGGCAACTTGCGTAGCTGATCCAGACGAACGGCATATAGGCGCTCGAAGATGTCGCGGTCCTCGCCATGTAGCGGGGCACGTCCAGTTGCATGATGGAAATGCAGAATGTCCTCAAAACCCGCAATGATGCGTTCCTCGCGCGGGGTACGGCCCGAGGTCTTGAGTTGGGTGACTTCTACCCCCAGCGCGTCCAGCAGTTCGTCATCGTTCATATCAGCCATTTCTAGACTCCCCGTGCACCTGCGCTGCCTTGGCCTGCGCACGGTAACGAGCAAGAGCCGCTACGCCTTCGGCCATGCGCTTTTCCCATGCATCGGCAGAGTTTATGTTTGGCAGGCGGCCGCGCTCGTTCTTGAATTGCAAGGCGCGTTTGGCCAGCTCACGGGCTTCATCTTCAGGAATGCTTACCTTCTTGGCAGCAATGCTGGCCTGCACCTGGCGCAGCGATTTCTCATCCATCGCCTTTGCCAGCACCGCATATGCAGCATCGAAGGGGTTAATGCGGTCGATCAAGTCAATGTCCAGGTCACGAACATTGACGAATTTGCGCACCCCATCCAGCAGCGCCGTATTGCCTTGCGCTGTGCCGCTACCGCTGGCATCTGCATGCGCCAACGCCAGTTTGGCCTGTTGGGTGATGTTCATGGCGGCGACGGCGTGTTGTCGGATGGCCTCTTGGTCAACGTCGCTCAAGTCCGGATAACGCTCACGCACGATCTTCCCCATGCGTAGCTGGGTAAGTTCTTCGGGCAGGGTGTTTTCCTTGTCGAACAGGCCGCGCTCAAGCACAGTTTTTTCTTGCAGAAAACTTGTAACGACTTCGTTCAAATCCTCCTTGCAGATGCGTGTAGCCTCCGGGGTTTGCGGGGTTATCAGCCCATTAATCTCCACATGATACTGGCCTGTTTCCTGATTTACACCTATATTGTGCCCGCCCTCTTTATAGCCATCGTCGCCGTAATCGAAGCCATCCTTCGGGCCAGCGTTTTTTGGGGTGAACTCATAGCGCGGGGCAAGTACCTGTTCCATCAGCAGGCTGGCGGAAATGGCTTTGAGCATGTCGTTAACGGCTTCGGCCACTGCGGATTGCTCGGCCGCAGGCTCGGCGATCAGGTTAGTGAAGCGCGCTCTTTCCTTGCCATCAGCATCACGGGTGGCGCGGCCAATGATCTGCACGATTTCGGTCAAGCTGCTCCGGTAGCCAATCGTCAGTGCATGTTCGCACCAGATCCAGTCAAATCCTTCTTTCGCCATGCCCAGTGCAATGATGACGTCCACGCTGTCGCGGTTGTCCTTCTGCGCCGGGTCTTTCAATGCGCTGAGCACTTTGGAGCGCTTTGCAGCATCGCTGTCATCCACCAAGTCTGCAACTTTCAGGGTACGACCGTCATGAGCTAGTACCAGATGAAAGCCCGTGGCCGGATCAACGCCCTTCCATTCGCCCAAGCCGTGCATAATTTCGTTCACCTCGCGTTCCTTGTTTTTGAGGCTTTCACGGGCATTCACATTGGGAATATGGACGATGGTTTTCAGCGCAGGGTCCAACACCTTTGCAATGGCATTAACGTAAGGGCCTGTGTAAAAAAAATAGCCGATGTCCAGCGACTTTAGCCAACGATAGCCGTTGAGCTGCTCGTAGTAAGTGTAAGTAATCGTCTCGAATCTGGCCTCATCCGCCGGACCCAACACCGCTTCGCTGTCGCCACGAAAGTAAGATCCGGTCATTGCCACCAGATGCACCTTATCGCGGACCATGAATGAGCCCAACTGGCTACCCAGCTTATTGTCCGGGTTACTGGAGACGTGATGGAACTCGTCAATGGCAATCAGGCGGTTGTCGAAGGCTTGGATACCCAACTCTTCCACCGCAAAGCGGAAGGTGGCATGAGTGCAGACCAGCACCTTGTCGTCGCTCTCAAGAAACTTACGCACTGTTTCCACCTTAGATTTCGCCACACGTGGCTCGTCTACGCCAGGGGCATTGCACAGATTCCATTGAGGCGCCACTTGCCAATCCCAATAGAAGCCCTGCTGACTTAGAGGCTCATCGGTAAAGCTGCCTCCAATGGAACGCTCCGGCACCACGATGATGGCCTGCTGCAATCCTTGGTTGTTAAGTTTGTCCAGCGCGATGAACATTAGTGCGCGGGATTTACCCGATGCCGGTGGTGATTTGATTAACAGATACTGCTCGCCGCGCTTAGCATAGGCACGCTCCTGCATGGCGCGCATGCCCAGCACGTTGGCTTTACTGGACGCCCCGGACCGAGCTGTGGTGATAGACACCGACGGAATTGTATAAGTGTTGGTCGGATTGCTGGTTTTCTCACTCACGTTTTCTTTCTCCTTGTCACTTTCGCTATGGACTTGGCATTGGCCGGCACCGCCGTCATTTTTGAGTACATCTCAAATAGCTTCTCCAGCCGCTCAGTGTCGTTCTTGAAGCGACGACCGATGTAGATACGTTCCAGCACTTCGTCGTTGTACTCGTGAGCACGCCGCAGGTTCTCCGGCATCTTTTCCGGATCATACAAATCGGCAATAGTTGCAGGGAAATGTGCCTCACGAGCAAATAGGATGTCCTCGGCACAGGCCGTCAAATCGATCTTGTTCTGCTCAGTGAGTAGCGGAACCGGGAACGTGTTATATCCAAGAACATTGGAATAGCTAATCCGTTCCTCAAGCTTTCCACAAACAGTTTCGGCCCACACCCTCTGGAGCTTTGAAGAACATAAAGCAAGGACATAAATATCTGCCTCATAAATAGTAAAGAGCTTATTGGTGGCAATACTGTCCTGTGAGATCAAACCACAAGGTATGTATTCCCGTTTTTCAGATGAAACCTCAGGAACGACAATAGCTCTTTTCCCATAGCCCTGGATTTGGATGAAACGATGTGAGTCATATGCACGCTTACGCGTTGATTCAGCAGGACTTTGAAGACGAGCTTGCGTCACGCCTTCCAATCGTTGCAAAATTCGTGGTATCGTACGCGCTAGATTCAGTTGATCATCCTCAATCCAGATACAGTATCTGTCAACACCATCAATCAGCTCCTTTGAACCATACAATTTACGTAGGAAACCGGCTGCCTCTGGATTGCATTGTCGCAACTGCTCTTTTTCCGAAGGTGAAAGAATTAGATGTCCCCCATCGGTGGGTTGATTCCCCTTCAACATGCGTGGCAAGCCAGATATCGATTCGCTATGCCTTGGAATGAAGATGTCGTCAAAATCGAGAAGATATGGATTTATTCTTCCAACCTCTCTTTTGTTGCCTTCAAAAAATAAGAATTTTCGGCCAGGCTGGATTTTTCTAATTCCTACAACCACGCATGTGACGCCAGCATTCTTTGTCGCTAGATTACTCCACTTAAATGACGATTGTGCAAAAAATATTTCAACACCATTGGATAACAATGCAGGCCAAAGTAAATAAACCTGTTCGCCTTGGCAAATCGAATTTGTAGTTACAAAAGCTGCGCCTCCGCGATTTTCTTTGCAATATATTGACGCTAACCAAAACCAACCAGAAATATAATCGAGATTTTTATATTTCACGCCGTGGAGTTCAAGGAGACGTTGAATATCATCTTTTTGCTCCTTTGACTGCTTCGAGCTACCGACGTAGGGTGGATTCCCGCAAATATAAGTTTCTCCGCCTTCGTTCTCGAAGTCGATTTCCACCTGATTAAGCGGCGTGCCGAATAAATCATCGGCCAGCACTTTTACTCCCGTTCCAGTCGGCGGACAGATGCTCAACCAATCCAGCCGTAGTGCGTTCCCGCAGACAATCCAATTTTGCGCATCGAGCGGCAAAAATTCCTCCAACGCATCCTTCTGGCCGCGATATAGCACATCGCATTGGAACTCAGCAATAATGAGGGCTAGACGTGCAATTTCGGCAGGAAAGTCGCGCAGTTCGATGCCTCTAAAATTGGTCAACGGTATCTCACTACCGAGATTTTCCTCTTTCCGACGGCGGTTGATTTCAAATTCTATTTCGCGCATCTGTTTATAGGCAATGACGAGGAAATTGCCCGAGCCGCAGGCCGGATCAAACACGCGGATGCGCGCCATGCGTTTGCGCATGTTCAAAAGCTTGCGCTCGTTCTGACCAGCTTCTTCCAACTGCGCGCGCAGCTCATCGAGAAACAACGGATTCAGCACTTTAAGAATGTTTGGTACGCTTGTGTAGTGCATACCCAACGCGCTGCGCTCTTCATCATCGGCCACAGCCTGAATCATACTACCGAATATATCGGGATTGATTTGTTGCCAGTTCAAATTGCCGGCATGAACAAAGTATGTACGCGCCATACGTGTAAAGCGTGGAACTTCAGTACTGCCAGAGAACAATCCGCCATTCACGTATGGGAAACCATTGACCCAATTTGGCAACCTGGATTGAGCGTTGGCACGTTCAACTGATTTGATATTCATGGCGCGAAAAATTTCGGACACGACTTCATGGGTATTTGAACCATCGCGCTCGCTGTATTGTTCAACAGTCTGGGTAAACAGGCCCTTTCCGTTGAAAATTTCAGTGTCTTCAGCAAAAAAGCAAAAAATCAGACGCGCCATGAAATGATTCATGTCGTGGCGACGCTCGTTGGTGGCCCAGTCAGGGTTCTCACTCAACAACTCGACGTACAACTTGTTTAGCCTACCTGTAGCGCGCACATCGATTGGATTGTCCTGGATCTCTTTGATGACAGAGATGCCAGCCAACGGAAGAAAGAAACCGAAATGGTTGGGGAAGTCTAAATAGTTGCAGGCTCTCGTTTCACCGCCAATCAGGTCTTCTGCCTCAAGAGTTTGTCCGTCGGTTGCGAGAATAAACTTCGCTTTTGCCTTAATGGTGGCCGGACTTGCGCGCAATGCGTTAAGGGTTTCATTTACCTTGCCAGCTTCGCATACCGCAATATGGATATTGTTCCGCTGAAGCACGCCGCCTGGCACATCTGATGCGTTGTTGTTACCTGTCCGTAGACGTTTGAGTGCGGTATCTTTATTACCGAAAGCTGCGAGAAACGCAAACGGAAACTCCAACACATTGAAGGGTTGGAAGGCCAGTTCAGATATGGCTGCTTCAATCTCTACTGCATTCATGGGACATCTTGCATATGTAACATCTTGCCTATTTTCTACAAGGATGTGATTGTTGGTGACAGTCGTAAACACATGGCAGCCAAGTTAGGGTATTGCCTACTTGGCTGTCTGTGCAAGCGATGGTCAAAAATGGTCTGCCCGGGTAATCCCCTCCATCTTTAGAGCGAGCTAAAAGTAGAGGTTGAGCGGCCAAGGCAAGCTTCTGTTTTGGCATGATGCAGCCAAGTGCCGTGTTGGGTTGGTCGTGATTGTAAGCTCATAGGCAGCAGGTTGCAAAATCTTGAATCTCATCGAGCGTTTCAAACTGGTGCTGGGCCAACAAGTCGTAGCGCACCGTACTGTTGTAACTCTCGGCATAGTGGGCGCTCTGCTGTGGTTGGCCAAACTGGATAAAGTCGACGTGTATGCCACGCTTGAGCGCGCAACCGATGCCATACTCACGCTTTCTGCTTCTGCCTTACGTACGGGCGCCTGCTATGGGCGCTAACGCATAAATTGCTCAAGGTCCGCAATGGGGCGAAACTGACGTTTATCTTCAGGCCGTGTAGGATATTGAACTGATTGTAATTCTAGTGGGGCAACGGAGGAGGGGCTAGCCGCTGCTCGTCCTCCTGGGTATTCAACTTCATGTTAGTGAGGAGCTTGGGAAAAATCTTGGGAAAAATTATCCCCGATTTTCTTCCCAACCTTTCCTTTGCTTGCCTAATTCTGCAGGTGGGAATATGATGTTAATTCAAGGAGTTACAGTAAAATAAGCCAGTTTTCGTAGTCGTCTAACGAGCCTCCGAAGCCAAGGGTCGTGGGTTCGATCCCCGCCAGCCGCACCAAGTTTCCTTCCTGTTTTTTGCTTGAATGGCAGTTGTTGCGCCAGCCTCAGTGCGCCTAAAGCTGTGCTGGCTGCTTGTGCTTTTGCAATGTCGCGCAGCGCCTGGCTTGCGGCATTGCAGGCGAGCATATCCAAACCGGTATCGAAGCGCTGCAAAAAATGATTGGCGCGGCTTTCGTTGACCCCCTAAGATCAACGCAGGCACGCGCACGACTTTCTATATGGCATGCGCTTGATCGACCGATAAAAAACATACCGAGACGACACCTCCATGCACACTGACGCTGCTGTTCTTTCCGTGACCTCCGCGCCTTTCGGCAACCTGCCCGATGGCTCTCCCGTGACCGCCCATACGCTCGCCAACCGCCACGGCATGCAAGTCAAGGTGCTGGACTTCGGCGCCATCATCAGCGAAGTCCATGTGCCGGATCGCAACGGCGTGCTGGCCGATGTGGTGCTGGGTTTTGACCATATCGAACCGTATCTGGCCAACTCGGCCTTCCTGGGGGCGGTAATCGGGCGCTTTGGCAACCGGATTGCCAAGGGGCAGTTCAGCCTCGATGGCAAGAGTTATCAGCTGGCGATCAACAATGCGCCGAATCATTTGCATGGCGGCGAACAAGGTTTTCACCAGGTGTTGTGGCAGGCGGCGCCGTTTAAAACGGACGATGCGGTGGGCATTAGCTTTACGCGCAGCAGCCCCGATGGCGAAGATGGTTATCCGGGCAAGCTCGATGTCACGCTGGTGTATGAGCTGAACAATGACAATGCCTTGAGCCTGCGCTATCACGCCGTGACCGACCAGGCCACGCCCGTCAATCTCACCAACCACAGCTATTTCAACCTGGCGGGGCAGGGCGATATGCTGGCGCACGAGATCGTCATCCATGCGGACCGCTACACGCCGGTGGACGCCGGTTCGATACCCACCGGCGAACTGGCCGATGTGGCCGGCACGCCGTTCGACCTGCGCACGCCGACCGCGATCGGCGCCGGGATTGCCTTTGATCACCCACAGATCGGCATCGGGCGCGGCTATGACCACAACTTCGTGCTCAATAAACAGGCAGGGCAGGCATTGAACCTGGCGGCACTTGTCCGCGAGCCGCAGTCGGGGCGCGTGATGCAGGTGTATACAGAAGAGCCGGGTGTGCAGTTTTACTCGGGAAACTTCCTCGACGGCAGCCAGCCGGGCAAGGGCCGCGCCCACGGCCAGCGCAGCGCTTTTTGCCTGGAAACCCAGCATTTTCCCGATAGCCCCAACCACCCGCACTTCCCCAGCTGCATCCTGCGGCCGGGCCAGGAATACCGCTCCGCCACGGTCTACCGCTTTTCAGCGGAGTAAGCCCCCATTCCCATCCCTGCTGTCACGCCCTGCTTGCAGGGCGTGATTGTTGCCACTGTCGATATTCATTTCGGTATCGAAACGCTATAAAAATTGATTGGAAAGGCATGGCGCCTTTCTTTAGTATCGCCACATCGCTGCCCGGGGCGCTGGATTGTCGGGCATGGCACACACAGGAGAATGGCATGTCTGACACAAAAAAGAAGGTAACCCTGCGCTCGGCCGAGTGGTTCGGTTCCCAGGACAAGAACGGTTTCATGTATCGAAGCTGGATGAAAAACCAGGGCATTCCTGACCATGAATTCCAGGGCAAACCGATTATCGGCATCTGCAATACCTGGTCCGAACTGACGCCATGCAATGCGCACTTCCGCAAGCTGGCCGAGCACGTCAAGCGCGGCATCCTGGAGGCGGGCGGTTTTCCGGTCGAATTCCCCGTGTTCTCGAACGGCGAATCGAATCTGCGCCCGACCGCCATGCTGACGCGTAACCTGGCGTCAATCGACGTCGAAGAGTCGATCCGCGGCAATCCGATGGACGGCGTGGTGCTGCTGGTCGGCTGCGACAAGACGACGCCCGCGCTGCTGATGGGGGCGGCTTCCGTCGATATCCCGACCATCGTGGTGACTGGCGGCCCGATGCTGAACGGCAAACTGAACGGCAAGAACATCGGTTCCGGCACGGCCGTGTGGCAGTTGCACGAGCAGGTCAAGGGCGGCGAAATTTCCATGCACGAATTCCTCGCGGCCGAAGCGGGCCACTCGCGCTCGGCCGGTACCTGCAACACCATGGGTACGGCCTCGACCATGGCCTGCATGGCGGAGTCCTTGGGCACCTCGCTGCCGCACAATGCGGCCATTCCCGCCGTCGATGCGCGCCGCTACGTGCTGGCGCATATGTCGGGCATCCGCATCGTCGAGATGGTCAATGAAGACCTGAAACTGTCGAAAATCCTGACCAAGGAAAACTTTGAAAACGCCATTCGCGTCAACGCCGCCATCGGCGGCTCGACCAATGCCGTGATCCATTTGAAAGCGATTGCCGGCCGTATCGGTGTCGACCTGGAACTGGAAGACTGGACCCGCGTGGGCCGTGGCATGCCGACCATCGTCGACCTGCTGCCATCGGGCCGTTTCCTGATGGAAGAGTTTTATTACGCGGGCGGCTTGCCGGCCGTGATACGCCGCATGGGCGACGGCAATCTGCTGCCCAACCCGGACGCGCTGACCGTCAACGGCAAGTCGCTGTGGGAAAACTGCAAGGACGCGCCGATCTACGACGACGAAGTGGTGCGCACCCTGGACAATCCATTGCTGAAAGACGGCGGCATCTGCATTCTGCGCGGCAACCTGGCGCCACGCGGCGCCGTGCTCAAACCGTCGGCCGCCACGCCGGCGCTGATGCAGCACCGTGGCAAGGCCGTGGTGTTCGAAGACTTCGAGCACTACAAGGCGCGCATCATGGACCCAGACCTGGAAGTGGACAAGGACTCGGTGCTGGTGATGAAGAACTGCGGCCCGAAAGGCTATCCGGGCATGGCCGAAGTGGGCAATATGGGCTTGCCACCGAAGCTGCTGGCAGCCGGCGTGAAGGACATGGTGCGTATTTCGGACGCGCGCATGAGCGGTACCGCCTACGGTACCGTGGTCTTGCACGTGGCGCCCGAAGCGATGGCCGGCGGCCCGCTGGGCATCGTGCAGGACGGCGACTGGATCACCCTGGACTGCGCCGGTGGCCTGCTGAACCTGGACATCACGGACGAAGAAATGGCGGCGCGCCAGGCCGTGCGCGTGCGCGGCAGCGCGCCGGGGCCGAAGACCGGCTACCAGCAGCTGTATATCGAACACGTGCTGCAGGCCGATGAAGGCTGCGACTTCGACTTCCTGGTCGGCCCGCGCGGTTCCGCCGTGCCACGCCATTCACACTAAGCGAGAGAACTGACATGTTGCTGATTCAATTCAAGAACGAAAACGGTGGCCGCCAGGTTGGCCTGCTGCAAGATGACGTGATCAACGTTATCGACGGCTACGACACGACCTATGCGCTGGCGCGCGCAGCGATTGCCCAAAAGACCGGCATCGCCGAACTGGTCAATGCCAGCGTTGGCAGCATCACGCATTCCTATGCGGAAGTTGCCGCGGCTGGCCGCGTCTTGCCGCCGCTCGATCACGCTGACGAAGCCCACTGCTACGTGACGGGCACGGGCCTGACCCATTTGGGCAGCGCCGGTGCGCGTGACGCCATGCACAAGAAAATCGGCGGCGACGCCGAGTCCTTGAGCGACTCGATGAAGATGTTCCGCCTGGGCGTGGAAGGCGGCAAGCCTGCCGACGGCACCGCCGGCGCCCAGCCCGAATGGTTCTACAAGGGCGACGGCTCGATCGTGCGCGCCAGCGGCCAGCCGCTGGGCATGCCCGACTTTGCGCTGGACGGCGGCGAAGAGCCGGAAATTGCCGGCCTGTACGTGATCGGCGACGACGGCCAGCCGTATCGCGTCGGCTACGCCATCGGCAATGAATTTTCGGATCATGTGACCGAACGCCAGAATTATCTGTACCTGGCCCACTCGAAACTGCGCATGTGCAGCGTCGGCCCGGCCTTGCTGGTCGGTGAGTTGCCCGAGCATATCGATGGCACCTCGCGCGTGCTCGATGCATCCGGCAAGGTGCGCTGGGAAAAGGCCTTTGTCAGCGGCGAAACCAATATGTCGCACACGATCGCCAACCTGGAACACCACCATTTCAAATATCCGCTGTTCAAACGCCCAGGCGATGTGCATGTACACTTCTTCGGCACGGCCACCTTGAGCTTTGCCGATGGCGTCAGTGTTGCGCCGGGCGAAACGTTTGAAGTCGAGGCACCGGCCTTTGGCCCTGCGCTGTCGAACCGCCTCGACATCTTCCCTACCGAATTTGCGAAAGTGAGCACATTATGAGTTTCAATATCACGGGCGAAGCCCTGATCGGCGGCGTCGCCGTCAAAGCCAACGGCGCGTCCTTCGAAGCATGGGACCCGGCCGCGCGCGCGCATGTCGCGCCGTCGTTCCAGACCGTCGACGCGGCCCAGATCGATGAAGCCTGCCGCCTGGCCGAAGCCGCCTTCGACACCTATCGCGCCACCAGCGACGCCGAGCGCGCCGACTTCCTCGACACCATCGCCGAACAGATCCTGGCCATCGGCGACGACCTGATCGTGCGCGCCATGACCGAAAGCGGCCTGCCGCGCGTGCGCCTGGAAGGCGAGCGTGGCCGTACCGTGGGCCAGCTGAAACTGTTCGCCGGCCTGCTGCGCGAAGGTTCCTGGACCGACGCCCGCCTCGATACCGCCTTGCCGGAACGCACCCCGCCACGCCCTGACCTGCGCCTGCGCATGATCGGCCTGGGTCCGGTGGCCGTATTCGGCGCCAGCAACTTCCCGCTGGCCTTTTCGGTCGCCGGCGGCGATACCGCCTCGGCCCTGGCCGCCGGTTGCCCGGTAGTGCTCAAAGCCCACCCGGCCCACCCTGGCACCTCGGAACTGGTGGCGCGCGCCATCGTCAAGGCGGTCGAGATCGCCAAGCTGCCAGCCGGCGTATTCTCCCTGCTGACCGGCATCGGCAACGATCTCGGCCAGGACCTGGTGGCCCATCCCGCCATCCAGGCCGTCGGTTTCACGGGTTCGCGCGTGGGTGGCCTGGCGCTGATGAAAGTGGCGGCCAGCCGTCCGCAACCGATTCCTGTCTACGCAGAAATGAGCAGCATCAACCCGGTGTTCGTGCTGCCGCAGGCGCTGGTCGCCCGTGGCGCCGCGATCGCCGCCGGTTTTGCCGGTTCGCTGACGATGGGCGTGGGCCAGTTCTGCACCAATCCCGGCCTGGTGCTGGGTCTGGAAGGTCCTGAATTCACGGCTTTTGCCGCCGCCGCCGCCGAAGCGCTGGCGCCAGCGCCAGCCGCCACCATGCTGACGGCCGGCATCGCCAGCAGTTACGTGAAGGGCGTGGAAGCCCTGGCGCAGCATGCCGACGTGAAACCGCTGGTGCAGAACGCGGGCGAAGAAGGCAAGGGCGCCGCCGCCCTGTTCGTCACTTCGGGCGAGGCGTTTTTGGCCAAGCACGACCTGCGCGACGAAGTGTTCGGCCCCGTCTCGCTGCTGGTGGCCTGCCGCGATATCGCGCAACTGGTCGAGATCACGGAAAGCTTGGAAGGCCAGCTGACGGCCACCCTGCAAATGGACCAGGGCGACCTGGAAGACGCACGCCGTCTGCTGCCGGCGCTGGAACGTCGCGTGGGCCGCATCCTGGCCAACGGTTTCCCGACCGGCGTGGAAGTGTCGACCGCGATGGTGCACGGCGGCCCGTTCCCGGCCACCTCGGACGGCCGCAGCACCTCGGTCGGCACGGCCGCGATCAACCGCTTCCTGCGTCCGGTGTCGTACCAGAACCTGCTGCAGGACCTGCTGCCGGAATCGCTGCGTGACGGCAATCCGCTGGGCATCTGGCGCCGTAAAGACGGTGTATTGGGCAAAGAATAAGCGTCAATCGGTAAAACAGTGGAGAACAGATGAAGCAGTTGGCAAGGTATGACAGCCTGCGCGGCAAGCGCGTATTCATTACGGGTGGCGGCAGCGGCATCGGCGAATCGATGGTGGAGGAGTTTGCCGCCCAGGGTGCGCAGGTGGCGTTTGTCGATATCGCCCGTGATGCCAGCGAGGCCCTGTGCCGCCGCCTGGCAGAGGCTGGTTTGCCCGCGCCGCTGTTTCGCCACTGCGACATCACGGACATTCCCGCCTTGCAGGCCGTGATGGCCGGCTTTGTGGCCGAGATCGGCGACTTCGACGTGCTGGTCAACAATGCCGCCAACGACCAGCGCCACCAGGCCGAGGACGTCACCCTGGAATACTGGAACGAACGCATCGCGATCAACCAGCGCCCGATGTTCTTTACCTGCCAGGCCGTGTTCGAAGGCATGAAGCGCCGGGGCGGCGGCTCCATCATCAATGTCAGCTCGATTTCCTGGCACATGAAGTCGGGCGGCTATCCCGTCTATGCCACCACCAAGGCGGCCGTGGTGGGCCTGACGCGGGGACTCGCGCGCGACTATGGCGCGCACCATATCCGCGTCAATACCGTCACCCCCGGCTGGGTCATGACGCAGCGCCAGATCGACCTGTGGGTCGACGACGCGGCCGAGCTGGAAATCAGGAAAAGCCAGTGCTTGCCCAGTAAATTGATGCCGCAGGATATCTCGGCCATGGTGCTGTTCCTGGCCGCCGACGATGGCGCGATGTGCTCGTCGCAGGAATTCATCGTCGACGCCGGCTGGGTGTAAGTTCTTTTTTAATCCCCCGCAGCAAACGTTCGCTCCTGCCGGCCTCGCGCCGCAGGAGCTTTTTTTCGTTTACCCCGGACAGGACTTTGTATTTTCGATACCGATATATAAATCGATATCACAAGCGAAAAAGAATTGATTGGATGGCTATGTTGCTTTCTCCTACCATGGGTTCATAAAAAAACGCCCAGCCGGCATCCCGCTGTGTTGGTATTCCGATAATAATGGAGACTACAATGAAATTGACACGCCGCACACTGCTCGCCAGCGCCATCCTGCTTGCCCTGTCCAGCACGACGTCCGCCTTTGCCGCCAAGCCGCTGGTGATGGGTTTCTCGCAAGTGGGCGCCGAAAGCGAATGGCGTACCGCCAATACCGTGTCGATCAAGGATGCGGCCAAGAAAGATGGCGTCACCCTGAAATTTGCCGATGCCCAGCAAAAACAGGAAAACCAGGTCAAGGCTCTGCGCTCGTTCATTGCCCAGAAAGTCGACGTGATCGCGTTTTCGCCGGTCGTCGAATCGGGCTGGGATACCGTGCTGCGTGAAGCCAAGGCCGCCAAGATTCCCGTCATCCTGACCGACCGCGCCGTCAATGTCACCGACAAATCGCTGTATGTCACCTTTATCGGTTCGGACTTCGTGGAAGAAGGCCGCCGCGCCGGCCAGTGGCTGCTCGAGCACGCCAAGAAAACCCCGGACGCGCAACTGAACATCGTCGAATTGCAAGGCACGGTCGGTTCGGCGCCGGCCATCGACCGCAAGGCGGGCTTTGCGGAAGTGATCGGCAAGAATCCGAACATGAAGATCATCCGTTCGCAAACGGGCGACTTTACGCGCGCCAAGGGCAAGGAAGTGATGGAAGCGTTCCTGAAGGCCGAAGGCAAGAAGATCAACGTGCTGTACGCGCACAATGACGACATGGCGATCGGCGCCATCCAGGCCATCGAAGAAGCGGGCATGAAACCGGGCAAGGACATCATCATTATTTCGATCGATGGCGTCAAAGGCGCGTTCGAAGCGATGATCGCCGGCAAGCTGAACGTGACTGTCGAGTGCAGCCCGCTGCTGGGCCCGCAACTGATGTCGATCGCGCGCGATGTGGTGGCCGGCAAACCGGTGCCGAAACGCATCACGACGGTGGAAGGCGTGTTCCCCGCCGAAGTGGCCGCCAAGGAATTTCCTAACCGTAAATACTAAGCTTGCCGATGACTACGCAAGTGAATCATGACGCCGCGCCAGTGCCGTTGCTGGAACTGCGCGGCATCAGCAAGTCATTTCCCGGCGTCAAAGCCCTCAGCAATGTCGCACTGCGCCTGTATCCGGGCGAAGTGCATACCTTGATGGGGCAGAACGGCGCCGGGAAGTCGACCCTGATCAAGGTGCTGACGGGCGTCTACACGCCCGACAGCGGAGAAATCATGCTGGATGGCCAACCCATCGCGCCGGCCTCGACCTCGGACGCCCAGGCGCTGGGCATCAGCACCGTGTATCAGGAAGTCAATCTGTGCCCGAACCTGTCGGTGGCTGAAAACATCTTTATCGGCCGCTATCCGCGCCGCTTCGGAGCGCGCTTTGGCCCGATAGACTGGCGTTCCATGCAGCAGCAGGCGCGTGCCTTGCTGCAGCAATTGCAGATCGATATCGATGTCACGGCACAACTATCTGCTTATCCGCTGGCGATCCAGCAGATGGTGGCCATTTCGCGCGCCCTGAATATTTCGGCGCGCGTGCTGATCCTCGACGAACCGACCTCCAGCCTCGACGAGGCGGAAGTCAACCTGCTGTTTTCCGTGCTGCGCCGCTTGCGCGAGCAGGGCATGGCCATCCTGTTCGTCACCCATTTCCTCGAGCAGACCTATGCCATTTCCGACCGCATCACGGTGATGCGCAACGGCGAGCGTGAAGGCGAATACCCGTGTAGCGAACTGTCGCGCCTGGCGCTGGTCAACAAGATGATCGGCGTGGCGGCCGATACGCAGGCGCTGGCCGACGAACCGCTGCACGATGGCGCCGCCACCTTTGGCCCGAATGTGGTCGAAGCGCAGGGCCTGGGCCGCAAGGGTGCGCTGGCGCCGATGGATTTTCGTATCCGCCAGGGCGAACTGCTGGGCCTGGCCGGCTTGCTGGGCTCGGGCCGCACCGAACTGGCGCGGCTGCTGTTTGGCGCCGACAAGGCCGATACGGGCAGCATCCGCATCAATGGCAAGGAGAAGCACTTTGCCGTGCCGCGCGACGCCATCGGCGCCGACATCGGCTTCTGCTCGGAAGACCGCAAGCACGAGGGCGCCATTCTGTCGCTGTCGGTGCGCGAAAACATTATCCTGGCCTTGCAGGCACGCACGGGCTTGCTGCGTGCGATCCCGTTCAAGCGCCAGCAGGCGCTGGCCGATGAATACGTGAAGGCGCTGGGCATCAAGACGGCCAGCATCGAGACGCCGATCGGCAGCCTGTCGGGCGGCAACCAGCAAAAAGCGCTGCTGGCGCGCTGGCTGGTGACCAATCCAAAAATGCTGATCCTGGACGAACCGACGCGCGGCATCGATGTGCGCGCCAAGCAGGAAATCATGACGTATGTCACCAAGCTGTGCCGCAAAGGCATGGCGATCCTGTTCATCTCGTCCGAGCTGCCCGAGGTGCTGCGCTGCAGCGACCGCATCGTTGTCATGCGCGACCGCAAAGCCTGCGGCGAATATGCGCGTGGCGAACTCGACGACACCACGGTGCTGCAAGTGATCGCCGGCGACACCCACGCTGCGGGAGAAACCGCATGAGCATCTCCACACCGGCCGGCGCCGCGCGTCCGGCCTCCACCACGGATGGTTCCCCTTTGCATAACGTCCTGACGCATCCGCTCGGCCGCCCGGTGGGCGCGCTGGTCCTGCTGCTGCTGGTGGCCTTTTTCACCATCCCCGGCTTTTTCCACCTCGAAGTGCGCGACGGCCATCTGTACGGCAGCGTGATCGACATTATCAACCGCGCCGCGCCCCTGATGCTGGCGGCGCTGGGCATGACGCTGGTGATCGCCACGCGCGGCATCGACATTTCCGTCGGCGCCGTGGTGGCCCTGTCGGGCACCGTGGCCGCCATGCTGATCGGCGGCACCATGGTGATGGACAACGGCGTGCCGACCTACGTCAGCAATATGCCGATGGGCTGGGCGCTGGCCGCGGCCCTGGGCGCAGCCTTGCTGTGCGGCGCCTGGAATGGCGTGCTCGTCGCCGGCCTGGGCCTGCAGCCGATTGTCGCCACCCTGATCCTGATGGTGGCCGGGCGCGGCCTGGCCCAGCTGCTGACGGACGGCCAGATCGTCACCGTCTACTACCAACCGTTCTTCTTTATCGGCAGCGGCTATCTGTTCGGTCTGCCGTTTTCCCTGTACCTGGTGGCGGCGGTGTTCATCATGACCGCCTTGCTGATGAAAAAGACCGCGCTGGGCCTGTTTATCCAGGCGGTCGGCATCAATCCGGTGGCCGCGCGCCTGGCCGGCATCAGGACCGCCACCCTGATCTTTTTTGTCTACGTGTTCTGCGCCGCCTGCGCGGGATTGTCGGGCCTGATGATCAGCTCCAATATCAAGAGCGCCGACGCCAATAACGCCGGCCTGATGCTGGAGCTGGACGCCATCCTGGCGGTGACGCTGGGCGGCACCTCCCTGGCCGGCGGCAAGTTCAGCCTGGTGGGCAGCATGATCGGCGCGCTGATCATCCAGACCCTCACCTACACCATCTATTCGCTGGGCGTGCCGCCGGAAGTGAACATGGTGGTCAAATCGGTGGTCGTGTTCCTCGTCTGCATGTCGCAATCGTCGGAATTCAAGCAATTGCTGCAACGGAGGAAAGCATGAAGGGCTTGCTGCATACCCCTTATTTCACCTCGCTCGTCACCGTGCTGTTGCTGGTGGTGATGCTGGGCCTGGGCGGCGCCCTGTATCCGGGCCTGCTGTCGACGCAAGTGATTTTCAACCTGCTGATCGATAACGCCTTTCTGCTGGTGATCGCCGTCGGCATGACCTTCGTCATCGTCTCGGGCGGCATCGACCTGTCGGTGGGCTCGGTGCTGGCGCTGTCGACCATGATCGCCGCCTGGCTGCTGCAGGTGGCGCACTGGCCGCCGCTGCTGGTGATCGCCACCGTGCTGGCGCTGGGCTGCGTGTTTGGCGCCAGCATGGGCGCCTTTATCCACTACTTCAAGCTGCAGCCATTCATCGTCACCCTGGCCGGCATGTTCCTGGCACGCGGGCTGTGCTACCTGATCAGCATCAATTCGATCACCATCGACGACCCGCTGTACGTGGCCATGTCGCAGACGCAGTTGCAGTTCCTCGGCGGCTTTGTCTCGCCCGGCGTGGTGATCGCCGTGATCACTCTGCTGGTGGCCGTGTGGCTGGCGCACGCCACGCCGTTCGGCCGCGCCGTGTATGCGATCGGCGGCAATGAGCAGTCGGCGCTGATGATGGGCTTGCCAGTGGGCCGCACCAAGGTGCTGATCTATGCCTTCAGCGGCTTTTGCGCCTCGCTCGGCGGCGTGCTGTTTTCCTTCTACATGCTGTCCGGCTACGGCTTGCATGCGCAGGGCACGGAACTGGACGCGATCGCCGCCGTCGTCATCGGCGGCACCCTGCTCAGCGGCGGCTACGGCTATGTGGCCGGCGCCTTGTCCGGCGTGCTGGTGCTGGGCACCATCCAGACCCTGATCGCCTTCGACGGCACGCTCAGCTCGTGGTGGACCAAGATCGTCATCGGCGGCCTGCTGTTCGTGTTTTGCGTGGTGCAGCGTTTGATGGCGATGGGACAGAAGAAAACCGTCTGACCGCAGCTGATTTACATATGGCCATCGGCATCACCGCCGGTGGCTTTTTTTTGACCGTACCGGAGCTATAGCGATATCTATAATATCGATATCGAATAATTTCCGATATCGATCATGATATGATTTATTCATGGATACTCTCAACCCCAACTGGTTCTTGCGAGCCCGCCTGAAGACGCGGCAATTGCTGCTCCTGATCGCCCTTGACGAGCAGCGCAATATCCATCGCGCGGCCGAAGAATTGCACATGACCCAACCGGCCGCGTCCAAGCAAATCAAGGACCTGGAAGAGATGCTCGACGTGCGTCTGTTCGACCGCTTGCCGCGCGGCATGGAGCCGACCATCTTCGGCGAGACCATGATACGCCACGCGCGCATGGCGCTGACCAGCCTGTCGCTGGCGCATGACGATATCGTCGCCCTGAAGTCGGGCCTGACAGGCCAGGTCGAAGTGGGCATCATCATGACGCCGGCCATGGCCCTGCTGCCGCGCGCGATCGCCCGCATCAAGCAGCAGGCGCCCTTGATGCGCATCGGCGTGCATGTGGAGCACAGCAATACCCTGATGGACATGCTGCAGCATGGCAAGCTCGATTTCATGATCGGGCGCATCCTGGAAAAGGAGGGCAGCTCCGGCCTTGTGTACGAGGAATTGACGGAAGAGCCGGCCAGCGTGGTGGCGCGCAACGGCCATCCGCTGATGGCGCGCAAGAATTTGCAGTTGAAGGATATCTCGACCCATCCGTGGATCCTGCCGCCGCAAGGCAGCATCCTGCGCCACCGCTGCGACATGATGTTCCGCCGCGCCGGCCTGGAGCCGCCCGTCAACACGGTCGACACCACCGCCTTGCTCCTGATTACCTCGCTGCTGCAGCAAACCGATTCGCTGCACGTGATGCCGACCGAGGTGGCGCACTACTACCAGTCGCTGAACGTGCTGAGCATTCTGCCGATCGACCTGCCGTGCAAGATGGACGCCTTCGGCATCATCCGCCAGCGCGACCATCTGCTGTCGCCGGGGGCCGACATGCTGCTCAATGCGGTGCTGGCGGCGGCCAAGGATATGTATTAGTCGGGCACCTCAAAAAAGAACAGCTGCACCAATCTGCCATTCTCTGGCGTGTCGCCAAAGACATTGCTGAGCGAGTGAAAATAATGGCCCTTGTACATGATCAGCCGGTTGTGGCGCATCGGTACTTCCAGCAGGGCCTGCCAGCTGTCGCGCCCTTCCTGCAAGTCATTGAATTTTTGCACTTTGCTGTTCGGCAGCCAGCGCTTCTGGAAATCCTTGAAGCTGGCGTAGCCGCCCGCCTTCACCTGGGCTTCGGGCAATCTGCGGTACCAGTCGCTGGGCTGGTGGCGCCAGAAGGTAGTGCCGCCCTGGCACTGCTCGGGCGGATTCAAGTACAGCACGCCCGCATAAAAATTGAAATTGCTGCCCGTTTCATTGTCGACATGGATGTCGGTGCGCGCCATCGCGTCGGCATAGCTGAGGCGGTACGAGCCGTTGTCCGGTGAAATGAAGCGGATCTCGCGCCCCAGCGCGGTGGCGATGCGCTCCATGATGGCCTGGCAGGGCTGGCCGTCGGTCTGGCTGCCCGGATAATTCTGCCCCGCATAGCGCTGCTGTTCGAACGGCAGGGCCAACGCCTGGGCGCGCCAGGCGGCGGGGTCGGGCAGGAAGTCGTCGATGATATGCAGGTCGGTTTCACGCACAAAGTCGCGCAAATCGTCGGCCACCTCCAGTTCGGTCAGGCGCTCGGGCTGCTCCGGATTCGGGCTGGCAAAGCCGACCTTGCACACCTGCGCCAGCGCCGGGTGCAGCGCCAGCGCCTGTTCGTAGCGCACCAAAGCCAGTGCGCGCTGCCCCGTGCGGTAGTACAGCTCGGCCAAGCCCTGCAGGGTTTGCCAGCGTTCCGGGCGCAGGGCGCGTGCCCGTTCCAGTTCCGCTATCGTCTCCGGCAGGCGCTGTTTGGCCAGCAGCAGCTCCGCGTGGACAATCGCATAATCGTGTTCCTGTGGCGCCAGCCGGGCGGCCTGGGCGTAGCTGGCGAGCGCCGCGTCGTTGTCGTTGCCGCGCATCACATTACCCAGGTTGTGGTGGAACAGGGCGTTATCGGGCTGCTGCTTGAGCGACAGTTTCAGCAGCCCCAGCCCCATCGCCGGCTGGCCCAGTTCCAGCATCGCCAGGCCCTGGAAATGCTGGGCTTCGGCCAGCGCCGGCTGTGCTTTATACGCCGCCTGGTAGGCATTGATCGCCTCGATCAGCTTGCCTTGCTGGTGCAGTTGGCGGCCCTTGCTCAGTTGCTGTTCGGCCAGTGTGTGTTTGCCCGTTTGTTCGCCCATTTCCCGCGTCTCCTTGAGTGTGGCGAACAGTGTAACCGAGCGTGCTTTTACATGGCGGGGCTGACGGGAATTTCTTCGCCGTTCAGCTTGATCGCCACCTTGACGATCTGTGCCTTGACCTGGCGCGCCGACATGTCCGCTTCCTGGGCGTAGGCATACACGACGATGGCGAAATTCTTGTAGCTGCTGCGCGCCGCTTCGATCTTGCGCGCCGCTTCCTGGTCCACCTTGAGCATGCTGTAGCCATCGCCATTGCTGAAGCCCAGCTTGTAGTCGCCATTGTCGTACATGTAGTAATAGGTGCCGGCCTCGGCGAACTTGGCGGGGAAGGCGCCCTTGTCCATCGCGTAGGGCGACAGCGCGCCCTGGCCGTTGATCTGGTAGCGCAGGTAGCGGCGGGTCTTCGCTTCGTTGACCTTGGCGTCGATCTGCGGCTTGATGGCGTCGAGCACTTCCTGCTTGCGGAAGGCGTCGTCGGTGCTCGTGTATTCACGCGAGATGCGCTGCGCCACGGCGGCGTAGTCGGGCGGCACGCCGGACAGGGCGATATAGCTGTACATCAGCTGGTTGCCGCTGGTGATGTCGACATAGCTGGCGCTTGGTGTGGCCGGGTCGGCTTGCGGCAGGCTGGCGGCCGCCGCTTTTACTTGTGCCTTGGCGGCCAGGTCGGCGGTGCTGGTGGCGACCGGAGCCGAGGCATCGGGCGTGGCGGTATCGGTTTCTTTCTTGCCGCAGGCGGACAGGATCAGGGCGATGGCGAACAGGGCGGGCAGGGTGCGTTTCATGATGTGGTTCCTTGTAAAAGTGGAGTAAGAGAAGAGTGGGTCAGACGATGCTTTTGCGTTTGAACTCGCCGTAGCCATAGGCCGCCAGCACGATGCTCGATGCCAGCACCAGGTAAAAGCCGATGCCGAACGACATCCCCTGCCACACCTGGCCCAGCATTTCGCTGGCCATCTGCTGCGCCATGCTGGCGGCGCGTGCACCGGCAATGCCGCTCATGGCGTCGCCCGCCTCGCTGATGGCGCCCTTGATCTTGATGTACAGCATGCCGGTGTGGACGACGATAAACAGCAGCGGCGCGCACTTGCCCAGCGCCGCTTTCGGGTGGCTGCTGGCCATGGTGGCAAAGCAGGCGGCGATCGCCAGCAGGAAAAAGAATTGGGCCGAGGTAAAACCACCGCCACCGCCGCGGGCAAAGCCTTCCAGGCTGTCGGCGGACAGGCCCAGCAGCTGCCAGTAGGAGCGCGAGACGGCGGCGAACAGCCGGATATTGATGGTGTTGAAGACAAAGGCGCCGGCCACCAGCACACCGACCGCGCCCAGCGCCTTGACGCCCAGGGTGGCGACGGCATTGCCCCACACCTGCTGGCCTTTTTCGCGCGCCAGCTTGGCGGCGGCGGCCATGTCTTCCTGGGTGATCTGCTGCGTGCTGACGAGTGTCAGGCTGTCGACCGCGCCAGCCTCAGTGAAACGCACGTCGACCGCGGCATTGATGGCGGGCGCCGTGTCGGAGCGCCAGTGGCTGGCGACGTCGAACGGATATTGCACGCCGGCGACGCTGACGGAACCTTGGCCGCCCGGCTGGTAGGCGAGGATGCGGCCCCGTGCGGCCGGGGTGGATGTTGCCGTGGTGTGCGGTGCTGTGTGCATTCTGTACTCCCTGGGAATTGGCATGCTTGATTGCATGTACCCTCCCTCAACGAGGGCGGTCCCGGGAAATACAAAAGTATTTTGAACTTATTTTTTGGCGCTGTCATCGAAACATGTGGGAACGCTCTGGAATTGCCGAGGTCTAACTGCTCAGATCTTTCCCTTCAGGAGTTCACCATGCGCCCAGACCAGTGGCAGGCATTTATCCGGCAATGCACGCAACTGTCGCACCGCCAGCGCCTGGCGGGCATGGCGCTCCTGCACAACGCAGCGTCACAAAATGCGGCCATCATCTTGATCGAGCAAACAGCGCAAGCGGACTTGCATTGCCCTGCCTGCCGTGCGACGCATTTCCACCGGCACGGCCAGGCACATGGACTGCAGCGTTATCGATGTGTACCCTGCGGCAAAACCTTCAATGCACTGACCGGCACGCCGCTGGCGCATCTGCACCATAAAACGCAATGGCTGGCCTATGCGGATTGCTTGCTGAATTCGTTTTCCGTGCGCAAGGCGGCCCAGCAAGTGCACATCCATCGCAACACCAGCTTTCGCTGGCGCCACCGCTTCCTGGCGCTGGCCAAAACCGACAGGCCGCGCTGCCTGCACGGCATTGCCGAAGCCGATGAGATGTATCTGCTGGAATCACAGAAAGGGTCACGGCACATGACGCGCCCGGCACGCCAGCGGGGTGGTGCTGCCGGCCAGCGCGGCATTTCGAACGAACAAGTCTGTATCCTGGTCGCGCGCGACCGCACCGGGCAAACCGTCGATTTCGTGACCGGCAGGGGCCAGCTGACCAAGGCAAAACTGCACGCTTGCCTGCCGCCGGTGATCGACCGCGACATCCTGCTGGTGAGCGATGGCCATCCCGCCTATCCCGTGTTTGCCAGGGAAATGGGCATCCTGCATGTGGCCGTCAATTTACGGGCCGGCATCCGTGTGCGCGGCACCGTCCATGTGCAAAATGTCAATGCGTATCACAGCCGCCTGCGGGAATGGCTGCGTGTATTTCACGGCGTGGCGACGCGCTATTTGCCCAACTACCTGGGATGGCGCTGGATACTCGACGCCCGGAGAATATTGTCGCCGGAAAGCTTGCTCAGAGCCACCTTGGGCTCGTTCCCACATTTGATGGTGACATAGCCTATTTTTTCGGTGGCTGCATGATGTCCTTGGCCGCGCCCTGGTAATCCTTCATCAGGCCCATGAAAGCGTCCTGCAGATGGCGCGCCGCTTCCTGCGGTGGCGCGCCGGTGCGCCGCGCCAGGTCGAATTTATAGGCGTGCGCGGGGCTGTAGCCGGCTTGCGAGGCGGCGTCCAGCAGCACGCCGGCGCGTTTCAGCGAGGCCGGGTCGCCTTTCACCATCAGCAGTTCGGCCAGGTAGGTCTGCGCCACCGGAAAGTCTTTCGCGGCCGCTTTTTCCAGCCACTGCATGCCGGCCTTCGGCTGTTTGACGCCGGCGTCTCCGCCGCCGATGCCGTAGCCCAGCGCCGTCAGCGCCACCAGGTCGCCGGTACGGGCGCGTTTTTCCAGCTGTTGGCGCGGAAATGGCCGCGCCGCGATCTGCATGCGGATTTCATAGTTGATGTCTTGCAGCACATTGCCGGGCCAGACCTTGGCGCCATTCGCCACCGCCGGCTTGCTTGCCGTGACCGCAGGGATGTCTGGCGCCGGTGCGCGCGTGCCGCCGTTGCCATTGGCCGCCAGCACGGCCGGCGATGGCTCGGGCGTGACCTTGCCGCTGCCCATGTTCAGCACCAGGCGCGCCGAGGTTTCGCCAAATGACACGCGCGGCTTTTGCACGTCGTGCGTCATGGTGGCCACGCGCGAGGCCACTTGCGAGAACAGTTCGCCCATCGGCAGGCCCGGTGCGTCGAGTGCGTCGAGCAGGGCGCTGGTATAGGGGCTGTTGCGCGAATCGGGTGACCAGAAGTCGCGCGCCAGCGCGCCGGGGCCGGCCGAATAGGCGATCACCACGCCGCGCGGCGCGCTGGTGTCGGCAAAGCCGTGGCTGGCGGCGCCGCTGCCATTGACGGGCAGTTGCTGGCCGCCGCGCGTGTATTCCGCGCGGCAGGCGTCGAGGATCAGCACGGCGCCGCGCGCGCCGCTGCGCTGCAGGTCGCCTGCCAGGCTGGCCACCGCGACGCCCTGCGATTGAATCGCCGCGCTGCTGAGCGCGTTCATGTTGGCGCCGATCGGCAGCACGTAATTGGCTTCGCCCGCCTGCGCGCCGTGACCGGCATAGAACACCAGGGCGATATCGGCGCCGCGTGCCTGGATGGAAAATTCGGCCGAGGCTTTTTGCAGCTGCGCGCTATTGATGTCGGTGCGCAGCAGCACTTCGAAGCCGAGCCGGCGCAAACGCTCGGCCATGGCGCGCGCATCGTTCACGGGATTTAACAGTGGCTGGGGATAGGCGGCATTGCCGATCACCAGCGCGATACGCTTGCCCGTGGCAGCGTGCGCAGCCATGGATTGCAGGAAAACCAGCGTCAGCAACAGCAGGAAAAGACGGCGCATCGCTCTCTCGGGGTTGTTGTGTGAGTAACAAAAAGTTAGCGATTTTCACATTGGTATGAGAAAATTGCCTCTGTGCATTTTACCTGACTGACAAGTTTTATTTGTCTGCAAGCGTATTTCTTCCCGGCCGCATGCAGGCGTTCCTGCTGCGGCGCGCCCCCCACACACGATCGGACCGGCTTTGCAATCGGAACAATTTGAACGTATCCAGGATTTCTGGAGCCGCCGCCAGCAGCTGACCCAGCACGAACTGGCGGAGTTTTATCAACGCACCATCGCCGCCCTGGCGCCCTGCCGTCCGCGCGAAGCGGCGTCGCTGGGCGACACCCTGGCCGACCTGCGCCACCATTTCTTTGTCGAAAAAGTCCTGGGCAGCGACAGTAGCTCGGTGCCGATCCATATCGGCGCGCTGTTCCTGTATTTCAAGCGTTTCATCATCGACCAGCTGCGCAAGCTGCCCGAGGGCGGCGGCGAGGACGATACCGCCTGCGACTTGCGCGCGCCCGACGACTATGCGCAAGTGCTGCGCGACTACCAGCTGACGCCGCAACAGGTGCGGGCCGCCGCCGAGACTTTCATCACCACCTTGCCGGACGACCTGGTCCTGCTGCTGCGCCATTGCGGCTGCGGCGGCATGCCGGTCAAGGAACTGGCCGAACAGATCGCCTCGGCCCATTACCACGGCGGCAAGCTGGGCCTGGTCCACAAGCAGAAGGGCGACGCCGGCAGCGCGGGCCGCCAGATCGTGCAGGCCTCCCACCGCGCCACCTTGCTCGGTGCCTGGGTCTTCAATCTGCTGAAACTGCGCGTCGGCGACAGCTTGACCGAGCTGGACATCGACGCGGCGCAAATAGTTTTGGATATCTTGTGCCTGGCTGCGTTAAACCAGCATGTGGATCCCGCATCCACCCAACCGAATTTGAATGAAAGGCCACCGGCATGACCGCGCTGACGCCCTCGCTGGCCATTGTTGCCGCCCGTCTGGAAACGGCCCCCGCCAGCACCGAGTTGCTGGCGGGCGAAGTTGCTGATGGCAATCCCCCCGACTGGCGCGGCATCGCCGTGCCGCCCCACCTGCTGGAACGTTTTGCCCGCCGCAGCGACGCCGCGCCCCTGGCGAACCGTCCCATCGGCGGCGGCCAGATTCATTTATTGGCGCGCCGCCCGGGCTTTGGCGCGGTGCTGCTCGATGCCTGGCAGCCAGCGCTGGGCCAGTGGCGCGGCTGGCTGGTGACGCCCGATACGTCCTATGCCGACGCCTGCGGCCTGGTGGTCGAAGAGCGCGACGCGCCCGCCGATCCGCGCGCCGGCCTGGTGCTGTGCGACATGCCGGTGACCGTGGCGGTGGCTGAGCTGGGCGCCTGCCTGGGTGTATTCAGCCAGGACCGCCTGCAGGCGGCGCGCTGGATCGAACTGCATGGCCAGGACAATGCGGCCGCCGCAGCCCCCGGCGTGGTGGCGCGGGTGGCGCTGCCGGACGGCTACGCGCTGACCGGCACGCCACTCGGCATGGCGGGCAAGGACCATCGTCATGCTTACCGCGAGCTGCTGCGCCAGGGCTTGCAGCAGCTACAGATTGGTCGGGCCACGCCAGCCACGCGCACAGCGGCAGCAGAAGCAGCAATTCCGGTGCTGCCGGCAGCGCCTGTCAAAGCGGCGAATGCCTCGCGCTGGCTGAAGATGGCGACCGCCGTGGCCGCCAGTGTGATGGTGGCGCAATCGGTCTGGATCTTCCTGCCGAGACAGGCGGCCATCGTCGACAACGCCGAATATCGCGGTGGCGGCAGCGGCGTCGAGACCGGCGTGCGCATCCGCGTGCTGTTCCGGGCCGACGCCACCGAGGCGGAAATCCGCACCTGGCTGCAGCGCGAGCGGCTCGATATCGTCAGCGGTCCCGACACCCTGGGCGCGTTTACCCTGCTCACGCGCGACCGCCAGAAAGTGTTGCCGCCGCCAGGTCCGGGCAATCCGCTGGCCGTGATCAATCCATAATATTGCACAAGACAACAGAAAGCCATCCAGCATGAACACGACTGAAAAATTTGCCTCCGCGCACTGGCGCAAACTGGCCGCCGGCATCGCCGCCGGCCTGCTGCTGACGGGCTGCGCCATGCAGCCGAATGGCCGTGGCGGCGTGCTGATGAGCGTCGATACGGCCGAGCTGTTCGGCACGCCGATCTCCACGTTCAAGCTGCGCGACGGCACCGAAGGCACCTTGCGCAAGGACCCGCAGGGCAAGTTCTCGATCAAGCTGTCGCAGGCGTTTCGCGTGGTGCCGCTGGCCAATGCCATCACGGCCCGCGTGGCGCGCGTGGAAAATGTCGGCGAGCGCACGGTGGTGATCGTCGAAACCCAGGAACGCGGCTGCGCCTACCGCTACGAGGTGCTGGCCTTCCAGGGCACCGACGTGCTGCAATGGACCATCGGCAACTGCAAGGACCGCCCGCGCGTGGAACTGGCGTCAGACGCCAGGTCGCTCAATATCGACTTCCCGAACTACAACCGCCTGTCGCGCCAGATCTATACCGACAGCCGCTTGCTCAATACCAGCGTGCCGGTGCCGCCCGGCGTCGATACGCGCACCGTGCCGTTTGCCGACGACGCCTTGCGCGGCACGGCCCCGGCGATCGTCAACATGCCGATCGGCGATGCTGCCGGGCGCGTGATTCCGGCGCCGCCGGCGCCCGCCGCCGCCCCGGTGGCCGCGCCGAAAGCCACCACCCGCAGCACGGCCAAGGCGCGCCGCCAGGAAGCGCCGGCCAAGGCCGCCGCGCCGGCCGCCATCAGCCTGCCGCTGCCGCGCGCCAGTACGCCCGCACCGGCGGCCGCGCCGATGATCTTCCAGACCGAAGAAATCAAGCCGGTCGTGATCGACCTGAGGAAATAAGATGGCGGCGAGCTTGCGCAGTCTGCAGATCCGGCAGACCCTGATCCTGATCGTCCTGACCATCGTCTACCTGTGCTTCGAACTGGGCTTCAATGCCCGCCTGCTCGACGTGGTCGGTGGCGACGTCAAGCCGCATGACGTGGAAGACGTGGAGTTCTACGGCCGCAGCCTGTCCGGCATCGCCGCCGCGCTGGTGGTGCTGCAACTGATGTGGCGCCGGCGCCTGAAGAATGGCGGCAAGGATGGCAGCGGCCCCAGCTGGAAGAAAATCATGCTGTGGTGCACGTTCACGGCGGTGCTGGTATTCATGGTGCTGAAGACCTTCGTGACGGTGCTGGTCAATACACGCGATGCCGAATTTCGCCGCATGGCCTTCAGCACCACCCTGATGCAGCGCTCGCTGGTTGGCGGCAGCCTGCAACTGAAAGGCCTGGTCGACGATCCCACGCTGTTTTCCAAGCCGGAAGGCAAGGCCTTCCTGGCGCTGTTCCCCATGCTGGCGGTATCGGTCGGCCATCTCGACGAGCGCATGGGACCGGCCAAGGAGCAGCTGGTACGCGCCAATGTGCGCCGGCTGGCCGGTGGCGCCGGCGGCTATTACAAGAATTACGAAGACGCCATCAAGGAAGTGAACGCCAAGTGGAAGCTGTATTCCGGCATTATTCCGAATGACGATCCCGGCTTGCAGGCAAAGCAGCAATCGTCGTGGGACGACTATCGCCAGAGCCTGTCGCGCCACGGCTGGCAGCCGACCAGCGTGCCGGCGCGCCGCCGTGCGGCCGTGGTCAGCAATGTGCGCAAAAAAGTGCCGGTGCCATCGAACTGGCATCCGGCCGACCAGCTGACGTTTCGCATGGCCGTCAAGCAGCGCTATGCGTCCGAAGCGGCCAGCAAGGGCGTGACCGTGAAAGGCGACCGGATTCCGCCTGGCCTGTCGTTCCCCGCCTTCGTGGCGCGTCCCGGCATCCAGGCCGAATTGCGCGATGGCTTGAAGCTGCCGGCCGGCGCCAGCGTGCAAGCCGCCTATTCCAGCCCGGCCGAGTTCGGTATCCTGTTCGAGAAATTCCTCGACCGCCAGACGGCCGAAAAGCTGGTCGAATACCTGGCCAGCCGGCAGGACTTCGACGGCGGCGGGAAATACTTTGAAGAAGGCAAGGAAGCCTCGCGCGCCGCCATCGTGCCGCCGGTCGCCCTGTTCTTCTCCCTGCTGGGCGCCATCGGCCACTTCTCGAAACTGCTGTACCTGGTCGCCACCGTGGGCCTCTTGGTGCTGGCCGCGCGCCGCGGCGAACAGGCCGGCGAGGATGGCCAGCTGAGCCGCCGCTCGGCCTGGATCGCCACCGGCGTGCTGGCCGGGGCGTTCCTGGGAACCTGGGGCATCTTTACCCTCTCGGACAATAATGTCACGCGCAGCGAGCTGTTCCACCAGATGCTGGACTGGAACCGCCAGGCCGACGCCGACAGCACGCGCTGGAAAATCGCCGGCAAGGGGCTGCTGGCCAATTTCACGCATGTGGTGGCCGTGGGGCAGGGCTATAGCTACCCCGTCAATGAAGCAATCCGCATCAATATTTTGCAGGGAATGGAATATGGTTATCACCCGGAAAAAAAATAAGGCGGCCGCGCTGGCGCTGCTGCTCGGCATGCTGGCCGGCGGCGTACAGGCCGAATGCCTGGGCATGAAGCTGCAGGCCCACCGTGGCGCCGGCAATGCGCCGGAGAATTCCCTGAGCGCCTTGCGCAACGCCTATTTCGGCACCTGGGATGGCGTCGAGACGGACCTGCAACTGCTCGGCGACGGCAGCTGGGTGGTGCACCACGACGTGCTGACGGGCCGGGTGGTCGATACGGGCCAGCCCCTGCCCGTCAGGCAGATGAATGCCGGGCAGTGGCGCGCCGCCAGCATGAAAAACCGCGGCGTGATCACGGCCGAAACGCCGCCCTTCGTGACGGACATCGCCGACCTGGCCACGCCGTTTCCCGGCAAAACCCTGAATGCGGAAATCAAGGACGTGGTGCCCTCGTGCGCGCCGATCGAAGGGCTGGTGAGCCAGCTGCGCGGCGGCATCGCGCACGGCAACTGGTTCCTGACCTCGGGCGTGCCGAACAACCTGGTCTGCGCGCGGCGCGCCGATCCGCAGGGTTACCTGGGCCTGATCGTGTTCGACGCGCGCAATGCGCAGGCGGCCGGCGCCAACCGCGTCAGCCGCTTTATCGCCAGGAATGCCCGCGCACCGAAACTCGACAAGCCCTGGCTGCAGCGGGTGCAGCAGCAGATCGGCATGCCGGTCGGCGTGCACGTCGACGCGCGCAGCCTGGACGCCAATCCCACCCTGCTGGCGGACGCGGCCGGCCTGAACATGCCCGTGTTCGTGTATGCGGTCGACGGCGATTCGGCGCTGGCGGCGTCCCTGTTGCGGGCGCAGAAGCGCAGCCACCGCTGGCCTAGCGGCGTCATCCTTGACGGCAGCGGCGATGCGTTTTGCGGCATGCTGCAATAAGGCCAGGGTCAGACTCCCACGCCCGCCAACGCCGAGCTTGGCGTTAGCGGTGGCGCGGGCCTGACCCCAGATCTACCGCAGCGCACCATCGAAAATGTTTGCATCCTGCGCGCCTCTGGCTTATAAATGTAATCGATTACATTTACTGAAGAAGCCCATGCCGCCCATCGTTCCGATTCCACCCGCGCCGGAGACCACCGTCTCGATCAGCGCCGTCGCCGCCCATGCCGGCGTGTCGGTGGCGACCGTCTCGCGCGTGATGAACGAGCACAGCAGCGTGCGGGCGCCGACGCGCGACAAGGTGCTCGCCTCCGTGGCGGCGCTGGGCTACCGCATGAACCACCTGGCGCGCAGCTTGCGCACGGCCGAGAGCCGCATGCTGTTGACCATGGTGCCCGACGTCGGCAACCCGTTTTATGCGCAGATCGTGCGCGGCATCGATACGGTGGCGCGCGAGCACGGCTATTTCGTGCTGCTGTGCGACACGGGCGCCGACGAGGGCCGCGAACGCTCGTATTTCGATTTGCTGCGCATGCACCGCGCCGACGGCGCCATCTGCCTCGACCCCGATACGGTGCAGCATGCGCTGTCGCATGAATCGATCAGCCTGCCATGGGTGGCCTGCTGCGAATTCGATCCCGCCGTGGCCGTGCCCTATGTCGGCATCGACAACCACCGCGCCGCCTCCGATGCGGTCGCGCATCTGCTGGCGCAGGGGCACACGCGCATCGGCCTGATCAATTCCGACGAGCGCTATCTGTATGCGCGCCAGCGCCGGCAGGGCTACCTGGATACGCTGGCCGCCGCCGGCGTGCAGGTGCAACCGCAATGGATGCGCACCGTGCAAAGCCTGGACTACGAGGCCGGCACGCAGGCGGCGCTGGACCTGATGGCGCAGAAAGATGCGCCGACTGCCATCTTTGCCGTCTCCGACACGCTGGCCATTGGTGTCTTGAGCGCGCTGCGCCAGCTGAACAAGCGCGTACCGCAAGACGTGGCCGTGATCGGCTTCGACGATATCGCGATTGCCGCGCAAATCGATCCTGGCCTCACCACGATTGCGCAGCCGATGCGCGAACTGGGCGAGACGGCCGCGCGCCTGCTGCTGCAGCGCCTGGCCGACCCGGCCGCGCAAGTGCCGGGGGTGGTGCTGCAACATAATTTGGTGTTACGGGGGAGTGCATAGTGAGCGTTGCCGTCAGATTTGAAGCGATCTGCAAGGACTTCGGTCCGGTGCGGGTCTTGCATGGCGTCAGTTTTGAACTGTCGCCGGGGAGGGTGTATGGCTTGCTCGGTGAAAACGGCGCCGGCAAGTCGACCCTGATGAAAATCCTGGCCGGCTACGAGGCGGTCAGCGAAGGGCAGTTATTGATCGATGGCCAGCCGCAGCGCTTTGGCAGTTCGCGTGCGGCGGAGGCCGCCGGCATCGTGCTGATCCACCAGGAATTCAACCTGGCCGAGCACCTGACGGTGGCGCAGAACATGTTCCTCGGCCATGAAAAAACGCGCGGCTGGCTGCTCGACGAAAAAGCCATGCACGAGGAGGCGTCGCGCTACCTGAAACAGGTGGGGCTGGAGGTGTCGCCCGCCACCAAGATCCGCGACCTGATCGTGGCCGAGAAACAGCTGGTGGAAATCGCCAAGGCCCTGTCGCGCCGCGCCCGCTTTTTGATCATGGACGAGCCGACCGCCACGCTCACCTCGTCGGAGACCCAGCGCCTGTTCGCGGTGATGGCGCAGCTGAAAGCGGACGGCGTGACCATCCTGTATATCTCGCACAAGCTCGATGAAGTCGAGCGCAATACGGACGAGGTGATCGTCATGCGCGATGGCCGCTTTGTCACGCGTGAGCTGACGGCCAGCCTGACGCGCCAGCAGATGGCGAATTTGATGGTGGGGCGCGAATTGTCCGACATGTTCCCGGCAAAAGTGCCGCTGGCACCAAGCGCGCCGGTACTGCTGAAGGTCGATGGCTTGTGCGTGCCCGGCTGGTCGAACAACCTGTCGTTCGAGGTGCGCGCCGGCGAAGTGCTGGGCTTTGCGGGTCTGGTGGGCGCGGGCCGCACCGAGTCCTTCGAGGCGCTGCTGGGCTTGCGTGCGCGCAGCGCCGGCACGATTCATCTGAACGGCAAACAGGTCAATATCCGCACGCCGCGCGAGGCGATGATCAATGGCATGACCTATCTGAGCGAAGACCGCAAGGGCAAGGGGCTGCATGTGAACCTGGGCCTGCGCGAAAACCTGACCATGATGACGATGGAGCGCTATGCGAAGCCGTGGCTGGACCTGAAAGCGGAAAAGGCGGCGCTGTCCAAGGCGGTCGAGGATTTCAATATCCGCACCGGCGACCAGGATAGCCGTGCGCGCATGCTGTCGGGCGGCAACCAGCAAAAGCTGGCGCTGGCCAAATACCTGCATTCCGATCCGCGCGTGATCGTGCTCGACGAACCGAGCCGTGGCGTGGACGTGGGCGCCAAGCGCGACATCTACTTTCTGATCCATCGCCTGGCCGCCGAAGGGCGCGCCGTGATCGTGATCTCGTCCGAATTGATCGAACTGATCGGCCTGTGCCACCGCGTCGCGGTGATGCGTGCCGGTACTTTACAAACCACGCTCGGCGCCGAGCACCTGACCGAAGAGGAGTTGATTGCTCATGCAACCGGCACGCACTGACACCACCACCAGTTCATTGTCCCAACTGGGCGCGCGCATCAAGGGCTTTGGCCCCGTGCTGGGCCTGATCGCCCTGTGCATTGCGGGCACCTTGCTCAACGGCGACTTCGCCACCATCGACAATCTGATGAACGTGCTCACGCGCACGGCCTTTATCGGCATTATCGCGGTCGGCATGACCTTCGTGATTATCTCGGGCGGCATCGATCTGTCGGTCGGCTCGATGGCGGCCCTGATCGCCGGCTGCATGATCTATTTCATGAACCAGCTGGCGATGGGCATGGGCGGCGACCTGGCGCCGATCACCATGCTGGTACTGGGAATCGGCATGGCGCTGGTGCTGGGCGCCGGCTTTGGCCTGATGCATGGCTTGTTGATCAGCAAGGGCAATATCGAGCCATTTATCGTGACCCTGGGCACGCTCGGCATCTTCCGCGCCGTATTGACTTACCTGGCCGACGGCGGCGCGCTGACGCTGGACTCGACCTTGTCGGACCTGTACAGCCCCGTCTACTACACCAGCGTGCTGGGCGCGCCGATTCCGATCTGGATCTTTCTGTTCGTGGCGGCGGCCGGCGCCATCATCCTCAACCGCACCACCTTTGGCCGCCATGTGCAGGCCATCGGTTCCAACGAGCAGGTGGCGCGCTATGCGGCCATCAATGTCGACCGCGTCAAGATTGCCACCTATATGCTGCTCGGCATCTGCGTCGGCATCGCCACGGTGCTGTATGTGCCGCGCCTGGGTTCGGCCACGCCGACCACTGGCCTGTTGTGGGAACTCGAAGCGATCGCCGCCGTCGTGGTGGGCGGCACGGCCCTGAAGGGCGGCGAGGGCCGCATCGTCGGTACCGTGATCGGCGCCATCCTGCTGTCCGTGATCAGCAATATCCTGAATTTGACCAGCATTATCAGTGTCTACCTGAATGCCGCAGTGCAAGGTGTGGTGATTATCGCCGTCGCCTTCCTGCAGCGAGGCCGCAAATAAAAACACAGCGGCGTTCTGAAAGGGCGGCCCGCAGGCCGTCCATAACCTTGGAGGAGAGCAGCATGAAAAGCTTTATTCGTGTAGCAGGGATGGCAGTACTGGTGATGCAGGCATGGGCCGTGCCGATGGCGGCGCAGGCCGCCGAAAAACTGGTGGTGGGCGTGGCGATTCCGACCGCCACCCACAGCTTTACGTCCGGCATCGTGTGGTGGGCCAACCAGGCTAAGGCCGAGCTGGAAAAAGCCCATCCCGGCGTGAAGGTCATCGTCAAGACGGCCGCCACCGCGCCCGAGCAGGCGAACCAGTTGCAGGACATGTTGACGGTCAACAAGATCAACACCCTGGTGATTTTCCCGATCGAATCGGCGTCCCTCACGCAGCCGGTGGCGCAGGTAAAAAACAAGGGCGTCTACGTGACCGTGGTCGACCGTGGCCTGACCAACAAGGAATCGCAGGACGCTTATATCGCCGGCGACAACACGGCATTCGGCAAGTTGCCGGCCGAATACCTGGCGAAAAGCCTGAACGGCAAGGGCAATATCGTGGTGCTGCGCGGCATGCCGACCACGCTCGACAACGAGCGCTTCGACGCCTTCAACGCGGTCATGAAGGGCCACCCGGAGATCAAGATTCTCGACGCCAAATACGGCAACTGGAACCGCGACGATGCCTTCAAGGTCATGCAGGATTACCTGACCCGCTTCAAGCAGATCGACGCCGTGTGGGCGGCCGATGACGACATGGCGATCGGCGTGCAGAAAGCCATCGCGCAAGCCAAGCGCACCGACATCAAGCAGGTATTCGGCGGCGCCGGCGCCAAGGGTGCGGTGAAGAAGATCATGGACGGTTCCGATCCGCAGATCGTTGCCAACGTGTCGTACTCGCCGAAGTTCATGTACGACGCCATCAAGCTGACCACGGAAGCGCGGTTGAAAGGCGAAAAACTGCCGGCCAACACGATCATCCCATCGGTGCTGATCACGCGCGAGAACGCCAAAGAGTTTTACTTTCCAAAGTCGCCGTTTTAATCTGATATTTCCCCGGAGCGAGCCTCCGGGGTGGAAAGGAGCAGCATGAAAACCATCCAGGGCCCGGCCATTTTCCTGGCCCAGTTTCTCGGCGACGAGCCGCCGTTCGATACGCTCGAGCACCTGGCGCAATGGGCGGCCGGCCTTGGCTACAAGGGCTTGCAGTTGCCGACCGCGCCGCGTCTGTTCGACCTGGAGCAGGCGGCCGCCAGCCAGCAATATTGCGATGATGTAATTGCGCTGCTGGCGAGGCACGGCTTGCAGGTCACCGAATTGTCGACCCATCTGCAGGGCCAGCTGATCGCGGTGCACCCCGCCTACGATGCGCTGTTCGACGGCTTTGCGCCCGAGCACGTCAAGGGCGATCCGGCCGCGCGCACGGCCTGGGCCACGCAGCAGTTGCTGTGGGCCGCCACCGCCTCGCAGCGCCTCGGTTTGAAAGCGCACGTGACGTTTTCCGGCGCGCTGGCCTGGCCGTATCTGTATCCGTGGCCACAGCGCCCGAGCGGCCTGGTGGAAACGGCGTTTGCCGAACTGGCCAAGCGCTGGCTGCCGATCCTCGATGCGTTTGACGCGGCCGGCGTCGACGTTTGTTATGAGCTGCATCCGGGCGAAGACCTGCATGACGGCGTGACGTTCGAGCGCTTTCTCGATGCCGTCAAGCAGCATCCGCGCGCCTCGATTTTGTACGACCCCAGCCACTTCGTGCTGCAGCAGCTCGACTACCTGGCCTTTATCGATATCTATCACGAGCGCATCAAGGCCTTCCACGTCAAGGATGCCGAGTTCCGTCCGAACGGGCGGCAAGGCGTGTATGGCGGCTACAGCGACTGGCAGGACCGGGCCGGGCGCTTCCGCTCGCTGGGCGACGGCCAGATCGATTTCAAAGCCATCTTTTCAAAGATGGCGCAATACGGTTTCCCGGGTTGGGCGGTGCTGGAATGGGAGTGCTGTTTGAAGCATCCGGAAGACGGCGCGGCCGAAGGCGCGCGCTTTATCCGCGAGCATATTATCCGTGTGGCCGAGCATGCGTTCGACGACTTTGCCGGCAGCGCCGTCGATCAGGATCAGATCAATCACTTGCTGGGCATGAAACAGGGAGACTGAGATGCAGCGACGACTACGGCTGGGCATGGTAGGGGGCGGGCAGGGCGCGTTTATCGGCGCCGTGCACCGCATCGCGGCGCGTATCGACGATCAATATGAGCTGGTGGCGGGCGCCCTGTCGTCCGATCCGGTACGTGCGCGAGAGAGTGGCCAGGCGCTGCATATCGCGCCCGAGCGCAGCTATAGCGATTACCGCGCCATGGCGCAGGCGGAGGCCGCGCGCGCCGACGGCATCGAGGCGGTGGCCATCGTCACGCCGAATCACCTGCACGCGCCGGTCGCCACGGCCTTCCTGGAAGCGGGCATCCACGTAATCTGCGACAAGCCGCTGGCCATTTCGCTGGCGGAAGGCAAGGCCCTGGCGGCGCTGGCGCAAGCAAAGAATCTGCTGTTTGCGCTGACCCACACCTACAGCGGCTATCCGCTGCTGCGCCATGCGAAAGCGATGGTCGAGGCGGGCGAGATTGGCGAGCTGCGCCTGGTGCAGGTCGAGTATTCGCAGGACTGGCTGGCCGAGGCGATTGTCGCCGGCGGCATGGCAGAGGGCAACTGGCATAACGATGCGTCGAAAGCCGGCCCGGGCGGCACCCTGCTCGACGTGGGCGTGCATGCCTATCACATGGCGCAGTTCGTCAGCGGACAGACGCCGCGGCAACTGCTGGCCGAACTGTCGACTTTTGTTCCGAACCGCACCCTGGACGACCATGTGCAGGTGATGCTGCGCTATGCGAACGGCGCCAAGGGGACGCTCTGGGCCAGCCAGGTGGCGACCGGTTGCGAAAACACGGTGCGCCTGCGCCTGTTCGGCAGCAAGGCCCAGCTCGACTTCGACCAGGAACAGCCGAACGCACTGTGGTTCACGCCGCAGGGCGGCAACCGCCAGCTGCTGCGTCCCGGGCGCGTCAATAGTGCCGCCGCGCAGCACGCCACGCGCGTGCCGGCCGGCCATCCTGAAGGCTACCTGGAAGCGTTTGCCCAGCTGTATCTGGATGCCGCGCTCACCATTCGCGCGCTGCAGGCGGGCGAGGCCATCCCCGAGGCGGCGCGGTCGCTGCCGACGGTGATCGATGGCGTGGCGGGGCTGGCGTTTGCCGAAGCCGTGCTGCGCAGCCATGCAGCGGGCGCGCAGTGGACCTCCTTGGAAGGTTGAGACTGCTACACTGGGCGCATGCCTACCGTCACCATCCTCCCGCAGGGCTGGCAGTTTCCCGCCAGCCTGGACACCACCTTGCTGGCCGCCGCCGAACTGGCCGGCATCCGCCTGCTCAGTTCCTGCCGCAACGGCACTTGCCGCACCTGTCTGTGTCATATGCCGCAAGGCAAGGTGCGCTACACGGTGGACTGGCCCGGCGTCAGCCCTGAGGAGCGCCTGGACGGCTATATTTTGCCGTGCGTGGCGGTGGTGGAAAGCGATGTCACCCTGCAGGCGCGGGCCGTGCGCCTCAGGCCTGACCACCCTTGAGCCGCCGCAGCAGCGCTTCCACGCTATCGCCCACCGGCAAGCCGTGGCGGCGCAGCAACTGAACGTGCAGCACCAGGTTTTCCAGCACCAGCTTGGCCGCCACGGCCAGCAGGGCCAGGTTGCGGTCTTCCGGCGTAAAGCTTTCCATGGCGTCGGCCATCTCGCACAGGTGGTTGGCGATCAGGCCGCGCAACTCCTGCTCGTTGAACGGCAGGTCGGCGAAGTCGATCGGGTCGGCCACTTCCACTTCCTGCATCAACACGGCGAGCTGTTCTGGTGTAATGCTCATGGCAGGTCCCTTATTTGCTGACGCTGTAATAACAGAGAAACATGTCGACGGCGAGCGCGCCCACTTCGCGCTGGCGCTCCGGGGCCAGCAGAGGTTCGCCCAGGGTGATCTGCGGCCAGAAGGCAAAGGTTTTCAGGGGCGACATCAACAGGTGCGCCACTTCCAGCGTCTCGCCCGCCTTGATGCGGCCGTCCTGCTGGGCCGCGCGGATCCAGATATTCAGGCCGGTTTCCTTTTCATTCAGGCGCGCCACCATGGCCTGGGCGCGCGCCGGCGAATGGATGGTCTCGCCAAACACCACGCGCGCCAGGTCGATGAACGCCGGGTCGCACAGCAACACCATTTTCTGTTCGACCAGTGCCAGTACCTGCGGCCGCAGCGGCTGGTCCGCCATATAGGGCACGGCTGGCTGGGCCACGCTGCTTTCCCACATGCGCTGCAGGATTTCCGAGAACAGTTCGTCCTTGCTGGGGAAATGGTTGTACACGGTGCGCTTGGAAACAGCGGCCGTGGCGGCAATCTTGTCCATGCTGGTCGCATCAAAACCGTGCTCGCGAAACTCGGCGATAGCGGCATCGACGATGTCGACGCGCTTGCGGTCGGTCAAGCGTTGCGGTGAGGCCATGGCTGAAATCTCCTTTGAAAACAATATTTTACACCTCTTGGTTTACTTTGCCTGAAATTGGAACTACACTGTGTAGTGTAAATTTTCCTTGTATTTGACACGACGGGCCGCATATGTCCTTGCATCACATTATCTTTCTGGGAGTCTTGATGAGCATCAGTTCTTGCACTTTGCGCGCCGCGCCTGCCGAGCCTGCCGCACCGACCGTCTTGCAACGTGTAGACGGCAAGTTCCGCAATCCGGTCACCATGCAAAAATTGGGTGGACTCGATACCATGAAGCTGATGTGGGCCTTTGCCGTCGGCAAACCGGCCAGCACGGTGCCGACCAAGGCGGTGCCGGTCCTGGCCCTGACCCGGGCCCAGTTGCTGGCGGCGCCCGACGATACCCTGTTTCGCCTCGGTCATTCGACCTTGTTGCTGAAGCTTGACGGCCATTTCTTCCTGACCGATCCGGTGTTTTCCGAACGTGCTTCGCCGGTGCAATGGGCCGGGCCGAAGCGCTTCCACCAGCCGCCGATCAGCATCGATGAATTGCCACCGATCAAGGCCGTCATCCTGTCGCACGACCATTACGACCATCTAGATCATGCGGCCGTGCTGGCGCTGGCGGCCAAGACCGAGCATTTCCTCACGCCGCTGGGCGTGGGCGATACCCTGGTGGAATGGGGTGTGCCCAAGGCCAAGGTGCAGCAGTTTGACTGGTGGCAGGGCGTGACCATCGACGGTGTGCGCCTGGTGGCGACGCCGTCGCAGCATTTCTCGGGACGCGGCTTATTTGACGGCAACAAGACCCTGTGGGCTTCGTGGGTGATCGAGGCGCCGCAACTGCGCGTGTTTTTCAGTGGCGACTCCGGCTATTTCGATGGCTTCAAGCAGATCGGCGAAAAATATGGACCCTTCGACGTGACGATGATCGAAACGGGCGCCTATGACAAGCTGTGGCCGGATGTGCACATGCAGCCCGAACAGACTTTGCAGGCGCACCTGGATCTGAAAGGCAAGTGGCTGATGCCGGTGCATAACGGCACCTTTGACCTGGGACTGCATGCCTGGCATGAGCCGTTCGACCGCATCGCGGCGCTGGCCGCCAAGCGCGGCGTCGACCTGGCCACGCCGCGGATGGGCGAAGCCGTCAACTTGCGCCAGCCGCAGCGCGGCGAGAAATGGTGGCTGACGGTGGTGGAGCAGGAAATGGCCGATTGATCCGCAACCACCTCATGCCGTTACATTGATCAGGCGGCCGATCGACTGTCCGAAACTGTTCAGCTGAGGCTGCAATGGCTGGGCGCTATTGGGACCGAGTTGCTGCGGCACCGCCACCTTGATCGCCTGGTCCAGCTGCGGCACCTTGATCGGCTCGGCGCTGCTGGCCTGCGCCTGCTGGCTGCTGCGCTGGGTATCGCTGAGCTGCTCTTTTTCCTTGATCAGCTGGCGGCGGCTGTCTGCCAGTTGCTCGCTGTCGCGCTGCACCTGGTTCTGGCCTTGTTCGACCCGCCGTTGCGCCGTTGCCAGGCTGGCCTGCAGGGAATTGATGGAAGAGAGGGAGGCCACAATAGTCACCTTGGGTATGCGCGGATCAGTGGGAACGGCTTAACCTGAATCAAGAGTAGGATAAATTTTCGCACATCGCCAGGAATCTGTGCTTTCTTGATAATCCAGGCGTGCGCTGCTTAACGCAGAGAGCAAAATGCCTGAGAAATGCCTGAGAAATGCCTGAAGTAAGTGCGTGCTATCGATGCCGCGATTGACTGGCATGGCGATAGTGATTCAGGCAGGCCAGCTTGATGGTATGCCCAGCCTCTTGCCAGGATGTTTTTTCCATATCAGTGGTAATGTTGTTTTTACACCATTCTTGCTGGCATCTGTCAGCGGTTTGCAAGGTTCTCTCGGCTATAATCGGTGGTTACCACAGCTTGATGGCCCTGCAGACAGGTAGTCAACATGAATCTCAAGAGCCTCGCCATCGCCCTGGGCATGTCCAAAACGACAGTCAGCAGGGCATTGAATGGCTATCCGGAAGTCAATTCCCGTACCCGTGAAATTGTCCTGGCCGCCGCCAAGAAAGTCGGCTACCGGCCCAATCCGCTGGCGCGCAGCCTTGCCGTCGGCCGCAGCAATGTGCTGGGCATGATTTTCCCCTTGCAGCCCAACGACCTGGGCGACAGCGTTTTCCTGTCGGTGGTCAACGGCATGTCCGACGCGGTGGAAGCGTCGAAAATGAGCTTGATCATCTCGCCCGTCTCGCCGCAAAACGAACTGCCGTCGTATGAAACCATGGTGCGCAGCCATCAGGTCGATGGCCTGGTGGTGGGGCGTACCAAGGTGAAGGATGAGCGCATCGCCTGCCTGATGCAGGCCGGTTTTCCGTTTGTCGCCCATGGCCGCACCTGCACCGACGCGCCATACGCGTATTTTGATTACGACCACGACACGGGCATCGACCTGGCCGTTTCCTTCCTGCTGGCGCATGGCCACCAGCGCATCGCCTTGCTGAGCGCACCGCAGGGCCTGCATTTCGCCTATCAACGCAAGCAAAGCTTTCTGCGCTGCATGGCGCAAGCGGGCTTGCAGGCCGATCCGCGCCACCTGCTGGAGCAGGCCCTCGATCGCCGCAGCGGCTACCAGGCGATGCAGCAACTGCTGGCCGCAACGCCGCGCCCCACCGCCGTCATCGTCGACAACCATTTGTCCGGCGTGGGCGCGGTGCGCGCGCTGATGGACGCCGGCATCGCCATCGGCAAGGAAATCTCGGTGATCGTCTGGGGCAATGTGGAAGACAGCCTGATCGGCCTGGACGTCACCACCATCGCCCAACCCGATTTGCGCCGCGCCGGCGCCAAGATGGTCGAAATGCTGCAAGCCTTGCTGGCCGGCACCCCACCGGAAAAACTCCAGGAAATCTGGCAGCCGGTGCTGTTGCCGGGGGCGACGGTGGGGCGTTGCACCACAGAGTAGCTGTGGCTACATCTCAGGCCCAATACGGGACATATTCCGCGAATTTATTGCCACTGCTACTGTCCTTGCGTTTGATGCGTCCTGCCGCGACAGCATCGGCAATCAGATTGGTGATTTGATTGCGCTGGCGTTCGCTGACCTTGAAGCGTGCCCGCAAGGTGGTATTGGTCAAGGTCTGGCTGGAAAAATATTGGAGTACCGCATGCTGATAGCAGGCTTCCACGCGTTCGGCTTGCGACATGTCGGCAAACCGTCTTGGCGCATGCAGGGTCACTTGAAAGCCGTTTGCCAGCGGCGTGAAGACGACTGGCGGCATGCCGAACAATTCGATGGCCGAAACCACTTTCTGAAACCCCGTGCCGCGTTCCTCGCAGATACGATATTGGCGAAATTTGGAGGCCAGCAATTCATTGCGTGACTCGGGCGTCGTGCCGATCAGACGGTCCAGGCGCTTGCTGGGAAGCAGCTCGCCTGGATTGGTAAAAGTGATGCGGTCAGCGTAGATTTCAATCGTGGGGCCAGCCCCGGTGATACTGAAATCCTGGTGGATCAAGGCGTTTGCCGTCAGTTCACGCAAGGCGATTTCAGGGTACAGGCCGACACGCTCGCGCAAGGACTGCTGGATGACTTCGGAGTGTGGCAAGATGCGCAGCAAATAGGCGATTACGCTCTCAAAGCCAATCGCATATCCTTTGCTATCAAGCTGCTCGTCGATGGTATCGACCTTGTTGCGGCCAGCATAGCGGATGATACGGAGGCGTTTGCGGCCGAGATGGTCGAATTGCTCCAACTCATGAGCGGCGGCGATACCGCCAAAATTGGTGATGTAGTAGCCGCTGGCATCGAAGACGACCATGTTTTCCGCTTCCAGCCAGCGCATCAGCTCGTCCTGGCGCACTGGCAGCGGGCGTTGCAGGAGTGTCGATATGCTCGGCAGATCCAGGCGTGCAATGACCTGATCGACATCAAGCAGGGTTGTCGCGCGTAACTCTTCCCAGCGCGGCGCATGGCTATTGAGCAGCAGCGCGCCGACTTCCTGGCGGGATGCCTTGCGCGTTGTTCCGCCCGAACGCACCCATGTCTCGTCGATGTTTTTTCCACGCCGGTGTGCTGGTTTGGTCGTTTGTTCGCGTATGTAAATGAACAGCAAGGGTACCGCGCCCACTGTCATGACCGCATGATCGAGTAGCAGTGGTGGCTCCACTGCGTCGCGGCCCAGATGGGTGAGCTGCAAGATGGCATTTTGCACTTGTCCCTGATCGACGCCGGCCAGCATGGCACCGGCATCGCTGATGCCGTAGATTAGGTAGCCTCCCTGCGGATAGTTAGCAAAGGCAATCAGATGCTCGGTCAGCCGTTCCTTGTTATCGGACAAGCTGAGCTTCCAGTCCAGCTCGTTGATCTCGTGCGGCACCGGATCGCGGCTCGATTGCAGCAGCGCGATTGCCTGAGCGATCCAGTGCTTGGCCATGTGATAGCAACTATATGATTTATAAGGGGGAAATGGCTTTGTCGTTTTCCTAGTGTGATAGAAATTCAGCAAAGGGCTGCGCGAAGCACGCCCTACCTTAGAGCGTTAGGCCGCGTATTTGGTTCCAGCCGCCAGCACCGCCAGCAGCCGTGCCTGGTCCTTGCGATACGTTGCCACCGCCTGCTCCTTGACATGGCCAAAGCCACGGATTTTTTCGGGCAGGGCCGCCAGGTCCACGCAGGTGGTGTAGTTGTCGGCCGTCAGGTTCACCAGCAGGCCGGCCAGCAGTTCGCGGTACGCGACGATCAAAGCCCGTTCCATCTTGCGCTCGGCCGTGTAGCCGAACAGGTCAAACGCGCCGCCACGCAGGCCCTTGGCCTTGGCCAGCCAGGTGAAGGCATGCCACATCCAGGAACCGAACTCGGCTTTGACCAGGTGTCCCTTCGCGTCCTTTTTCGCAAACAGCGGTGGCGCCAGGTTGAATTTGACCGAGAAATTGCCTTCGAACTGCTGCTGCAGTTGCAGGGCGAAACGGCCATCCGTGTACAGGCGCGCGACTTCGTATTCATCCTTGTAGGCCAGCAATTTGAAGTAGCTTTCCGCCACCGCCATCGACAGTTTCTGGCCCAGCCCCAGCACGTTTTCGCGGTCGCGCACCTGGTTGACCAAGGTCTGGTAGCCGTGTGCATAGGCCGCGTCCTGGTAGGCGGTGAGAAACTCCACGCGCTGTTTGATCACGGCATCCAGGCTTTGCGGCATTTGCATGACGATCGCCTGCGATGGCGTGGCGATCTGCGTCACCTTGCGCACGTCGACGGCGGCACGCCGGCCCCACAGGAAACTTTTCTTGTTCGACTCGATGCCGACGCCATTCAATTCGATCGCGCGCAGCAGCGCCGCTTCGGTCAGCGGGATGCGGCCCTTTTGCCAGGCGTAGCCCAGCATGAACAGATTGGCGGCGATCGAGTCGCCCATCAGCGCGGTGGCCAGCTTTGTGGCATCGATGAAGTCGGCCGCGTCCACGCCGCCCACCGACTCCTCGATCAGCTGGCGCACCTGTGCGGTCGGGTATTGCCAGTCGGCGTTTTGCGCGAAGGTGCCTGGCGGCTGTTCGTGCAGGTTGACCACGGCCAGGCTGCGGCCCGGGCGCATTTTCGAGATGGCGTCCTGGGCACCGGCCGTCAGCATGTCGCAGCCCAGGATCAGGTCGGCTTCGCCAGTGGCGATGCGCTGGGCGCGGATCTGCGCGGGCGTGGCGGCGATCTTCACGTGCGAGGTGACGGAACCGTTCTTTTGCGACATGCCCGTCATGTCCAGCACCGACGCGCCCTTGCCTTCCAGGTGGGCCGCCATGCCCATCAGCGCGCCGACCGTGATCACGCCGGTGCCGCCGATGCCGTTGATCAGGATGTTGTACGGCGCGTCGCAGGCCGGCAGCACGGGCTCCGGCAAGGGGCCGAAATCATCCTGCTTGCTGGTGCCGGTTTTGGTCTTTTTCAGGCTGCCACCCTCGACCGTCACGAAGCTGGGGCAAAAGCCCTTGGCGCACGAGTAATCCTTGTTGCACGATGACTGGTCGATGGTGCGCTTGCGGCCAAATGGCGTTTCTTTCGGCAAGATCGAGACGCAGTTCGACTGCACGCCGCAGTCGCCGCAGCCTTCGCAGACGGCGTCGTTGATGACCATGCGCTTGGCGGCGTCGGGATACTCGCCTTTTTTCCTTCTGCGGCGCTTTTCGGCGGCGCAGGTCTGGTCGTAGATCAATACCGAAACGCCCGGGATTTCCCGCAGTTCGCGCTGCACCGCATCCATGTCCTTGCGGTCGTGCAAGGTCAAATGCGCCGGCAGGTTGGCGCGGTCCGCATAGCGTGACAGGTCTTCGGTCACCAGCGCGATGCGTTGTACGCCTTCGGCTGCCACCTGCTGCGCCATCATCGGCACGGTGATCAGGCCGTCGACCGGCTGGCCGCCCGTCATCGCCACCGCATCGTTGTACAGGATTTTATAGGTGATATTGACCTTGGCGGCCTGTGCGGCGCGGATCGCCAGATAGCCCGAATGGAAATATGTGCCGTCGCCCAGATTCTGGAACACATGGGGCAGGGTGGAAAACGCCGCCTGGCCTATCCACGGCGCGCCTTCGCCGCCCATATGGGTGGTCAGCTTGTTCATTTCCGGATAGATCGATGTCGCCATCACGTGGCAGCCGATACCGGCCAGCGCCAGGCTGCCGTCGGGCACCTTGGTCGAGGTATTGTGCGGGCAACCGGAGCAATAGAAAGCCGGACGGAACGGCGTGTCGACAGCCTTTTTCAGCACCGCATCCTTGGCATCCAGAAAGCTCAGCCTTGCCTTGATCAGGTCACAGGTAACCGGGTCCGAGATCAGCCGCGCGATGCGGCTGGCGATCACCCTGGCCACTTGCGAGACGGAAAAATCGGCCTTGGAGGTCAGCAGCCATTCGCCGCGCGGCGCCACCCATTCGCCCTTTTCGTCGAACTTGCCGATCACCCGCGGGCGCACGTCGTCGCGCCAGTTGTACAGCTGTTCTTTCAATTGATATTCGACGATCTGGCGTTTTTCCTCGACCACCAGGATTTCATCGAGCCCTTGCGCGAATTCGCGCACGCTGTCCGGTTCCAGCGGCCATGGCATGGCCACCTTGAACAGGCGCAGGCCGACTTCGGCCGCCATGGCTTCGTCGATGCCGAGTTCTTCCAGCGCTTCGAGCACATCCAGGTAGGACTTGCCGGACGCGATGATGCCCAGCCGGGCGTTCGGACTATCGATGGTGGTGTGGTTGAGCTTGTTCTCGCGCGCATACGCCAGCGCCGCATAGATTTTATAGTCCTGCATCAGCGCTTCCTGGTTGCGCGCCTGCTGGCCCAGCGGAATGTTCGACAGGCGCGCGTTCAGGCCGCCTTCGGGCATGACGAAATCGTGCGGGATTTTCACTTCCACGCGGAACGGGTCGGCATCGATCGACGCGGAGGACTCCACCGTATCTGCCAGCGCCTTGAAGGCGACGGTACAGCCGGAAAAGCGCGACATGGCCCAGCCGTGGATGCCCAGGTCCAGGTATTCCTGCACATTGCACGGGTACAGCAGCGGGATCATCGAGGCTGAAAACAGGTGGTCGGACTGGTGCGGCAGGGTCGATGAATACGCGCCGTGATCGTCGCCGGCCACCAGCAGCACGCCGCCGTGCTTGGCCGTGCCCGCATGGTTCATGTGCTTGAAGACATCGCCGCAGCGGTCCACGCCCGGACCCTTGCCGTACCACATGGCGAACACGCCATCGTATTTTGCCGGGCCGATCAGGTCGACCTGCTGCGAACCCCAGACGGCCGTGGCGGCCAGGTCTTCATTTACGCCGGGCACGAACTGCACATGGTGGGCTTCCAGCTGCGATTTCGCTTTCCACAGGTTTTCGTCCAGGCCACCCAGGGGCGATCCCCGGTAGCCGGAAATGAAGCCGGCCGTGTTCAGGCCCGCAGCCTGGTCGCGCAGGCGCTGCATCATCGGCAGGCGTACCAGGGCCTGGATGCCGGACAAAAAGATCGCGCCACTGGTGGCCGTGTATTTGTCGTCGAGGCTGACGCTGGTCAAACGGGAAGATTCGGGGGGCGTAGATGGCGCGGCACCGGCGTTTCTGACGAACGCTGCGGAGCCGTTTTCCGTGGTCACGGACATGGCTGTCTCCAAAAGGGTGGCTCAGATGACGTCTGCGCAACGGCGGCGCCCGGTAAGGCGCGCGCTGGACAGACGGGATTGCCGCGTGTGTGCGGCTGCCTCAGTGTAGGGCGGGGAAGAGGGCGCGGCAAATACGCCTTGCCGATGGGGCTATAAGTTTTACTTATGTAGCGGGTGGCAGCATATGGGCGCCCTGCCAGCGGCCGCTGTCGCACAGCTGCGCCGCCACCTGTCGCACCAGGTTTTTCACGGCGGCGCCGGCGTTGGTCAATGGAATGTTCTTCGAGGCGCACAAGGCGACCGTGCGCGTCAGGACCGGACTATGGATGGCGTAGCTGCGCATGGCGCCGCTGCCCAGCTCAGCCAGCATGGGGGCGGCCGGCAAGATGGTCGCGCCCATGCCGGCCAGGATCGCCGATTTCAGGATGGCGATCGAATTAATTTCGATCACGTGCGTGGCCGTCAACCCGGCGGCGCGCGCGCGGCTGTCGATGCGCGGGCGCACCCCATGCTGCGGACCGGGCAGTATCAGGGTGGTGGCCAGCGCCTGCTGGAATGACATGGCCGGGCCGTCGGGCGCAAACGGCGCATCGCTGCGGCAGATGAAGCGCATCTCTTCCTCCACCAGCGCGCTGCTGGCAAACGGCGTCAGTTGCCCGTCGTCGAACAGCACCGCCAGGTTGATGCGGCCCGATTTGAGTTGCTCGGTCAGGTTGCCGGTGATTTCTTCCGTCAGTTGCAGGGTGATTTCGGGATACTGTGCGCGCGCGGCCAGCAGCAGGGGCAGGGCCAGCGCGCCGGAAATGCTGTGCGGCAGGCCCAGCGTCACATTGCCGGACGGGCGCGTGGCGCTTTGCGTGACGGCCGAGCGGGCGTCGGCCACCTGTTTCAGGATGGCCTGGGCGTGCTCGTAGAAGATCTTGCCGGCGTCGGTGCTGAGCACGCCCTGGGCCGAGCGGTGCAGCAGTTGCACGCCCAGTTCCTCTTCCAGCTGGCGCAGCTGTTGCGTCAGGGCCGGCTGCGCCACGTGCAGCGTCAGGGCCGCGCGCGACAGCGAGCCGTGGTCGACGATGGCAACAAAGTAGCGAAGTTGACGCAATTCCATGGACGGCAATCTGGTGAGGGAAACGGGAGCGTGTGGCATAAAAACCATGCGCTGGCGGCGGCGTTGCCGGGGCTTGCAATTTTGCTATACTCATTCTAGCGCTTCTGGTGCGCCCCGGCGTGCACGCCGACCGACTCGTGGGATGAAAGCATGTTCAAAAAAGTCGATTCTTCCCAATTAAAAGTGGGGATGTATGTCCATGACCTCAGCTGCGACTGGATGACGCATCCTTTCATGCGCAACCGTTTCCTGTTGCGCAGCGACGAAGAAATCCGCAAGATCATCGCCGCCGGCATCCACGACGTGGTGATCGACAACAGCAAGGGCCTGGACGTGCAGGATGCGCCCACCGTGGCGCAGGCGGCGGCCGCCATCGAACGCGAGCTGGTGCAGATCGCCAGCGCGCCGCAACTGGTCACGCGCGTGTCGCTGGGCATGGAGCTGGCGCGCGCGACGCAGCTGCGCAAGCAGGCGACCGGCCTGGTGCGCACGGTGATGGCCGATGTGCGCCTGGGCAATGCGGTCGATATCGACCGGGTCGAGCCGATGGTGGCGGATATTACCGAATCGATCCTGCGCAATCCGGGCGCGCTGGTAGGGTTGCTGCGCATCAAGACCAAGGACGACTACACCTTCCTCCATTCGATCAGCGTGTGCGCGCTGATGGTGGCGTTTTGCCGCTCGCGCGGCCTGGATGCGGCCACCACCCACCAGGCCGGGCTGGGTGGCTTGCTGCACGATACGGGCAAGGCGCTGGTGCCGGACGCCATCCTCAACAAACCCGGCCCCTTGAGCCCGGAAGAATTCGCCTTGGTGAAACGCCATCCGCGCGACGGCCATGCCATCCTGCTGCAAACGCCGGAGGTGGGGCCGATTCCGCTCGATATCGCCTTGCACCACCATGAGCGGCGCGACGGCAGCGGCTATCCCGACGGCCTGGCCGGCGACGCCATCGGCGAACTGGCGCAGATGGCGGCCATCGTCGACGTGTACGACGCGCTGACGTCCGAGCGCAGCTACCACAAGGCGATTCCGGCCGCCGATGCGCTGCGCAAGATCTATGAATGGAGCAAATTCCACTTCAATCCCGTCTTCGCGCAGGACTTCATGCGCTGCGTGGGTATCTATCCGGTAGGCACGATGGTCAAGCTGGAGTCGGGCCGCCTGGCCGTGGTGATCGAGGCCCACGAGAGCAATTTGCTGGCGCCCAAGGTGAATGTGTTCTTCAGTACCAGGAGCAACGCCTACATCAAGCCGGAGACGGTCGACCTGTCGCGCGGGCTGGGCTTTGGCGGCGGCGACAAGATCATCGGCCACGAATCGGCCGCCAAGTGGCAGGTCGATCCGATGCGTTTCCTGTCGCTGGCGGACGCTTAAAAAAACTCGGCGGTATCGTTCGAGGCGACGGCCGTCAGCATGCCTTTTTCTACCAGTTCATCGTAGTGGCAGGCCAGGTTGCGACCGTGGCTTTTCGCGTAGTACAGCGCCTGGTCGGCGCGGCCGAGGATGATGACGGGCGCTTCGAAGGCACTGATGCTGACGAAACCGACGCTGACGGTGACCCGGCCCACTTGCGGAAAATCGTGGGTTTCGACGTTGATGCGGAAACGATCGATGATCTTCTGGGCATTTTCCAGGGTGATCGAGCGCAGCAGCACGACGAATTCCTCGCCGCCGAAGCGGAAGATGCGGTCTTGCGAGCGGAACGACGATTGCAGCAGGTTGGCGATCAGGATCAGCACTTCATCGCCATACAGGTGGCCGAACTTGTCGTTGACCAGCTTGAAATGGTCGACATCGACCACCGCCAGCCATTGCCGTTCGGTATTGCCGTGATGGCGGCGCTCTTCGTCGGCCGGGCGCGCCGCTTCGCTGTCGAGTTCACCGCGCGATTGCAGGATCTTGGCCAGCTGGTCGTCGAAGGTTTTGCGGTTCAGCAAACCGGTCAGCGAATCGCGTTCGCTGTAATCGAGCAGATTCTGGAAATTGCGGTACACGCTGACGATGCCGCCGATCACCTGGATGGTCGCGCCCGTGTATGGCGTGGGGTTGGTGATTTCCAGGCAGGTGGTGACCTGGTCGCCGATCCAGATGGGCAGCCACAGCAGATGGCGGCCATCGGCGCACAGCGCATCGCAGCTGGTTTCATGGCGCGCGATGCAGGCCGCCAGCGCCGGATAGTCCGACAGCGGTTCGCCCGGCAGCGCGGGATCGAGATTGTCTTCCATGCGCGCCGGACTGCCCGCCACGATGATGGCCCGCGCCCGCACGAACACCTGGCCACGCACGCTGCTCAGCGCCAGCACGCGGGTTTGCGACGCGCAAGCGAGCTCCTGCACCGCCGAGATCACCGAGACGTCGAGCATGGTGTGATCGCGGTGGCCGGTCATGTCCACCATGTGTTTCAGTAGGGAATCCATCGTCGTTCTCTGGAAAGTGGTCACACAAGATTCTTCATACCAACATTGCGTCTAGCAATATACGTCCGTTACAAGAAGCCAAGGATTATTTGGTGGCACTAACCAGCGGCGAGATGCCTTTCCAAAGAAGAGCTAAGCAGGATAATGTTTTTTTGCCTCATAGGCAATTACGTATGCAAGATTTCATGTAAATACATGAGATTCCTGCATCGCAGCGTCGGCTGCTGTCGCCATCGTCGCCCGGTCAGGCGCGATCCTCCCCCATTTCACGCAAGCTTGATAATTTCCATATGGAAACTTGTGACGCGTCAACTTGGCAAATTGCCCGCGATTTATAGTCATTGCAATGGCGCAGAAATTTACGGCAAGAAACATAGTAGCAGGAATGGGCAATGTTTCACACTCGATTGCGCCAGGGACTTGTGTTTCACTTTTGGGAGCCTGTCATGAATACCTTCCTGTCGGCAGTACAGCAATTTGTCAAGGATGAGGATGGCATTACGGCAATCGAATACGGCCTGATTGCGGCCCTGATGGCAACTGCCATCACGGCCGGTTTCTTGCTGATCAAGACCAACCTGCTGTCTGTCCTCACCGAAATTTCGAGCAACCTGGTGTTGACGCCTTAAGCGGGTGCCCGCCGCCGGGCAACCGGTGGCGGGTTTTTTGACGGGAGCTTTCTCATGTCCACAAGCGTGCTGTGCGACCTGCTGCTGCTGGTCTTCGTGACGGCCGCCGCCGTCAGCGATCTGATCCGCCGCAAGATTCCCAACCGGCTGGTACTGGCGGGCCTGCTGGCCGCGTTCTGCCTGCATGGCTGGCTGGCGGCGCCATCCTGGCCATGGAACAGCCTGGGCGGTATGGCCACCGGTTTCTTCCTGTTTTTACCTCTGTATTTGCTGCGCGGCATGGCCGCCGGCGACGTCAAGCTGATCGCCATGGTGGGTGCCTTTGCCGGCCCCTGGCCGACGCTGCTGATCTGCTTTGCCACGTTCGTGCTCGGTGGCCTGATGGCCTTGTTGATCGTGACCTGGCAAGGCAGCTGGCGTGCCTGCTGGCGCAATCTGCGCCAGTTGCTGTGGCCGCTGATGGTGCGCACCGCCGGCCTGGCGCTGGCGCCGTCGCCGCCCGCAAGCCAGCCCAGCGTCGGCAACATGCCGTATGGCCTGGCGATCGCGCTGGGCACGTTGCTGGTACAGGGACGAAATTATTTCTGAAACGGATCATTGCTTCGAATCAATGTCGCTCTGAAGTTGCTCGCTAGAATGAAATTCTGCCTTTCGCAAGCTGGCCACGTTGGGAGAAATCGCATGACCGAAGTCGATTATTACACTGCCGAGACCAGCCGTCCGGCCGATGCGGCGCTGATGCCGCCCTTGCCGCCGCAGCCGAAAAGCCTGCACGAGACGGGACTGGAGCGCCAGCTGGTGGTGGAACTGATCGCCAAGGCCATGCTGGTGGGCGGCAAGAGCCATTTGTCGGTGCTCACCACGCGGCTGCGGCTGTCGATCAATGTGCTGCGCGAAGTGCTGGACTTCATGGTTGGCGAGCAACTGGCCGAAGTGGCCTGGCGTGGCGAATCCGAGATCGACGTGCAATATCAGCTGACGGGCGCCGGCAAGCAGCATGCCGCGGGTTTCATGGCGCGCTGCGCCTACCTGGGCGCGGCCCCGGTCACTTTGGCCGCGTACCGCGCCATGGTGGCGCGCCAGTCCTGGCGGGCGCAGGAGCAGCGCGTGGCCAGCGACGACCTGGCGGTGGTGCTGGGCGGCGCCCACGCCGGGCCGGGCCTGCTCGACACCATCGGCGCGGCCCTGCATTCCGGGCGTTCGCTGTTGCTGTATGGTCCGCCAGGCAGCGGCAAGTCCGCGCTGGCGCTGCAACTGGGCAAGTTGCTGCATGGCCTGGTGGCGGTGCCGCATGCCGTGGTGGCCGGGCGCGACATCATTTCCCTGTATGACCCGGCGGTGCACCTGCCGCCGGCACCGCATGGCAACCATGCGCGCCAGGCGCTCGAGCGCCGCAGCACCGATATCCGCTGGGTGCTGTGCCAGCGTCCCGTGATCCAGGTGGGCGCCGAGCTTGACGCCGGCATGCTGGAACTGCGCCATGACGAAGGTGGTGGCTGCTACCAGGCGCCGCCCCATGTGCGCGCCAACAATGGCATGCTGATCATCGACGACCTGGGCTGCCAGCGCCTGCCGGCGCCCCAATTGCTGACGCGGCTGATGCCGCCGGCCGCCTGCGGCCTCGATCAACTGGGCCTGCGTGGCGGCGCCAGCATCGGCATGCCATTCGACACTGCCCTGGTGCTGGCCACCAACCTGGCGCCGGCCGGCCTGTTTGACGCCGCGTTGCTGCGCCGCATCGGCTACAAGGTGCGGATCGGGCCGCTGGGCGAGAGCGCCTACCGCGTGCTGTTCCGCCAGCAATGCCGCGCCACCGGCATCGCCTTCGACGAGCAAGTGCTGCACCATTTGCTGCGCCAGCTGCATGGCGCCAGCGGACGGCCGCTGCTGGCCAGCACGCCGCGTGAATTGCTGGACCGCATCGCCGACTTTGCCGGCTTTGCCGGCAGCGAAGCGCAATTGACGGTGGCCACGCTGGAGCAGGCCTGGAGCAGTCTGTTTGCCGGCTGCGACGCGCAGGACGCCGTGCTCGACGAGAGCATCGCATGAAAAACCGCCGCGCACTGGTGATGATGGGGCTGGCCATCTTGCTGGGCTTGCTGGCGGTGCTGCTGGCCTCGCACTGGCTGTTGCGCCAGAGCCCTGCCGGCAAGGGCAGGATCGTGGTCGCCGCGGCCGACGTCAACCTGGGCCAGCGCCTGAGCCCGGACATGCTGCGGCTGGCCGAATGGCCGGCGGAAAGCCTGCCGGAAGGCGCGCTGCAAGATCCTCTGAAACTGTCGGGCCGGGTGCTGAAAAGCAGCGTGCTGCGCGGCGAACCGTTGAGCGAGGCGAAGCTGGCGCCGGCCGGCACCCTGGGTGGCCTGTCGGCCCTGATCACGGAAGGGCGGCGCGCCATCACCGTGCGCGTCAATGACGTGATCGGCGTGGCCGGCTTTGCCTTGCCTGGCAATTATGTCGACATCATCGTCAGCACGCAGCAGGATGCGGGCGACCGCACCTATCCGCAAAGCCGCAATATTTCCAAGATCGTGCTCGAACGCATCCTGGTGCTGGCGGTGGCGCAGGAGGTGGGGCGCGACGAAACCAAGCCGCGCGTGGTCAATGCGGTGACCCTGGAAGTGACGCCGGCGCAAGCGGAAAACCTGGACCTGGCGCGCAGCGTGGGCAGCTTGTCGCTGGTCTTGCGCAACCAGGTCGATCCGCAGCCGGGCGTCACCGGCGGCGCCACCAAATTGACGCTGCTGGGCACGCCGTCGCCCGAGCCGGCGGCCGAGCCACCGGTGGCCGCCGCGCCGCCCGCTGCCATCAAGCCGGCCGCGCCGCGCCGCGTGGCGGCGGTGGCGCCGCGCCGCGTGGCGGCGGTGGCGCCGCCACGGCATTGCAGCGGTCTGATCGACGGTACGCGCGCCTCGCGCGAATGCTTCTAGCCGCCCGCCCCCAACCATGGATATCCTGCTATGAAACGCGCCCTGCCGATCCTGTGCCCGCTCTTGCTGCTGTCGGCGGCGCCACCGCCGGCCGCCGCCGACAGCGCGCCGCGCTGCGGCGGCGCGGCCGCCACGCCCGGCCACCTGCAACTCGAGGTCGGCAAGTCGAGCATGTTGCGCCTGCCCGAGCCGGTGCTGCAGCGCAGCGTCGGCAATCCTGCGGTGGCGCAAGCCATGCTGGTGGCGCCGGACACGCTGTACGTGGTGGGCGCCGACATCGGCAGCACCAACATGATTATCCAGGGGCGAAGCGGCGTGTGCAGCGTGGTCAATGTCACCGTCAGCATGGACCCGGCAGGCTTGCGCGCGACCCTGGCCGAACTGATGCCGGAAGAAAAAGCCATCCGCGTCACGGCCGCCGCCGATACCCTGGTGCTGTCGGGCACGGTGCAGGACGCGGACGCGGTGCTGCGCGCCGTCGAGCTGGCGCAAGCCTATGTGCGGCGCGCCACCACCCCGCTGGCGCTGCCCAGGCCGGCCGCTGGCGCCGCGCCCGCCACGCCGGCGGCGGCGACAGGCGCGGGCGGGGCCGCCAGCCGCATCATCAACATGCTCAACGTCAGTGCGCCGCAGCAAGTGATGCTGGCGGTGCAGATCGCCGAAGTCTCGAAGTCGCTGCTGGAACGGCTCGAAGTGGGCGCCACCTTGCGCTTTGCCTCGGGCAGCTGGGCCACCACCTTGCTGTCGAATTTCCTCACCGGCGCGGCCAATGGCCTGCTCGACCTGCGCAAGTCGAACGGCCAGCAGCTGACCATCGAAGCGCAGAAACAGGATGGCCTGGTGCGCATCCTGGCCGAACCGACCGTGATGGCGATCAGCGGCCAGGAGGGCAGCTTTCTCGCCGGCGGCAAGATTTTCATTCCGGTCGGCCAGGACAATAACAAGATCACCCTGGAAGAGCGCGAGTATGGCGTGGGCCTGCGCTTCACGCCGACCGTGCTGTCGGGTGGACGCATCAACCTGAAGGTGGCGCCGGAAGTGTCGGAGCTGTCGCGCGAAGGGGTGGGCATTTCCAGCGCCGGCGTCAGCGGCCGCTCCATCCTGCCGGTAATCACGACGCGGCGCGCTTCGACCACGGTGCAGCTGTACGACGGCCAGAGCTATGCGATCGGCGGCCTGATCAAGAATAACCAGGTCAGCAACGTCACCGGCCTGCCCTGGCTCAGCGAGCTGCCCATCCTCGGTGCGCTGTTTCGCAGCACGGATTTCCAGCACGACCGCACCGAGCTGCTGTTCGTCATCACGGCCCACCTGGTCAAGCCGCTGCCGCCCGCCGGCGCGGCTTTGCCGACGGCGCAGCTGGCGCCGCCATCGCGGATGGATCTGATGTTGAGCGGCAAGATGGAAGGCGCGCCGCCGCCGCTGTCCGTGCCCGCCGCCGCGCCGCCCACGGTGGGTGGCTTCGAATTGCAATAAGCCAGGGAGCCATGCCATGCGATCGATTTCACTCACCTTGACACGGCCGTCGGCGCGGCTGGCGTGGCTGGCGCGCATGGCATTACTGGCGCCGCTGCTGCAGTTGGCCGGCTGCAGCAGCGGCAGTACGCCGCGCTTCGACGCGCGCTTCGGCGAGGCCACGCGCCTGGCCATGGCGCAGCAGGTACTGGACCCGGCCGCCGCCGGCAATACCACGCCGGCCAACGGCCTGGACGGCGCCAGCGCGCGCGCCGTGATGGAGCGCTACCGCGCCTCGTTTGCCGAGCCGAACGGGCAAGTACCGCCGCCGGTGACCTTCATGCTGGGAGGCGGCGGTGGAAAATAGAAGCCAGCTTCAGCACCAGCGGGGGGCGATGCTGATCATGTTTTCCATCCTGCTGATCGTGGTGCTGGGGTTTATCGGCCTGGCGCTCGACGTCGGCCAGGTCATCGGCCGCAAGACCGAATTGCAGAACCTGGCCGACAATGCGGCGCTGGCGGCCGCTCCCGAACTGGTGGGCACGGCCGCCGGCCTGGCCAATGCCGTCACCAAGGCAAAAGCCAGCGCGGCCGGCCAAAGCCTGTACCGGCGCCGCATGCAGGGTGCGCTGCTGTCCGACGACAGCATCCGCTTTGCCAGCGCGGCCGATGCGCCGGCCGGTGCATGGCATGCCGCCGGCGCGGTGCCCGACCCGGCCAGGGCGTTGTTCGTGCGGGTCGACACGCGCGACAACCTGCCGGCGCTGGGGCAGGTGACGACGGCGTTCCTGGGCGCCTGGTCGCCGGCCCTGCGCACGCTCGACACCAGCGGGCGCGCGGTGGCGGGCCGCAGCAGCCTGCGCATCACGCCGCTGGCGATCTGTGCGCTGTCGGCGGCGCCGGCGTCCTTGCGCACCAATCCGGGGCCGCCCGAGCGCCGCGAAGCGCTGGAATTCGGTTTTCGGCGCGGCGTGGCCTATAACCTGTTCAACCTGAATCCGCATGGGGCCGCGCCCGAGCATTTCTTGCTCAATCCGCTGGGTCCGCTGGGCGCCATCGGATCCTCCGCGCAATTGAGCGATGCCAGCGTCGAGCCCTTTATTTGCAGCGGCAGCGTGCTGCACACGGCGATTGGCGCCACGCCCATCCATGTGCACCGGCCGTTTCCCACCGCGCTGTGGCCAGCCTTCAATGCGCGCTTCAACCAATATGGCGCCAACCGCTGCAACCCCGTGACGGCGCCGCCCGATACGAACATCCGCGCCTTTCCGAATGCCTTGTCGAACTGGTGGATGAACGTGCCGTCCGGCTCGAACGCGGTGGCCAGCGGTGGCACCCCCTTGCTGACGGTGGCCGACTTGCCGCCGCTGGCCGCCGGCACGCCCGCCAGCATTGCGCCCGCCAGCTACGGGCCGCTGTGGTCGTTTGCCAAGGCGGTGCAATATGCCGATCCCAAGCCGGCCGGCGACTACACGGCCTTTCCCAACAGCGCCTGGGCCAGCCTGTATCCGGGCCTGCCTACGGCGCCCGCCAGCAACAGCTTTTATCCTGCCAGCGGCACGCCGTATGGTTCGTCCGCTTTCCTGACGGCGCCCGTCGGCAATGCGGGCGTGGCGCAGCGCCGCGTGCTGCATATCGCCCTGCTGGCCTGCCCCCTGCCGGCCGGCAGCGACGTGCTGGCCAACGTGCTGGGCATCGGGCGCTTTTTCATGACGGCGCCCGCCAGCGCCAGCGTATTGAGCGGTGAATTTGCCGGCATGGCCGACGAACTGGCGCTGGGCGGCCCGGCGGAGCTGCTGCGATGAGGCGCCATGTCCCGTGCCGCGCCAGCCGCCGCCAGAAGGGCGTGGCGGCGATCGAACTGGCGCTGATCATGCTGTTTTTCATGGGCCTGTTGCCGGTGGTGCTGCTGTTCGGACGCGCCCTGTTCATGTACACGATGGTGCAAAAAAGTGCGCAGGACGCGGCGCGCTACATGGCCACCTTGCCGCTGCAGCAGATGACGAATGATGTCCCTGCCACCCAGGCCGCCGCGTTTGCCACGCAGCTGGTGCGGCAGGCGCTGGCCGAGACGGGGCCGGTGCTCAATGCCAGCCGTATCCGCATCGAATGCGTATACATCGATGGCGGCTATCCCTGCGGCTCCTATCCCACGCGGCCGCTGCAGGTCAGCGTGAAGTTTGTCGCCCAGCTGCCGATCGCTTTCCTGCCCGACCTGACCTTGCGCTGGCTGCCGCAGATGGCGCCGATTTCATTGCATGCCAACGCGGTGCTGCGCTATGCGAACTGAGGCCACATATGCGCGCCGCCGGCGCGAAGGCGGCGTGTTTGCCGTCGAATTCGCCATGCTGGCGACGCTGTTTTTCATTTTCCTGTTTGCGCTGCTGGAAGTGGCGCGCGCCGTCTACCTGTGGAACCTGGTGCCGGAAATGACCCGGCGCGCCGCGCGCGCCGCCGCCGTCACCGACTTCAGCAATGCCAGCGCGGTGCAGGCGGTGCGCGAGCAGGCCGTCCTGCGTTCGGCGCCCGGCCGCCTGCCGCTGGGCGGCGCCATCAGCGACGCGTATGTGCGCATCGATTACCTGTCGCAGTCGTCCGGTGGCGGCGGCGTGCCGGCGGCGCTGCCGGTCGGCGTGATGCCGGCTTGTCCGCAACGCAACCGCATCAACTGCCTGGACAATCCGCACGGCGCCAGCTGCATCCGTTTCGTGCGGGCGCAGCTGTGCCTGCCCGGCACGGGTGGCAGTTGCGAGCGGGTGCCCTACCGGCCGATCCTGCCGCTGCTGGAGATGCTGTTCCCTTCGGGCGCGCAGGCGGTGCGCCTGCCCAGCGGCGTCACGCTGGCGGTGGCCGAGTCGCTCGGCTACCAGGACAACCCCGCCTTTTGCCCTTGATCGCCGGACCGCCGTACCGTTATCTCTAAGGAAGTGCAATGAGAGCCTTGATGATTAGCCGTGACATCCCGCTGCACGATGAAATCGCCGCCCAGGGCGCGGCGCGCATGCCGGTGCTGCGCATCCTGGAGCGCCGCAGCGGCTTGCGCGACGCCGTCGACCGCATGTTGTCCGAGGCGCCCGAACTGGTGATCGTCGACGCCAGCGGCATCGACGCCGACGAGGCCGACCTGCTCGAACGCCTGGCGCGCCAGTATCCGGCGGCCGTGTTGATGCTGCTCACGCGCGGCCAGCAGCAGGATGTGCTGATCCGCGCCATGCGCGCCGGCATGCGTGAAGTGCTGCAGCTGCCCCTGGTGCACAAGGCCTTCCACGAAGCGATGGACCGGGTCGATATCCAGGCCGGCGTGACGCAAATGCGCGACGGCAAGGTGCTGGCGTTTATCTCCTGCAAGGGCGGCAGCGGCGCCACCTTCTTGTCGACCAACTTTGCCTACGCGCTGGCCGCGCTGGCCGGCTGCAAGGTGCTGCTGATCGACCTGCACGGCCAGTTCGGCGACGCCACCCTGTATGTCTCGGACCAGAAACCGGCCATGACCTTGTCCGATATCTGCGCCCAGATCTCGCGCATGGACGGCGCCTTTCTCGCGTCCTGCCTGGTGCATGTGACGCCGAACTTCGGCGTGCTGGCGGCGGCCGACGACCCTGCCCACAAGGTCGACATGCAGCCCGAGCACATGGACCGCATCCTGGCCGTGGCGCGCCAGCACTACGACTACATCGTGCTCGACGTGGGGCGCCAGATCGATGCGCTGTCGCTGCGCGCGCTCGACAGCGCCGACGCCATCTACCCGGTGCTGCAGCTGGCGCTGCCGGACATCCGCGACGGGCGCCGCCTGCTCGACATCTTCCGCTCGCTCGGCTATCCGGGCGAACGGCTGCGGCTGATCGTCAACCGCTACGAAAAGGGCGGCCGCTTGCGCCTGGCCGACCTGGAGCAGGCGCTGGGCGCGGCCGTGGTGCACACGGTGCCGAACGATTACCTGGCGGCCACCGACTCGGTCAACCAGGGCATCCCGCTGCTGCAGCTGTCGCGCACCAGCGCGGTGGCGCGCAGCCTGGCCGACCTGGTGGAACAAGTAACAAAGCGCCGCGTGACGGAAAGCCGCGGCCTGTTCGACCGCCTGTTCAGCCGCAGCGATACCTGACCAACCATCAAGGGAGACGAGATGACACTACGCGAACGCCTGGCGGCCAACGAAGCGCCGCGCCCGGCCATCCACGGCCATGGCGCGCTGGCGCTGCACGCCTACCAGGAGCTGAAAAAAACCATGCACCAGACGATACTCGACCGTATCGACCTGGAACGCCTGAAGCGCCTGACGGCCGAGCAGTTCAAGCATGAACTGGCGCTGCTGGTGCAGCGCGTGATCGAGGAGGAACGCATCGTGCTGAACCAGCACGAGCGGCACAGCCTGGTGCTCGACATCCAGCACGAGATGCTGGGCTTCGGCCCGCTCGAGCCGCTGCTGGCCGACCCGGGCGTGTCCGATATCCTGGTCAATACCTGCGACAAGGTGTACGTCGAGCGCGGCGGGCGGCTGGAGCTGACCGACGTCACGTTCCATGACAATGCCCACCTGATGAAGATCATCGAAAAGATCGTCTCGCGGGTCGGGCGCCGGGTCGACGAATCGAGTCCGATGGTCGATGCGCGCCTGCCCGACGGCTCCAGGGTCAACGCCATCATTCCGCCGCTGGCGGTCGATGGCCCGATCCTGTCGATCCGCCGCTTCGCGGTGCAGCCTCTGACGATCGCCAACATGCTCGACTATAAAAGCCTGACGCCGCCGATGGTGCAGGTGCTGCAGGCGCTGGGCCAGGCCAAGATCAATATCCTGATCTCGGGCGGCACCGGCAGCGGCAAGACGACCCTGCTCAACGTGCTGTCCGGCTTCATACCCGGCAGCGAGCGCATCGTCACCATCGAGGACGCGGCCGAACTGGCGCTGCGCCAGCCGCACGTGGTGCGCCTGGAAACACGCCCGCCGAATATCGAGGGCAAGGGCGAAGTGAGCCAGCGCGCCCTGGTGCGCAACGCGCTGCGCATGCGGCCCGACCGCATCATCCTGGGCGAGGTGCGCGGCGCCGAGGCGCTCGACATGCTGCAGGCGATGAACACCGGCCATGAAGGCTCGCTGGCGACGATTCACTCGAACACCGCGCGCGACGCGCTGGCGCGGCTGGAAAACATGGTCGGCATGGCCAACGTGAACCTGACGCCGCGCGCCACGCGCCAGCAGATCTGTTCGGCCGTGACGGTGGTGATGCAGGTGTCGCGCCTGACCGACGGCGCGCGCAAGCTGGTCAGCCTGCAGGAAGTGACGGGCATGGAGGGCGAGATCATCGCCATGCATGAAATCTTCCGCTTCGAGCAGACCGGCGTGGACGCCAATGGCCGCGTGCTGGGCCACTTCTGCGCCACCGGCGTGCGGCCGCGCTTCACGGAGCGCCTGCGCATGTTCGGCGCGCCGGTACCCGACAGTGTGTTCGACCCCGACCGCATCTACGAATAACAACATCTAACTGAACCTACTGCGCGTCGCGCTTTGTGGCTTGCGATGCTCACTGCCTCGGCGGCCCCGTGCATTCGCACAGCTGCGCTTCTCGGCCACAAATCACTTCCGCTCGCTACGGTTCTGTTAGACGTTTAAGGAGGAATTATGGACCAGGTGTTCTACGGTTTTGCCATCGTCCTGTTCGCCGCCTGCATCCTGATGATGGAAGGCGCCTGGCTGTGGTGGTCGGGCACGCATGGCAGCGCCGCGCGGCGCATCAGCCGGCGCCTGCGCCTGATGGCCGCGCGCGGCGAGACGGGCGGCGAACGGGTCTCGATCCTCAAGCAGCGCCGCTACGCGCGCGCCCCTGGTCTGGAGCGCTGGCTGCGGAAAATTCCGCAATGCGAGGCGCTCGACCGCCTGCTGCTGCAGGCGGGCCTGGCGTGGTCGGTGGCGCAATTCCTGGCCGTTGCCGGCGGCGTGCTGCTGGCCGCGCTGCTGGTGCTGGCGGCCTGGCCGATGCCCTTGCCGGGCGTGTTGCTGCTGCTGGCGATGGCCGCCGGCGGGCCGCTGTTGTTCCTGCTGCGCGCGCGCACGGCGCGGCTGCAAAAGATCGAGGCGCAGTTGCCGGAAGCGGCCGATTTCCTGGCGCGCGCGCTGCGCGCCGGCCACTCGTTTTCAAACGTGCTGCAAATGGTGGGCGATGAATTGAATGAACCGATCAGCGGCGAATTCAAGCTGGCCCATGAAGAGATCAATTACGGCGTGCCGATGAATGAAGCGCTGCAGAACCTGGCCGTGCGCATTCCGCTGACGGACTTGCGCTACCTGGTGATCGCCGTGCTGGTGCAGCGCGAATCGGGCGGCAACCTGGCCGAAGTGCTGGTGAGCATCGCGCGTATCATCCGCGCCCGTTTGAAGCTGCTGGGACAGGTGCGCGTGCTGTCGGCCGAAGGGCGCATGTCGGCCTGGGTGCTGGGCCTGATGCCGGTGGTGATGATAGGCGTGATGTCCCTGGTCAACCCGCAATACATCAGCCTGCTGTGGACCGATCCCAGCGGCATACGCCTGCTGTGGTATGCGGCCGGCATGGTGGCGCTGGGCGTGATCTGGATGCGCAAAGTGATCAAGATTCGTATTTAAAACACCTGATTCGAGGGAGAGCGCCATGACCGGCCAGCAACTGCTGTTTCTTGTGATCGTGTTTGCCGTGGTGGCGGGACTGGCGGTGGCGGCGTCGCTGATTTTCTTTCCGGGCAGCTTGCGCCAGCGCCTGTTCGGCGCCACCGCGCCGGTGGCCAGTGCCGTGGCGCTGGAGCATGGCTGGGTGGAACGGGTGGCGCGCGTAGCCAAGCCATTTTCGAAGCTGTCGCTGCCCGAGGAAGGCTGGGAGCGCTCGCCGCTGCGCACCCGCTTCATGAATGCCGGCTGGCGCCAGGCCAGCGCGCCGGCCCTGTATTTTGCCGCCAAGTCGGTGCTGGCCCTGCTGTTTCCCACCGTGCTGGGCCTGTATGCGGCCAGCAGCATGGCGGCCGGCATGCGCAGCGTCTTGTTATTTTTCCTGTGCATCAGCGCCACCGCCGGCTATTACCTGCCCAACCTGATCCTGGCCAGCACGGCCAGGCGGCGCCAGCGCGACATCTTCGAGAACATCCCCGACGCGCTCGACCTGCTGACGGTCTGCGTCGAAGCGGGCCTGAGCCTGGAACGCGCACTGGTCAAGGTGTCCGGTGAGATCCATATCAAGAGCATGGTGCTGGCGCAGGAACTGCAGCTGGTGCTGATGGAAATGCGCGCCGGCTTTACCAAGGAAAAAGCGCTGCGCAACCTGGCGCTGCGCAGCGGCGTGGAAGACGTCGACGTGCTGGTGGCCATGCTGATCCAGTCCGAGCGCTTCGGCACCAGCATGGGCGATTCGCTGCGCGTGCATTCCGACAATCTGCGCGGCAAGCGCAGCCTGCTGGCCGAAGAGGCGGCCGCCAAGATCGCCCTCAAATTGTTGTTCCCGCTGATCTTCTGCGTGTTTCCCACCTTGATGCTGGTGCTGATGGGTCCTGCCGTGATCGAAGTCTACCGCGTGCTGGTGCCGGCCATGGCCAACCGATAAAAGGAGTCCCATGTCGATTACCCTGCCGCGCCTGGCCGTTGCCGGCGCTTGTATCTTGCTGGGCGCCTGCGCCAGCCCCGTCACCGATCCTGGCCCGGTCCCGGTCCCGGTCCCGGTCCCGGTCCCGGTCCCGGTCGCGTTTCCCGTTGATCCTGCCGAACGCAATGGCCAGGCCGTGCTGCATGCGCAGCGTGGCGAAGTGCGGCAGGCCATCGCCATCTGGGAGGCCCTGCTGGCCGGCGGCGCGCTGCGGGAGCCGCGCCATGCCTATCTGTTGCGCAACCTGGGTCATGCTTACAGGCTGGCAGGGCGCGATGCCGACGCCGTGACGGTGCTGGAAAAAGCCTGCCTGCTCGACCCGCGCAATGCGCTGGCCTGGCAACAGCTGGCGCAGGTGCTGGCCAGGCTGGGGCAGCACGAACGGGCGGCGCGCATGCAGGACCAGGCGCACAGCCTGCAGGCACGCGAGGTGCCGCGCGTCCGGGCCGAGGCCGAGGCCATGCCGGTGCCCGCGCCGGTGGCGCCGGTGATGGACCGCATCGACATTACGCAAAGTGCCGGCATGGCGGTGCTGCAGCGTGTGGCGGCGGCCAGCCCGCCGGACGCGCCGCGCCTGCGGCTGGAAATTCTCAATGGAAATGGCAAGCCGGGCATGGCGGCGGCGCTGGCGCGCAGCCTGGCCGGCAGTGACTTGCAGGTGGTTCGTACGGCTAACGCCTCGTCGTTCCGGGTGGCCCGCACGCGCGTGGAATACCGGCCGGCGCAGCGGCAGGCGGCGCGCCAGCTGGCCCGCCAGCTGGGCGGCAATATCGAATTCGCCGCCGCCGATTGCCCTGCCAGCGAACTGCGGCTGATCCTCGGGCGCGATATCGATCCGGCCGTGCTGCACCGCTACTATGTGCAGCAGCTGGAACTGGCGCGCCAGGCGCTGGCGCGGCTCGGGTAGTCCATTATGCAGTGCAAGCCTGGCGCCGGCGCGTGCTCGCCAGCGCCGCCAGGCCGATGCCCAGCAGCAGCAGGGTACCGGGCTCCGGGACTTGCTGCACCACGACGATATCGGTGCGGGTGGACTTGGAAAAGTTCAGGGTGTAGCTGCCGGCCGGCAAGGCAAAATTCGAGGTCAGCGAAAACAGCGCAAAGTCGTTAGTGAACGTGCGCGAGGTGCGCGGATCGTTGGTGCCCGCCGTCACGTTCATGCTGAACGGATCGAGGCTGCCGGTGGTGTGGTTGCCGTTCACGTCGCTGCCATTGTTGGCGTCGCCATCGGGCGCGAACTGGAACACGATGCCGTCGGCGTTGGCGCGCGCGGCGCAGCCGGCGGGGCTGCCGGCATTGCAGGAAATGCTGAAGATATCCATGATCGACACATTCGACTTGTCGCCCAGGGTCGTCACGCTGCTGCGCAGGTCGCGGCGCGCCATGAAACTGAAGGTGATGAAGCCGGCGCTCGACAAGGTCAGGTTGACCGAGCCCGTCAGCGTATCGCCCGCCGTCGACGAGGCGGCGCCCACCGTATCGCGCTGCGCTTCCGACACGGCCCGCATGGTGGCGCCGGCGGTGGTCAGCATATTGCCGAAGGAATGGGCGTCGCCGCGTGCAAACTCCAGCACCGTGCTGTGCGCATAGTTGTTTTGTGGCAGGCCGCTACAACCACCGCCGGCGCATACCTGCAGCACATCGGCATTGGCGGCGGGGCCGGTGTTGACGGCACGCGGATTGACGGCGGCGGCATTTTCAAAATACGTGCTGTCGCTGGCGTTGCGGTTGGCGCCCGTCAGCGACAGGGTGCCGGCGCTGGTGGTGATGCGGAAATTGTTGATATCGTTGACGGCCAGGCCATACGCGCCGGCCTGCGCCTGGCCGGCGGCCAGCAAACCGGCTGCGGCGAGCGCGGCGAACAGGCCTAGGGTTTTGCTTCGTGGGTGATCGACGTTCATCGCAGCCTCGTTATCATGGTCGGTTCAGTCGGGGACATTCAGAAGGGGTATCCGAGTGTCGCTGTCGACGTTGATAAGCAGCTTGCGTGCCAAACAAAAAAATCCAAGTCGAATCAAGGACTTGCGTAAAGCGAACTGAAGGGAAATGCGCTGACTGTAAGAAACACCGACACTGTGCAAAAATAGGCGATGGCAAACAAAACCCCCACCTTTCCCGGCGCGCGCACGGGCCGCGGCCAGGTCCTCGCCGTGCTGCTGTCGAACCGCGACCAGTCCGGCGCCGAACCCCTGCAGGGCCGCGTCTCGCTGGCCGCCATCGTCAAGGCATTGAAACGCAAATATCACTGGCCGATCGAGACGCACAGCTTTCCGGCCAATACGGCGGACGGCCGCGCCAGCTGGGCCACCGTCTACAGCCTGCCGGAAAAAGTGATCGCCGTCGCCCTGGCGGCCGGCGGCCAGGAATGGCTCGACAGCCGCAAGGGCTAGGTTTTACTCCTGCGGCAGCAAGGCCAGCGCCGCGCTGAAGTCGCCCATCGGCTTGCCGCCATTGGCGACCAGTGCCTTGTCGCGCGTGCTCAAGCCGTCAAGCACCGGCAGCGAGAAGCGGTGGGTAATCGCGCGCAGGATCGAGGCCGAGTCGTATTGCGTATGGTCGACCAGGCCCTTCTTCACGTACGGCGAGACCAAAATCGCCGGCACGCGCGTGCCGGGACCCCAGCGGTCGCCCTTCGGTGGCGCGGCATGGTCATAGAAGCCGCCGTTTTCATCGTAGGTGACGATCACCAGCATGTTCTTCCACTGCGGGCTCTTTTTCAACTGCGCGATGACGCTGGCGATATGCGCGTCGCCATCGGCCACGCTGGCGTAACCGGCGTGCTGGTTCAAATTGCCCTGCGGCTTGTAGAAGGTCACCGGCGGCAGCTTGCCGGCGGCCGCATCCGTCATGAACTGGCTGTCGAAATCGCGCAAGTGGGCAGCGCGGTAGGCGGGCGCCTTGACCGGGTCCATGCTGGCGAAATAATTGAACGGCTGGTGGTGGAACTGGAAGTTTGGTGGGCTCGGGAAACTGCTGCCGCGCGCACTGGCCGTGGCCAGCGCCGTGGTGTCCTTCCAGGCGCCCGCATACCAGGCCCAGTCGATGTTCTTTCCGGATAACAAGTCGCCAATATTCGTCTGCGTCTGCTGCGGCAAGGTATTGGCCTTGGTGGTATCGGCATACAGCTTGCTGCTGTCGCCGGACGCCGGTGCATTGCTGCTGGGCTGGAAAGCCGGCTGCATGGTGTTGACGGCGTAGAACATGCCGCTGCTGTCGGCCGGCGTCAGCGTGTTGTCGTTGGCGTAGACTGGCGCGCCATTGAGCACCGTGGCCGGCGCGGTGGCGGCCGGCGTCAGGCGCACGAAGTTGCCCTTGGCGTCGACATCGATCTTCGAGATCGAAGCCTTGGCGACAGAGGTGTCCGCGTTCGGATAAGTCGGCGCGCAGGCGCAGATCAGGTACTGGTGCGTCAGGAACGAGCCGCCGAAGGCGCCGATGAACAGGTTGTCGGCCAGCGCGTACTGTTTGGCGATATCCCACAGCTTCATCTTGCTGCCGTCGTAGTAGCCCATGGTGAGGCCGCCCGCATCGGAATAGGCCGCGAACTTGTCGTTGGCGCCGCCATTGATCTGCATCTGGTTGTTGTAGAAGCGGTGCACCAGGTCGCGCGTGATCACCGATTGCGGCAGGCTGATCGGGCTGTTGGCATCGTCGATCTGGAACGGCTTGTTGGGCAGGTTGGCCGATTGCGCCTGCGTGATCACGGTGCTCTGGCCGGCGGCCGTCATGCCGCCCCAGGTCGGTGGCAGCACGGGCAGGGTGCTGTTGTCGATATCCTTTTGCGCCACATAGCCGCCGGTCGAAGTCGGGTTGACACCCGGCACGCCGTTGGCGCCCGGGAACAGGCCGTACAGATTGTCGAAGCCGCGGTTTTCCGCGTAGATCACGACGATGGTCTGGATATTGTTCAGCGCCAGGCCGCTGTTCAGGGCGGCCAGGGCGTCTGCGGGTGCGGCCTGCGCGCTGGCGCCGGCGATCACCGTGGTGACGCTGGTGTTTTCCGCTTTCAGCTTCGCCAGTTCATCGCCGCTGGCCTTGTTGAAGTCCGACGCCAGGGCAGTTTCCGACACGCCGATGCGCGCCGCCAGCTTGCTGCTGGCGGCAGCGAAATCGCCGCCATTGCCATCCATCACCTGTGCCAGTTCGGTCGACAGGGCGCTGACGAAGCCCGCGTGGCCGGCGGGGGCGCGCAGCAGCAGCTTTTGCGTGACCTTGCTGCCGGCGTCGCCCACCACTTCGTGGCGGATCGCATCGGTGCCGACCATGGCCAGCACGGCGCCTTCGCCTTCCACCGTGAAGCTGCCGTCGGCGGCCGTGCGCACGGGCGCCGAATCGCTGGCGCAGGTCAGTTTTGCCGTCGTGCTTTCCAGGCACACCTGGGCGTTTTCATAGTAGCTGCCGATCACCTGGCCCTTGGTGGTGGGCGCCAGGGCATAGTTGCTGCCACAGGCCACCAGGCCGGCGCCCAGCGCCAGCGACAATAAGACGGGGAGGGGGCGTAATCGGAGCGGGCGTAATACAGGTCTTGCGTGCGGTTTCATGCTCATGCCTTCTGGGTGTGAGGGTGGAAAAGCACGGATGCTAGGCAAGCAATATGTCCGCTGCGTGACATGTCCATGTTCCGTTACATGCGATACATGCCGTAATGTTGCGGCGGCATTGGCGGCCGATTTGTCACGCAGCGGTCATATGGCGTTGCTACGCTGGCCGCCCATGTTCACAGCTGTTCGATTGCCGCCATGATGAAGTTCACGCCCTTTTTATTGCTGCTGGCCGCCTGCCAGCCGCAGCAGCTTCCCAAGCCGGCCACCGCTGCCGCCCCGCCGGCCTATCTGAATGCCGCCTACGCGCCGGCCCGGAACCAGCCGTCGGTGGCGGACATGACGGCCATGGGCCGCGCCATGTTTTTCGAACCGAGCCTGTCCATCTCCGGCAAGCTGTCATGCGCCAGTTGCCACAGCCCGGATCACGCCTACGGCCCGCCGAATGGGCTGGCGGTGCAATTGGGCGGCCCCGAACTGAAGGATGCCGGCACGCGCGCCGCGCCTTCGCTGCGCTACCTGCAGAACGCGCCATCATTCACCGAACATTTCCATGACGACGATGGCGACGACAGCATCGATGCGGGCCCGACCGGCGGGCGCAACTGGGACGGCCGCGCCCAGTCTGGCCATGAACAGGCCTTGACGCCGCTGTTGGCCAAGCACGAGATGGGCAACGTTGACGCCGCCGCCGTGGTGGACAAATTGCGGCACGGTCCGCTGGCGGCGCAGTTCAAAAAAACCTATGGCGAGAACATCTTTGAACAACCGGAGCAGGCACTGCGCCGGGCCCTGATGTCGCTCGAAGTGTTCCAGGAAAGCCCGGCGGATTTTTATCCCTACACCAGCAAGTACGATGCCTTTCTGCGCAAGCAGGTCAAGTTGAATCCGCAGGAATTGCGCGGCCTGGCCCTGTTCAACGACGAGACCAAGGGCAATTGCGCCTCCTGCCATATCAGCCAGATCACGCCCGGCGGCGCCTTCCCGCAATTTACCGACTACGGCCTGATCAATATCGGCGTGCCGCGCAATAAAAAGCTGCCCGCCAACGCCGATCCGGCATTTTTTGACATGGGCTTGTGCGGCCCCGACCGCACGGATCTGAAAGATCACCAGGAATACTGCGGCAGCTTCAAGACCCCGACCCTGCGCAACGTGGCGCTGCGTAAAAGCTTCTTCCACAACAGCAGCTTCACCAGCCTGGAACAGGTGCTGCGCTTCTACGTGCAGCGCGATACGGCGCCGCAAAAATGGTATCCGAAAAATAGCGATGGCAGCGTGCACAAGTACGACGACCTGCCGCCCGGCCTGGAGGCGAACGTCAATGTCGAGCCGCCATTCGACCGGAAAAAGGGGCAGGCGCCGGCCCTGAACGAGCGGGAAATCGCCGATGTGATCGTGTTTTTGAAGACCTTGACGGATGGCTACAAGGTGCCGGCAGCTTAAGCCGCCAGCGGCGCCGGCGTGACCTGCATCGGGGCAATGGCGAAACGTTGCTGTGCCTGCCAGATGTCATAGGCGTTCTGTTCCGCCAGCCACAGGCGCGCCTCGCCCCCGCGCTCCTTGCCCAACCAGGCTTCGATGCGCAACGCCATCTCTGGTGAAATCGCCGCGTGGCCATTGAGGACGCGCGACAGCGTGACACGGTTGACATCCAGCTGCTGCGCCGCCTCGGTCACGGACACACCCAACGCGGGCAGCACGTCATCGCGTAGCGTCAGGCCAGGATGCGGCGGATTGAACATGTTTGTCATGATATTTTTCTCAATGATAATCTTGATAGTCGACCAGGATGGCGTCGCTGCCGTCAAACCGGAATGTCAGCCGCCAGTTGCCATTCACCCACACTGAAAAGTGGTCCTGCAGGGCTTTGCCCTTGAGTGCATGCAAGCGCCAGCCCGGCAGATTCATGCCTTGAGGATCACTTGCTTCGTTCAAGCGGCGCAGCATCGCACCCAGCTTCGGCGCATGGGCTGGCTGGATGCCGGCCATGCTTCCCGTCTCGAAAAAAACCTTCAAGCCTTTGTGCTGAAATGTCTTGATCATGCGCGATTGTAGCGTGTGGCGCTACGCGCTGCAATCTTTGCCTGCCCATGCCATGCATGCTGTGGCCAGAATTGAAAACAGGCTGACATTGCTGTAAGCCCTGTCGGCTGGGAGCAAAGGGATGACCCGTATCCATCGAACATAATCGGATGGCTTTGAACGCATCGGCTATCTTTTCTGCTCAGAAGGGGTGAATTTGCAATTTCACCACACTCTTGCCATAAATGCCATGAATGGCAAATAGTTGACTTGACGCAATATGCTGCGCTGAGTTTAACTGTACGCGTGGCAGGCATAGCTGAATTCGGGCTTCGTGCTCGCACGACAGCGTGGACTTTTCTTGTTGGCTGCGTCCCTTTTTTCATTTTGGAGTTGCCATGTTCCACACTCTGCGTGCGCGCCTTATCGCCATCGCCATTGCCATCGTCGCGGTGGCGCTGGTGCTCCTTTCGCTGGTGACCTTCGTGACCGTGCGTGCCAATGTGCTGTCCTCGCTGGACAAGCAGATCAGCGATGTCACGCGCCAGTATGCGCGTGAGCTGACCGAGTGGGTGCAGGACAAGCAGCGCATTGCCAGCGCGCTGAAGGTGGCCGTAGTCCAGGCGGACCCGCAGCCCGCGCTCGATACGGCGCGCCAGGCCGGGGCCATGGATTCGGTGGGCTTTGCCTTGAGCGACAAGCGGGCTGTCTACAGCGGCTGGACGGTGCCACCGGACTTCGACGGCACGGCGCGCCCCTGGTACAAGCTGGCCGTGTCGACCGGCGGTCCCGCCATCACGCCCGCGTATGCCGATGCCAATACCGGCGAACTGTACGTGAGCTTCGTGGAGCCCGTGTTCACGCAGGCTGGCGGTCCGCTCGCGGGCGTGGTCAGCGCCGACGCGAAGCTGACCTCGGTCGTCAGGAAAGTCAACGCCATCCACCCGACTGAAAAAAGTTTTGCGGTGCTGGTCGATGGCACCAACAACACCATCCTGGCCCACGCGCGCAAGGAATTGACCCTCAAGCCGCTGATCGAATTGGCCGCCGGGCTCGATGCCGCGCTGCTGGCACGCCTGGTCCAGGGTGGCGATCACGTCGAGCTGACGATCGACGGCGCCGCGCAGATGGTGTATGCCGCCAAGGTCGAGGGCACGCCATGGATACTGCTGACGGCGGTCGACCGCGACCTGGCCACTGCGACCTTGAGCACGATGCTGCGCATGACGGTCATCATCACGGTGCTGTGCCTGCTGGCTGCCGGTGGCCTGATGTCGGTGTTCGTCAGCCGCCAGCTGCGCCGCATGCTGCTGGTGCGCGACGCGCTGGAAGACATCGCTTCCGGCGAAGGCGACCTGACGCGGCGCATGGATGCGTCCGGCCGCGACGAACTGACGCAAATTGCCAGCGCCTTCAACCGTTTCGCCGACAAGATCGCCGCCGTGCTGCTGCAAATCCGTGTTGCGTCCGATACGGTACGCACGGCATCGGGCGAGATCGCCTCTGGCAATAGCGACCTGTCGATGCGCACCGAGTCGCAGGCGAGCGCGCTGGAGGAAACCTCGGCCGCCATGGAGGAACTGATGGCCACTGTCCAGCAGAATGCGGAAAACGCCCAGCAGGCCAACGAACTGGCCACCAGCGCCAGCCAGGTGGCCGGGCGTGGCGGCGAGGTGGTGCAGCAGGTGGTGCGGACCATGGGCGACATCAATCTTGCCTCGCGCAAGATCGTCGACATCATCAGCACCATCGACGGCATCGCCTTCCAGACCAATATCCTCGCCCTCAATGCCGCGGTGGAAGCGGCGCGGGCCGGGGAAATGGGCCGCGGCTTTGCTGTGGTGGCGACAGAAGTGCGCTCGCTCGCCGGGCGTTCGGCCGAAGCGGCCAGGGAAATCAAGGCGTTGATTGGCGACTCCGTGACGCAGGTCGACGCCGGCAGCCGGCTGGTGGAGAGCGCGGGCGCGACCATGACCGAGGTGGTCGACAGCATCCGCCAGCTGGCCGGCATCGTCAAGCAGATCAGCAGCGCCAGCCATGAACAAAGCAGCGGCATCACCGAAGTGGGCACGGCGGTGACGCAAATGGATGAAAACACCCAGCAGAATGCCGCCCTGGTCGAGCAGGCCGCCGCCGCCGCGCAATCGCTGCAGCAGCAGGCCAGCGCGCTGGCCGAAGTGGTTGCCGGATTCAAGCTGCCGCAGGCGCAGCAGGCCGCCACGCGCGATGCCCTGCGCCTGCAATAACAAGGGAGATTGACCATGTCTGCAAACTATCGTGGCGCGCTCCTGGCCGGGGCGTTGAGCTTGCTGTGTCACGCCGTATCGGCCGAGGAAGTGGCCAGTTCGCCCTGGACCGTCGGCGGTGCGGTCCGCTTCAATTATGTCTACAAGAGCTGGCAGGACGACTATCCGAGCGGTTTCGTCGGCCTGGATACGGCCCGACTGGACGTCAATTTTGACGACGGCACGCTGATCAGCTCGGCGCAATACCGCTACAACCGGTATCCGAAGGGGCAGGGCGGCTACTGGCAGCACTTCCTGCATCACGGCTGGGCCGGCGTGCGCTTTGCCGACAAGAGCACGGTGCAAGCGGGCCTGGTAAAAAATCCGTTCGGGCTGCAGCCGTTCGCGTCCAACAATTTTTACGAGTCGATGGCGTTCTACACCGGTTTCGAGGACAAGTACGACCTGGGCATGACCTATGCTAGCCGACCCGGCCCCGTCGAGTGGCAGCTGGGCTTTTTCCCGCGCGACGGCGGATCGTATGGCGGCGGGGGCAATACGGCCGCAGCCTCGAATCGCTACTCGTACAATATCGTGCCCGACGATGACCGGCAAGGGTATGCCACCGGCCAGCGCGACCGCGAGCGCATGACTTTTACCGGCCGCGTGGTGGCGCATATCGGCAGCAGTGGGCGGCACGAAGTGGGGCTGTCCGCACTCACCGGCACCATCCGTAACGAAACCCGCAGCGAAGGGCGCGATACCCGCCGCAATGCCGTGGCGCTGCACTACCGGGGCGGCACGGGGCCATGGAACATCATGCTGGAAGCCTTGCGCTACAGCTATGGCACCAGCCACGGCGCGAACCAGACCTATGGCGGTCTCGACCCGAACAGCTTTGTCATCCTGGGCGCCTTCGGCTATCCCTACCCGGTGGCGTCCAAAGGCGACATCTATATCGCCAACCTCAGCTACGACATCCCAGGAAAGCTGGGGCCGCTGGGCGGCTTCAAGCTGTACAACGACTACAGCATCCTGCGCAAGCGTGTCGGCAATTACAAAAGTTCAGTGCAGAATGTCAGTGGCCTCAGCTTTTCATCCGGCAAATGGGTGTTCTATGCCGACTTCATGCTGGGCAAGCACCACCCCTACCTGTCGCCGGACGGCGGCGGGCTGGCATCGACCTCCAGCGTGCACGATGGCTACACGCGCAGGATCAACCTGCAGGCGGGGTATTATTTCTGAACCAGGGAAAAAACATGGCAAACAACCCGCAGCATCCAGATGGCCACTGGCGCCGCTTTGGCCACGGCATGCTGCTCGCGCTGCTGATCGTGGTGGTCTGGAGCGCCATTTGCTGGAACCTGCGCGACTACAGCGGGCCGTTCTGGATGGAACTGGACCACATCGGCCTCTTCCCCATGTATGTCCTGGCCATGCTGGCGCAGATGGTGGTGGCCCTGCTGCTGGCGCGCTGGAAAAGCTGGTGGTGGAGCGCCGGCATCATCTGCGGCACGCTGCTGGGCATGGCCGGCCCGATTGCGCTGGCGCTGATCGCCGCCAGCGGCATGCCGGCGATGCGGTATTGAGGCAGGCCGGGCGGGATGCGGTGGGCATTGCCCGGGGCAATCGGCTGGCGCGCTGGTCTTGTCTCCAGAAAGCAAAAAGCCCAACCTGAAAGGCTGGGCTTTTTGCTGGATGTTCTTGGTGCCGACTGCCGGTTTCGAACTGGCCACCTGATGATTACAAATCAACTGCTCTACCAAATGAGCTAAGTCGGCAAAAACTGCGCGTTGCGAATTATACGCTATTTAATACGGGTCAGGGTCGGGCGGCCGCCTTTTTTTGGTGGCTCGTCGTCGCCTGGCGGCGTGTTGCCGTCGCGTTGTTCGGTGTTGCCGGTCGGAACTGACGACAGGGTCGGGCCGGTCGCTGCCGGGGCGGGCGGCGGTGGGGCGTCGGCTGAGGCGGGGCTGTCGGTCGGCTGGCCGTGCGGGTCGTCGTTGCCGAGGACCGGCTCGAACGCCATGCCCTGGCCGTTTTCGTTGGCGTAGATGGCCATCACGTTGTCGACCGGGACGTAGATTTCGCGCGAGACGCCGCCGAAGCGGGCGTGGAAGCGCACGGCGTCGTTGTCCATCTTCAGGCCGCTGGTGGCGCCGAAGCTGATGTTCAGGACGATTTCGCCTTTCTTCACGTATTCCATCGGTACCGTGGTGCGCGAATCGACTTTGACCGCGAGGTAGGGCGTGTAGCCGCTGTCGGTGCACCACTCGTAGATGGCGCGCAGCATATAAGGTTTGGTTGAGATTTCAGACATGATAGGCACGGTGAGGCGGGAGCGCCGCCGGCAACAACATGGGCGGGCGCACCGGTAAGTCAATGAAACAGAGCAACTGGAAATAATCCAAGATGCCCCAGAAAGCGTAGCGAGCAAGCCCGATATCGGCTTGAGTAACGCAGCCGTACTTTAGTACGGCGAGTAACGCCAAGTCGAGAGCGGGCTGCGCAGTAGCTTTATGGGGATATCTTAACGGCGCATGACCTTTTCTGATGGGGTCAGCGCTTCGATATACGCCGGACGCGAGAAGATGCGTTCGGCGTATTTCATCAGCGGCGCGGCCGTTTTCGACAGTTCGATGCCGTAGTGGTCCAGGCGCCACAGCAGCGGCGCGACAGCCACGTCGAGCATCGAGAATTCGTCGCCCAGCATGTACTTGTTTTTCAGGAACAGCGGCGCCAGCGTCGTCAGGCGGTCGCGGATTTCCGCGCGCGCCTTGTCGTGGCTCTTGTCGTTGCTCTTGGCGCGTTCGCTTTCCAGCACGTGCACGTGCACGAACAGTTCTTTTTCAAAGTTGAACAGCATCAGGCGCGCGCGGGCGCGCATCAGCGGATCGGCCGGCATCAGTTGCGGATGCGGGAAGCGCTCATCGATGTACTCGTTGATGATGTTCGATTCATACAGAATCAGTTCGCGCTCGACCAGGATCGGCACCTGGCCATACGGGTTCATGGTCGAAATGTCTTCCGGCTTGTTGAACAGGTCGACGTCGCGCACTTCGAAGTCCATGCCTTTTTCAAACAGGACCAGGCGGCAGCGTTGCGAAAATGGGCAGGTTGTACCCGAATAGAGAACCATCATTTTTTATAGTTCCTTAGAAACAAAGGGGGTGAAGCCGCGAACGGCTCACCCCAGGTCGCTTGTCCACTCATGCGGACAACGCAGAAACAGGCATTAACCGGCCTTCAGCCGGTGCCTCACTTATTTGACTTCCTTCCAGAACGACGCATTCAGGCGCCATGCCAGCAGAGCAAAAGCCGACAGGAACAGCAGTACCCAAACGCCCAGGCGCTTGCGTGTCTGTTGTGCCGGTTCGGCCATCCACTCCATGTAGCCGACCAGGTCGGCCACCGCAGTGTCATACTCGATCTTGTTCAACGTGCCTGGCTTGACTTGTTCGAAGCCGACAAATTTGTGGATTTTCTTGGCCGCATCATGCGGATCAGTCTCTTCCACGAACTTGGCAGTCTGGATACCTTGCAACTCCCATAACACATGCGGCATGGCAACATTTGGCACGACCATATTGTTCCAGCCGGTCGGCCGCGTGTCGTCTTTATAGAACGTACGCAGGTAAGTATACAGGTAGTCGCCGCCTGTGCCAGCGGAAGATGATTTCGCGCGCGAAATTACCGACAAATCCGGCGGTACCACGCCGAAAAAGGCCTTGGCATCCTTCGGCGCCAGCGCGGTGGTCATCAAGTCGCCCACTTTATCACCGGAGAACAACAGATTCTGCTTGATCTGGTCTTCTGTCAGGCCCAGGTCTTTCAGGCGGTTGTAGCGCATCGAGACGGCGGCGTGGCAATTGAGGCAATAATTGACGAACAGTTTGGCGCCATGTTGCAGCGCCGCCATGTTGGTCTGGCGATCAGGCGCCTTGTCCAGCGGAAAGCCGCCTTCGCTGGCCAGGGCCAGGGCGGGCACGAACGCCAGGATGGCGAGCAGTTTTTTTGCAATCTTCATTTGATGTATGTCCTTTGAGCGTGGCGTGGGATCGGCTTAGTGCGCGTGAAACGTCACACGCGACGGCACGGTCTTGAACTTGCCCATTGCACTCCACCATGGCATCAGCAGGAAAAAGCTGAAGTAAATCAGGGTGCACACTTGCGACACGATGGTCTTGGCGTCGGTTGGCGCTTGCGTGCCGAGGTAGCCGAGGATCAGGAACGACAGGCCGAAGATGGCATACACAATCTTGTGCCAGCTCGGACGGTAGCGGATCGACTTCACCGGTGAATGGTCGAGCCATGGCAGGAAGGCCAGGATCACCACCGAGCCGCCGAAGAACACCACGCCCCAGAATTTCGCATCGAGCACCTGTGGCAGCATGCCGACGATGGCCAGCAGGGCGATCACGGCGATCGCCGCCTTGACCTTGGTCGACAGGCGCGACTTGAGCCAGATAAACACCACGTAGGCGGCGACGGCGCCCATCAGCACGTACATGAAGTCGGCCGTGGTGGCGCGCAGCACCGAGTAGAACGGCGTGAAGTACCAGGTTGGCGCGATGTGCAGCGGGGTCTTCAGCGAGTCGCCCGGCAGGAAGTTGTTGTATTCGAGGAAGTAGCCGCCCATTTCCGGCGCAAAGAACACCACCGCGCTGAAAATTACCAGGAAGATCGACACGCCGAACAGGTCGTGCACGGTGTAGTAAGGGTGTGACGGGATCGAATCGAGCGGATGGCCGTCGGCGCCCAGGGTTTCTTTTACCTCGATGCCGTCCGGATTGCTGGAGCCGACTTCGTGCAAGGCGATCAAGTGCGCCGCGACCAGGCCCAGCAGGACCAGCGGGATGGCGATCACGTGGAAGGCGAAGAAGCGGTTCAGGGTGGCGTCGGACACCACGTAGTCGCCGCGGATCCACAGCGACAGGTCAGGACCGATGAACGGGATCGCGCCGAACAGGTTGACGATCACCTGGGCGCCCCAGTACGACATCTGGCCCCATGGCAGCAGGTAGCCGAAGAACGCTTCGGCCATCAGGCACAGGAAGATGGCGAAACCGAACAGCCAGATCAGTTCGCGTGGCTTGCGGTAGGAACCGTACAGCAGGCCGCGCGTCATGTGCAGGTAGACGATGATGAAGAAGGCCGAGGCGCCGGTCGAGTGCATGTAGCGCACCAGCCAGCCCCATGGCACTTCGCGCATGATGTATTCGACCGAATTGAAGGCCAGCGCCGCATCGGGCTTGTAGTGCATGGTCAGGAAGATGCCTGTGACGATCTGCAGCACCAGCACCAGCATCGCCAGCGAGCCGAAGATGTACCAGAAGTTGAAGTTTTTCGGGGCGTAGTATTTGCCCCACTGATCGTTCCACAGCTTGGTCAGGGGAAAGCGGTCATCGACCCAGCCCAGCGCTTTTTCGGCGGCCGGGGCATCGGCCGGGAATTTGGTTTCTTTGAAAGCAGCCATGATCAAGCCTCGCCTTTCTCGTCTTTACCAATCACCAATTTGGTGTCGCTCAAGTACATGTGGCGCGGCACTTGCAGGTTGTCCGGCGCCGGCTTGTTCTTGTACACGCGGCCGGCCATGTCGAAGGTGGAGCCGTGGCAAGGACACAGGAAGCCGCCTTCCCAGTCATCGGGCAGGGAAGGTTGGGGACCGGGGGTAAATTTCGAGGAAGGCGAGCAGCCGAGGTGGGTACAGATACCGACCGCGACGAGGATTTCAGGTTTGATGGAACGCGCTTCGTTCATGCAATACGAGGGCGTGAATTCGGCGGGATTGCGTTGCGAATTGGCATCGGCGACCTTGCCGTCGGTTTTCTTCAGCGACGCGATCATTTCCGGCGTGCGCTTGAGGATCCAGACCGGTTTGCCGCGCCATTCGACGGTGCGCATTTCGCCGGGCTGCAAGGTGGCGATGTCTACTTCGACCGGCGCGCCTGCGGCTTTCGCTCGCTCCGACGGCTGGAAGGTGCTTACCAAGGCTCCCGCGGTTGCCAACCCGACTACACTGCCCGCCGCGCACGTGGCGACGAGCAAGCCGCGGCGGCCTGAATCGACCTGCTTTTCGTTACTCATGCAAACCCCAATCAGTCAAAATGCGAATCTTTATTATGAATGGCAGCCGCGAAACATCCGTCGCCGAAGCGCTTTCCCACTGTTTGCCAGCCTGCGTCTCTTTGTACGCTAACGTGGCAATATCCCTGCGGAACTTCGGTCAATGGCGCAGCCTGTACCATTTTCTTGTTAATCGCCACAGGGCAAAAAAGCCCCTGCTGGCAACCGCAAATTATAAGTGAAGCAAACAACGAATAAAACCAAAACGTTGCTTGTACCATAATTTATATACTTTTGCAGGGAGTGGCTAGTTCTTTCGAACTAGAAAGCTTGAGGCGCACCGGAATGCTGCGACCGCACATGCAAAATCTCGCTGCAAATGGAATCAATAGTATGATCGTCATGTTTTTTATACATTCCGAAGGAGAAAAAAATGGCGATGATGAAAGAATTTAAAGAGTTTGCAATGAAGGGCAATGTCGTCGACCTGGCGGTCGGTGTCATCATCGGCGGCGCCTTCGGCAAGATCGTCGATTCATTGGTGCAAGACGTCATCATGCCGCCGATCGGCCGCATTTTTGGCGGCCTCGATTTCGCCAATTACTACCTGCCCCTGAATGGCCAGGCCACCACCATGACCCTGGTGGAAGCGAAGAAAGCCGGCGCCGTGCTGGCCTATGGTAACTTCATCACCATCTTGCTCAACTTCATTATTCTGGCCTTTATCATCTTCCAGATGGTCCGCCTGATGAACAAGGCCCGCCGCGCCCATACGCCGCCGCCGGCGCCGGCCGCGCCACCGGTCACGCCGGAAGACATCATGTTGCTGCGCGAGATACGTGACTCGCTCAAGGGCGCACCAAAAAACAACGATCTGGCACAATAAGCCGTTCCGGCAATGGGCCGGCTGACCTGGGTGGAGTTTTATGCGACGTTTCTGGTTGTTGTTTGCGCAAACCGTGACCATCGCGCTGGCGCTGTACTTCGTGTACGGCGCATTGCGCCCGGCCAGCCGGGTCCAGCAGCTGGGCTCGCCCGCCACGCCGATCCCGGTGGTGGAAACGGCGTCGAGCAGCCTGGCGCCCGGTTCCTTCCGCGATGCGGCGGCGCGCGCCATGCCGGCGGTGGTCAACATCCTGACCACCCAGGCGCCCAAGCGCGGCAGCCACCCCCTGATGCGCGACCCCTTCTTCAAGCGCTTTTTCGGCGAACGCACGCCGGACATGGAGGAAGAGGGCGGCGCGATGAAAAACAGCCTCGGCTCGGGCGTGATCGTCAGCCATGAAGGCTATATTCTCACCAATAACCATGTGGTCGAAGGCGCCGACGAAATCGAAGTCGTGCTGACCGACGGGCGCAAGGCGCCGGCGCAGGTGGTGGGCCTGGACCCGGAAACGGACCTGGCCGTGATCAAGGTCAAGCTCGACAAGCTGCCGGTGATCGTGCTGGGGCAGTCGGAGCAGGCGCGCGTGGGCGACGCCGTGCTGGCGATCGGCAACCCCTTCGGCGTGGGCCAGACGGTGACCATGGGCATTATTTCCGCCCTGGGCCGCAACAACCTGCATATCAACAGTTTTGAAAACTTTATCCAGACCGACGCGGCCATCAACTTCGGCAATTCGGGCGGCGCCCTGGTCGACACGCGCGGCAATTTGATCGGCATCAATACCGCCATCTATTCGCAAAGCGGCGGCTCGGTCGGCATCGGCTTTGCCATTCCCGTCTCGACCACCAAGACGGTGATGGAAGCGATCATCAAGAACGGCCACGTGGTGCGCGGCTGGATCGGCGTGGAAACCCAGGATATCACCAAAGAGCTGGCCGAAAGCTTCGGCCTGCAGCGCAGCACCGGCGCCATCATTGCCGGCGTGGTGCGCGGCGGCCCGGCCGACAAGGCCGGCATCAAGCCGGGCGACATCCTGCTCAACGTCGACGGCAAGCCGGTCGGCGACACCACCGAAATGCTGAACCTGATCGCCCAACTGCCACCGGGTGAAAAAGCTAAAATGACGGTGCTGCGCAAGAGCCGCGAGGCGGCGCTCGACGTGGTGGTGGGCAAGCGTCCCATCCCCAAGGACCTCAACAAATAGCCGCGAATCGGAAACTGACACATGCATGTGCGTGATTTGACCCAATTTTTACGTGAACTGAGCGAAAACAACAACCGTCCCTGGTTTGTCATGAACAAGCCCCGTTACGATATCCTGCGCGAGGAATTCCTGGCGCTGGTGACTTCATTGATTGCCGAACTCGGCAAGTTCGATCCGGCCGTGAAGTTCTGCAATCCCAAGAAAGCCATGTTCCGCATCAACCGCGACGTGCGCTTTGCGCATGACAAGAGCCCGTATAAAACGCGTTTCTCGGCGGCGATCGCGCCGAACGACATGCGCCGTCCCAGCAAGGCCGGCGGCCCCACGTATTATGTGCAGATCGATGGCCACGGCAACATGCTGTTCGGCGCCGGCGAATACATGCCGCCGCCAGGCCGGCTGAAGGCGCTGCGCGAGCATATGGTCAACGATGCGCCAGGGTTTGCCAAAGTGCTCAAGAATAAGCGCCTGAAGGCCCGCTTCGGCACCATCCAGGACGAGGGTAAATTGCAGCGCCCGCCCAAGGGTTTTGACGCCGACGCAGAGCATATCGAATTCATCAAGTTGAAAAGCTTTTTTGTCTGGAGCGAGCTGCCGTTGCCCTTGAACGATCCGGACCAGTTGTTGTCGATGATGGCGGAGGGATTGAAGGATGCCTATCCGCTGGTGCAATGGATGCGCAGCGCCAAAGAAGAGCTAGAGGAAGCGGCCGACTAACACGACTGGGAGCAGATGATGGCACTTGAGCATGCAAAGTCAGGACAGGTAATCACGGTGCAGCACGGGGACGGGCACGATTTGTCGCAGTTTTCCGCCATCGCGCTGGCCAAGACGGACGAGCTGGAACTGATCCGCATGTGCATGCCCAAGGGCAAGACCATGCCGGAGCATCATGTGTTGGGGGAAATCACCCTGCTGTGCCTGCAAGGCCAGGTAGCGCTCGACGCCCACGGCAGCGTGCAGCTGCTGGGGCCGGGCCAGATGGTGTATTTGAACGGCGGCCAGGCCCACGCGCTCGAAGCGTGCGAAGACAGCCTGTTATTGCTGACCATCTTGATGGCCAAGGCCGGCCGCTAAGCCTGCTTATACCCGGTTGGCTTCGTCGCGCGGATCGCGCGCCAGCAGTTGCTGCACCATTTCCTGCGGCAAGTCGCCATCGAACAGCACGCCGGCCACCGCATTGGTGATCGGCATCTCGACCTGCATGCGCTGCGCCAGCTCGCGCACGGCCTTGGCGCAGGGCACGCCTTCGGCCACATGGCCCAGCTCGGCCACGATGGCGGGGAGCAGCTTGCCTTGCGCCAGCCCCAAGCCGACCCGGCGGTTGCGCGACAGATCGCCGGTGCAGGTGAGGATCAGGTCGCCCATGCCGGTCAGGCCCATGAACGTTTCGGTCTGGCCACCCAGGGCCGTGCCCAGGCGCGTGATTTCGGCCAGGCCGCGCGTGATCAGCGCGGCACGCGCGTTCAAGCCCAGGCCCAGGCCGTCGGCCACGCCGGTGGCGATCGCCAGCACGTTTTTCACGGCGCCGCCCACTTCCACGCCCACCAGGTCATCGCTGGCATAGACGCGGAAATTGCCGCCATGTAAGGCCGACACCACGCAGGCGCGCAGCACCGGGTCGTGCGAGGCGATGGTCAGCGCGCACGGCAGGCCGCGCGCCACTTCCTGCGCAAACGACGGCCCGGACAGGGTGCCGCCGGCGACCTTGCCGCCGAGGATATCCTGGACGATCTGGTGCGGCAGCAGGCCGGTGCCGTTTTCAAAGCCCTTGCACAGCCACACCAGGTTGGGAATAGACTTGTGTTTCAGTTGCTGCAGCAGCGGGCGCAGGCCGGCCACCGGGCAGGCGGCGATCAGCAGCGCCTGTTCGCCGCTGGCGTGCGCGACGGCCGCGTCGAAATCGGCACTGATCGCCAGTTGTGGCGGCAGCGCAAAGCCGGGCAAATAAGGGTTCTCGCCGCTGGCGGCCATGGCGGTCATGGCGTCGGCGTTGCGGCCCCACAACATCACGTCGTGGCGGGCGGCCAGCGCCATCGCCACCGCCGTGCCCCAGGCGCCGGCGCCGAGGATGGTGATGCGGCGGCGTGCGCCGGCGGCATTGCTGTCTTGAACGGTCATGTGCTTACAGACCCCACACTTCGCTGGTCTTGACGTAGCCGGTCTGGCCATCCTTGTGGCGCACCTTGATCCAGCCGCTGCTGGGCTGTTCGCTCATTTCCAGCAGCACGCCCTTGTCGAGCAGCAGCACCGCCGACGAGGTGTCGTCGGGACTGGCGCGCACTTTCAGGTTGGCGGCGCGCGCCACCAGGTTGCGTTTGGCGGACAGGCCCTTGGCCTCGGTCCAGGCCATTTCGCCGCTGGCGTCGCGGACCTTGACCCATTCGCCGTAGCTGAGCACGACTTCGAGCGGCATGCCGCGCGGCGCCACATACAGCTTGCCGCCCTTGGCGGACGGCGCGTCGTACAGGATCACGGGCGCCGCGCCCACGGTCTTGAAGTCGACGGCGTGGCTGGTGGCGGTGGCCAGCAACAGCATCGCGCCTGACATCCAACGGAATTTGCTCATGACCGTACTTTTCAACATGATGTTTGGTGAACCTTGAATGAAACACGGCGGCTTGAATAACCGAGCCGCCGTGTCGGGCCAACCCAGGACGGGGTGGCGAAGTGATACTGAAACTTAGTTGATGGTTTCGTTAGGTGCTGCTGCTGCGGCGTCAGCAATCGCTTGCAGACGTTGCTGGTAGAACACTTCGAAGTTGATCTCGGCCAGGTGCACTGGCGGGAAGCCGGCACGGGTGATCACGTCGGCGATGTTGGCGCGCAGGTAAGGGTAGATGATGTTCGGGCAGCCGATACCCAGCAGCGGATCGAGTTGATCGGCAGGGATGTTGCGTGCTTCGAAGATACCAGCTTGCTTGCCTTCAACCAGGAAAGCGACTTTTTCGCCAACCTTGGCCGTCACGGTGATGGTCACGGTGGCTTCAAAGATGCCGTCGGCCAGCGGCTCGGCGCCCACGTCCAGCGCGACTTCGATGGCCGGCGCTTCTTGTTCCAGGAAGATGGCTGGGGAATTCGGTTGTTCCAGCGACATGTCTTTCAGGTAGACGCGTTGGATTTGGAAGACTGGTTGCAGATTTTCGTCAGACATGGAACGCTTTCGTTGTAATGGACAAGAACGGCACACCGTTCAAATAGGGTGCATGCAAATACGGTGCTTGCGGCAAGCCGCGCCGGATAGGCGCAACGTGCAGGGGTGCGAGGGCAATTGTATCAAAACAATACCGCCAAAAACCAAGCAATTTCTCGACCCCACTTTATATCAGGTTGCCGTGCCATTTAACAAGGGGTCCAGCTTGCCGGCTTGATCCAGCGCATACAGGTCATCGAAACCACCGACATGGGTGTCGCCGACATAAATTTGCGGGACGGTGCGGCGGCCCGTGCGTTCCATCATTTTGACGCGCTCGGCAGGATCGAGATCGACGCGCACCTTTTGCACGGTCACGCCTTTGGCTTCGAGCAAGCGCTCGGCGCGGATGCAGTATGGGCACACGGCGGTGCTGTACACGATTACGGGGACGGACATGGTGTTCTCCTTGTGTGATTGCTCGGTGGCAAAGTGGCGGGCCTTATTTGGCCAGCGACGGTTTGGCCAGCGACAGCGTTTTCAACGGCAAGCCTTGCTTGGTCCATTCGTCGATGCCGCCTTCCAGGCTCGTTGCTTCAGCGAAACCAGCTTTGGTCAGCGCCGCAACCGCGGTTGCAGAGCGCGAGCCTTTCTGGCAAACCACTACAATGGGGCGTGTTTTGAATTTTTCCAGCTCGCCCATGCGTTTTGCCAGTTCTGCCACTGGAATATTTTTCGCGTCCGGCAGGTGACCCTTGGCGAATTCGTCCGCCGTGCGCACGTCGACCACGATGGTCTTGCCACGATTGATCAACTGGGTCACTTCGAGTACGGTGGCGCGTTTGCCGCGCATCGACAGCAGTGGCCAGAGCAGGGCGCCGCCCGACAGGATGACGATGGCAAACAGAAAAATATGGTCGATAATGAATTTCACGAAGTGTCCAATGGTTTAAGTCAATGCGCGCATTATAAAATAGAAGCCGGAACAGTTCTTTTTTACCTTTGCTTTTTTGATTGAAACCTTTTAGAAGATAGAACCATGTACAAAATCGTTTTCATGCGTCACGGCGAGTCCACCTGGAACCTCGATAACCGCTTCACCGGCTGGACCGACGTCGATCTGACGGCCAAGGGCATCAACGAAGCCAAGGCCGCCGGCCAGATCCTGAAAGAAGAAGGCTTTACTTTCGACGTGGCCTATACCTCGGTGCTCAAGCGCGCCATCCGCACCCTGTGGCTGGCACTGGACGAAATGGACATGATGTACCTGCCGGTGAAGAACGACTGGCGCCTGAACGAGCGTCATTACGGCGCCCTGCAGGGCCTGGACAAGGCGGAAACGGCCGCCAAGTATGGCGACGAGCAAGTATTGGTCTGGCGCCGCAGCTACGACACGCCGCCGCCTGCGCTGGAGGAAAGCGACGACCGTGCCTCGTTCAACGACCCACGCTATGCGGGCTTGCCGAAAGCGTCGATCCCGCTGACCGAATGCCTGAAGGATACCGTGGCGCGCGTGATGCCGGCCTGGGACGAGGAAATCGCACCGGCGATTCGCGCTGGCAAGAAGATCATTATCTCGGCCCACGGCAACAGCCTGCGCGCCCTGATCAAGATGCTGGATGGCATCAGCGACAGCGACATCGTCGGCCTGAACATCCCGAACGGCCAGCCGCTCGTGTATGAACTGGACGCGGACCTGAAACCGATCCGCCATTACTACCTGGGCGACCCGGCAGCGATTGCGGCGGCCCAGGCCGCCGTGGCGAACCAAGGGAAGGCCAAGTAACTTTGCAGTCTTTCTTCCGTGGCACAGTGATCGCCCCCTCTGCTGAACGTCCCCTGCCGGCCTGGCGTGCCGGCGCCGTGTTGTGCCTGGCGCTGCTGCTCTCTTGCGGCGCCGCGCATGGCGCCAGACCCACCGAACGCAGCAAGCAGAAGGCGGCCGCGGAATTGCAACGTGCCGGCCTGCAGCAAAAGCTGACGGCCCTGAAACGCGACATCAGCCAGACCGAAAGCGCCAAGGACGACGCGGCCGATACCCTGGCCGAGTCGGAAGAGGCGATCTCCAACGCCAACCGCGCCCTGCGCGACCTGGCGCAGGAGCAAAGCGAGACCAGCGTCAAGCTCAATGCGCTGGGCAAGGAACACCGCGAGCTGACGGCGACGGTGGAAAAACAAAAAGGACAATTGTCGAAATTGCTGCGCGAGCAATATGTCGCCGGCAATGAAGACCGCATGAAGCTGCTGCTGTCGGGCGACAATCCGAACCGCATCAACCGCGATCTGCAACTGATGGCCTATGTGTCGCAGGCGCAGGCGCGCCTGCTCGAATCGCTGCGCGCGAACTTGCTGGCGGTGGAAAAGAACCAGGCCGACGTGCAGAACGCCAAGGATGAGCTGGAAGAGATCGCCCAGGAAGAGCGCGACCAGAAAGTCGTGCTGGAACAGGAAAAGGCACGCCGCGCCAGCATGCTGGCCAATCTGTCGCAGCGCCTGGTGGCCAAGCGCAAGGAAGCGGGCAGTGTCGAGCGCGACGAGCAGCGCATGGGCAACCTGGTCGACAAGCTGGCCAAGCTGATCGAAGAGCAGGCGGCCGCGGCCGCCGCTGAAAAGAAACGCCAGCAATTGCTGGCAGAACAACGCGCCGCTGCGAAAGCGGCCGCCGCCGCCAGGGCCGCCGAGGAAAAACGTGAGCGCTTGCTCGCCGCGCGCGCCAAGGTGGAAGCCCAGGCGCAGGCACGGGCGCAAGCGCGCGCGCTGGCCGAACGCGAACGCCTGGCCAAAGAACAGCAGAGCAAATCGGGCAAAATCCAGCCGCAAACCCAGCCGCAAACCCAGCCGGTCCCGGTCCCGGTCCCGGTCCCGGCGCCGCCGGTGAAACTCGAACCGATCGACAACGACGAGCCGCCGCAGATCGCCAAGGTCGAGCCGAAGCCGGAGCCAAAACCGGAACCGAAGCCGGAGCCGAAACCCGAGCCGGCCCGCCCGACCCTGGCGCCCGCGCCACCGGACGGCGCCTTTGCCAGCCTGAAAGGGCAGTTGCGACCGCCCGTGGCCGGCCGCATCGCGGCCCGCTTTGGCAGCAAGCGCGGCGATGGCCCCACCTGGAAGGGCGTGTTCATCAAGACCGGCGAGGGCAGCGACGTGCATGCCGTGGCCGCCGGCCGCGTCGTGTTTTCGGACTGGATGCGCGGCTTCGGCAACCTGATCATCGTCGACCATGGCGGCCAGTACCTGAGTATTTATGGCAATAACCAGTCCTTGCTGAAACGCGCCGGCGACAGCGTCAGGAGCGGCGACGCGATTGCCAGCGCGGGCAACAGCGGCGGCAACGAAGAATCGGGGCTATACTTTGAGCTACGCCATCAGGGCCGTGCCTTCGATCCCGCCACCTGGGTCAAGTTTTAAGTACCACTTGCAGATTGCGAATCACATATGGGCATCAAAGTAAAAAGTATAGGCTTGATCGGCGTGGGCCTGCTGGCCGGCATCGGCGCCACGCTGCAGTTCCCGGCCATCGCCCAGAAGGTCGGCGCACCGCTGCCGCTGGACGAGCTGCGCCAGCTGTCCGACGTGTTTGGCCTGATCAAGAGCGATTACGTTGAAAAGGTGGAAGATAAAAAACTGCTGTCCGAAGCGATCGCCGGCATGGTGTCGTCGCTGGACCCGCATTCCGTCTACCTGGACAAGAATGCCTTCAAGGAAATGCGCGAAAGCGTGCAGGGCAAGTTTGTCGGCATCGGCATCGAAGTGAGCATGGAAGACGGCTACGTGAAAGTGGTCTCGCCGATCGAGGACAGCCCCGCCGCCAAGGCCGGCATCGCCGCCGGCGACGTGATCACCCGCCTCGACAACGTGCCGCTCAAGGGCTTGCAGTTAGATGAAGTCATCAAGCGCATGCGCGGCCAGCCGAACAGCAAGCTGGTGCTCACCATCTCGCGCAAGGGCGACAGCAAGCCGCTGGTGTTTCCCATCGTGCGCGAGGAAATCCGCGTGCAAAGCGTCAAGGCCAAGATGGTCGCGCCCGGTTACGCCTGGCTGCGCATCGCCCAGTTCCAGGAACCGACCGTCGACGACATGGTCAAGAAGATCAACGCCCTGTATGCGCAGGACCCCAAGCTCAAGGGCCTGGTGCTGGACTTGCGCAACGACCCGGGCGGCGTGGTGCCGGGCGCCATCGGCGTCTCGGCCGCCTTTTTGCCGGGCGATTCCGTGATCGTGTCGACCAGCGGCCAGTTGCCGGAATCGAAACAGGTGTTCTATGGCCGGCGCGAGTTTTACGCGCCGCCGGGCGCCAAGACCGACCCGCTGGCCAAGCTGCCGGCCGCGCTGAAAACCGTGCCGCTGGTGGTGCTGGTCAATGCCGGTTCGGCCTCGGCCTCGGAAATCGTCGCCGGCGCGCTGCAGGACTACCAGCGCGCCACCGTGATCGGCACCCAGACTTTCGGCAAGGGTTCGGTGCAGACCTTGCGCCAGCTGACGGCCGACACCGCCGTCAAGCTGACCACGGCGCGCTACTACACGCCGAAAGGGCGCTCGATCCAGGCACGCGGCATCGTGCCCGACATGCTGGTCGATGAAACGGCCGACGGCGACGGCTGGAACAGCCTGCGCGTGCGCGAGGCGGACCTGGAAAAACACTTGAACAGCGACGACGGCAAACCGGAGGCGGCCGCGCCGACCCTGGGCACCGTGCAAAGCCAGCTGGAAGAAGAGCAGCGATTGATCGCCACGGCGAAAAAGCGCAAGCCGCTCGAATACGGCGCCAAGGACGATTTCCAGTTGCAGCAGGCGCTGAACCACTTCCAGGGCCTGCCGGTGCAATTGTCCAAGGCGGGCGCCAGGCCGGACGCCAAGGCGGTCAAGATCAGCGACAAGCCCGAGATCAAGTCCGATATCAAGGCGGAAGACAAGAAGATCCCCGTCCAGAAACCGTGAACGACGACCAGCTGCTGCGCTACTCGCGCCATATCCTGCTGGACCAGATCGGCATCGAAGGCCAGCAGGCCTTGCTGGATGCGCAGGTGCTGGTGATCGGCGCCGGGGGGCTGGGGTCGCCGGCCGCCATGTACCTGGCCGCGTCCGGCGTGGGCCGGCTCACGCTGGTCGATGACGACACGGTCGACCTGACCAACCTGCAGCGCCAGATCGCCCACACCACGCAGCGCGTCGGCCAGCCCAAGGTTGTTTCGGCGCGTAGCACGCTGGTGGACATCAATCCTGACATCGAAGTCATCGCCTTGCAGGAGCGCGTGAGTGGCGCGCGCCTGGCCGGGCTGGTGGCAGGGGCCACCGTGGTGCTCGACTGCACCGACAATTTCGCCACCCGCCACGCCGTCAACCGTGCCTGCGTGGCGCACAAGGTGCCGCTGGTGTCGGGCGCCGTGATCCGCTTCGATGGCCAGGTCAGCGTGTTCGATCCGCGCACGGGCACGCAGCCATGTTATTCCTGCCTGTTCCCGCAGGATCAGCAGTTCACCGACGAAGCCTGTTCCACCATGGGCGTGTTCGCGCCATTGGTCGGCGTGGTCGGCAGCATGCAGGCGGCCGAAGCGCTCAAGCTCATCATGGGCATCGGTGCGTCGCTGGCCGGGCGCCTGCTGCTGCTCGACGGCCTGCACATGGAATGGAGCAGCATGCGCGTGGCGCGCGACCCGGCCTGCCCGGTATGTGGCGATGAATCTGCCCACTGCGCCTTGCCGATTTGAACACGCCGGTATAAATTTTCTTAAATTTTCCCTGTATGACAGGCTTTGTCATATTTCGGCTTTATACTCTGCACTCCACTGACCTACTTCTCTCTCTTCTTATGCAAAACGCAGCAACCCGTTCGATACCGCAGCGCCGCGCGCGCGGCTTCACGCTGATTGAAATCATGGTGGTGGTGGTGATCATGGGCATCCTGGCCTCGCTGGTGGTGCCCAAGCTGATCGCCCGCACCGGTGAATCGAAGGTGGCGGCGGCGAAAGTCGACATCGCCACCGTGATGCAGGCATTGAAACTGTACCGCCTGGACAACCAGCGCTATCCGACCACCGAGCAGGGCTTGCGCTCGCTGGTGGAAAAACCGACCGTCGGCCCGGCCGCGAATGGGTGGAAGGCGGGCGGCTACCTGGAAAAAATGCCGAAAGACCCATGGGGCAACCCTTACCAGTATTTGTCGCCGGGCCTGAAGGGCGAAGTCGACATCATCTCGCTGGGCGCCGACGGCCAGCCTGGCGGTAGCGGCGACGACGCCGATATCGGCTCCTGGGACCAGTAAGCTCTTATTTCATGCCTGCCATGAGTGCCAAACGCCAGTTGCGCCAGCGCGGCTTCACGCTGATCGAACTGCTGGTGGTGATGGTCATCATCGGCATCACGCTGGGCCTGGTGTCGCTCAACGCCATGCCGAACGGCCAGCAGGCGCTGCAAAAAGAGGCCGAACGCATCGCCCTGCTGCTGCAGCTGGCGCGCGATGAAGCCATCGTGCGCAGCCGGCAGGTGGCGTTCGAAGCCGATGAAAACCAGTACCGTTTTTTGGTCCTCAATGAAAAGCTGTGGCAAGCCGTGACGAAGGATGATTTGCTGCGCGAGCGCAGCTTCGCCAATACGCCGATGCTGCTCAGCGTGCAGCCGTCGACCAGCGCGGCCCAGCCGCTGCGCATCGTGTTCGGCCGCGAGCCGGTCGACAAACCGTTCGTGCTGACCATGTCCAGCGGCGAGCGCAGCGTGTCCATCCGCGCCGACGGCATCGGCCACTTCACGGTCGAGCAATAATGACATTCTTCCCACCCCGCCCGCAGTTGTGTGCATCGCAGCGTGGTTTTACCCTGCTTGAAGTACTGGTGGCGCTGGTGATCGTCGGCACCGCGCTGGGCGCGTCCTTGCGCGCCGTCGGCAGCCTGACGCAGAACAGCGATGGCCTGCGCAGCGCCATGATGGCCACCTGGTCGGCCGAAAACCATCTGGTGCGCTTGCGGCTGGAGAAAAAATTCCCGCAGACGGGCAAGCGCACCGAGGATTGCCCGCAGGGCGACCTGAAACTGATTTGCGAGGAAGAAGTGGTGGCCACGCCGAACCCGCGCATGCGCCAGGTGCGCGTGAATGTCTATGACGCGCAGTACCCGGCCCGGCGCATCGTGCGCCTGGTCCTGTTGTCGTTCAACGACTGATGGCGCGCCCACGCTCCGCCGCCGGCTTCACGCTGATCGAGCTCCTGGTGGCGATCGGCATCCTGGCCATGGTCGCCGTGCTGGGCTGGCGTGGCCTGGACAGCATCGTGCGTTCGCGCGAAGTGCTCAACGCGCAGCTCGAGCAGTCGCGCGGCATGCAGCTGACCTTCGCGCAGATGCAGAGCGATTGCGACCACCTGGCCGGCGCCAGTTCCGTCAATGCGGCAAGCAATACCCTGCTCAATGGCCGCGCCAACCTGTCGGCCGAGATAGACCGCCTGATCCTGGTGCGCCAGGCCGCCTCCGAGCAGCAGCCGCAGCAGCTGCAAGTGGTCACCTACCGCCTGGTCGGCGGCGTGCTGACGCGGCGCGAGTCGAATGGCACGCGCGACCTGGCCGTGCTCGACACCCTGTGGCAGGCGGCGCGCGACGACACCGATAGCGGCAATGCCAACGTGGTGCTGCTGCGCGGCGTCGACAGCATGGCGATGCGCGGCCAGCGCAAACTGACCAGCAACGCGGCGCCCGACTGGATCACCCTGGCCGCCGGCAGCAAGACCGACGACCTGGCCGGCCTGGAAGTGACCTTGCAACTGCCGGGCCAGGCCGCCGGCCTGTCCAAAGTCTTCTTGCTGGGGCCGGGATGAAGCCGTTTCATATGCCCACCCGCCAGCGCGGCGTGGCCGTCATCACGGCCCTGCTGCTGACGGCGCTGGCCATCACGGTGGTGGCCAGCCTGTTCTGGCAGCAGCAGGTGCAGGTGCGGTCGATGGAAAACCAGCGCCAGCGCTTGCAGACGCAGTGGGCCATGCGCGGCATGGTCGACTTTGCCCGCTTCTGGCTGCGCCAGGACAATCCGTCCCTGACGGCGACGGACGGCGTCTGGGCCACGCCGATCGAGGAAGCGCGGTTAGACGATTACGTCGACCGCGAAAAGGTCGAGATGGAAAAATTCGACGCCACCGTCTCGGGCCGCGCGCTCGACGCGCAGGCGCGTTTCAATCTAACCAACCTGGTCGATATCACGGGTGCGCCCAATCCCGGACAGCTGCAGGCCTACCAGCGCTTGCTGGGCAACTTGCAACTCGATAGCGGCCTGGCGCGGGCCACGGCCGACGCAGTGGTGCGCGCACGGCCCAAGGCGCGCGCCGCTAACGACAACAGCGACAGGAAAACCGACACCGGTACCGGCGGCAGCAGCGAGCCGGTGGCCATGACGCAGATCGAGGATTTGCTGGCGATACCGGGCTATACCCCGCAAGTGATCGAAAAGCTGCGCGATTACGTGATCGTGCTGCCGCAGGTGACCCCCGTCAACGTCAATACCGCCTCGGCCGAAGTGCTCGCTGCCGTCACCGACATGTCGGTTTCCGAAGCGAGCGCGCTGACACTGTCGAATCCGCGCAAAAAGTTTGTCGATACGGGCAATTTCAAGAATAATATTAATGGCAAGAATGTGATCGACGGTGTGGAGATCGATGTGAAAAGCCAGTACTTCCTCACCGTGATCCGGGTGCGGCTGGACCGCGCCGCGCTCGACGCGCAGGCGCTGGTGTGGCGCCAGCCGAACCCACAGCGCACCACCAGCCTGGTCTGGTTGCGGGAAAATTAAAACCTGAAAGCGAGTCCCTTTGATAACTTTGTATATCCGCCACCCGGCCAAGGCCTCCACCGATAGCGCGGCCGCATGCGCCTTCGTGCTGGCCGGCGACGGCGGCGCGCTGCAGCAGCAGGGCAGTGCCGCCCTGGGCAGCCTGGGCCAGCTGATCGCCGGCGCACAACGCGTGGTGCTGCTGCTGGCGGCGGCCGACGTCACCTTGCTGCGCCTGAAAACCCCGCCGCTGGCCGGCGCGCGCCTGCGCGCGGCCCTGCCTGGGCTGGTGGAAGAACATATCCTGGGCGACGCGCAGGACTGCGTGCTGGCCGCCGGCGCGCCCGACGCCGCCGGCCTGCGCACGGTGGCCGTGGCGCAGCGCGCCTGGGTCGAAGTGCTGGTGCAGGCCTTGCTGGCGCAGGGTGCGCGCAAGGTGGCCGTGCTGCCATCGCAACTGTGCCTGCCCTTGCCGCCCGGTGGCGTATCGGCCAGCCTGCAGACGGGCAGCCAGGGCATCGAACTGGCCTTGCGCCAGGCGCCGCAAGAGGGCCTGGGCCTGGTGCTGCCGTTCGACGCGCAACAGGCGCTGGCCACCACGCGCGCGTTTGCCGGCGACGTGCCGCTGACCATTTACGTGGCGCAGGATGAACTGGCGCCATACCAGCAGCTGGCGCAGGACGTGGCCGGCGTGACGGTGGAGCCTGACCATTGGGCGCACTGGGTCCAGGCCAGCCGCACTGCCGCCCTGGACCTGGCGCCGGCGCTGGGCGCGGGCGGCAGCGCCGCGCGCGACTGGGCGCGCTGGCGCTGGCCGTTGCGCCTGGCGCTGGCAGCCGTGATCGTCAACCTGGTCGGCATCAATATCGAATGGTCGCGCCTGAAGCGCGAAGTGGCCACCGTCAACACCTCGATGCTGCAGACCTTCAAGGCGGCCTACCCGAATGAGGCGCCGGTATTCGGCCTGGAAGAGGAACAGATGCGGCGCAATATCGCCGCCGCCAAGCTGCAGGGCGGCCAGGCCAGCATGGACGACTTTACCAGCATGAGCGCGGCGCTGGGCGAGGCCCTGGGTGGCCTGGCCGGGCGCGGCGTGGTGGCCTCGCTGGAATACCGCGAGCGCAGCCTGATCGTGCGCATCAAGCCCGACATGGTCGACGCCAGCGCCCAGGCGCAGGTGAAACAGGGGCTGGCCGCGCGCAAGCTGGACCTGAACGAGACCGAGCCCGGTATCTGGAAAATCACGGTCGCCACGGTCGCCAAGGGAGCAGCAGCATGAGCATCGCATTGAACAAGGGGCGGGCGGCACTGGCCACGCGCCAGCAGGCCATGCAGGCCTTCTGGGCCGAGCGCACGGCGCAGGAGCGCAAGCTTCTCTCCATCGGCGCGGTGGTGGCCGGCGTGGCGCTGGTGTATGCGGTGTTGTTCGAGCCGGCCTGGAACGGCCGCATCGCGCTGCAAAAAAGCCTGCCCGAGCTGCGCCAGAAGGCGGCCGTGCTTCAGTCGCTGGCGCGCGAAGCGGAAGACTTGTCGCGCCAGGCGCCGGTGCAGGTGGCTGCCATGAACCGCGAGGGCCTCGATGCGTCGCTCAAGGCGCGCGGCCTGGCGCCGCAATCGCTGTCGCTGACCGGCGAATATGCGCGCGTGCAGCTCAATGGCGTGCCGTTTGCCAGCGTCATGCTGTGGCTGGACGGCCTGCGCCGCGAAGGCCGCATCGCGGTGCAGGACGCGAAGATCACCGCGCAAAGCAAGGCCGGGCTGGTCGACGCGACCATCTCGCTGCACCAGAGTCCGGGCGTGACCCGATGAAGCGGATGGCGATCTGGCTGCTGGCGATCCTTGTCAGCGTCGGCCTGACCCTGCTGGTTTTCTTTCCGGCCGCCTGGGTGGCCGGCATCGTCGAAAAGCAGACCGGCGGGCGTTTGACCTTGGGCGACGCGCAAGGTACCCTGTGGCGCGGCTCGGCCTTTGTCGGCGGCGCGGCCAGTGCCGGCGGCGCCGTCACGCCGCTGCTGCCCGGCCGCTTCAGCTGGCGCATTGCGCCGTCGGTGCTGTGGGGTTCGGTCGACGTCGAGCTGCAAAACGCCGAGGCGCTGTCGCAGCCGGTCAATCTGCGTGGCTCGTGGTCGCACTGGCAGGTCAGCCCGGCGGCGCTGCTGCTGCCGGCCGATGGCCTGGGTGGCCTGGGCGCGCCCTTGAATACGGTGGCGCCGACCGGCAGCATGCGGCTGTCGTGGAGCACCTTGCAACTGGCCCTGGAGCAGCAGCAGTTTTCGGCCATCGGGCGCACCACCTTGCAGATGACCGACATGGCCTCGCGCCTGTCGTCGCTGCGCCCGCTGGGCAGTTATGAACTCGATTTCGACTGGCAGGGACAGCAGGCCCGGTTGACCTTGCGTTCCATGAAGGGCCCCTTGCTGCTCGACGGCAGCGGCAGCCTGAATCAGGGGCGCATGCAGTTTTCCGGCCAGGCCCAGGCCGCAGCAGGATATGAAGAGACCTTGGCGAGTTTGTTGAATTTGCTGGGACAGCGCCGTAGCAATAGCGAAAAAAACATCATCGCCCTAGAGTTTAGACAATGAAAAAATCATCCGTGAGCCCAATCAAACCATCCTTTTCGCTGCGCCGCCTGTCCGCCGCCGCCCTGTTGTGCTGTTCGGTGGCCGGCCTGCCGGCACCCGCCTGGTCCGCGCCCGGCGACGAGGCGGCGCTCAACTTTGTCGCCGCCGATATCGAGTCGGTGATCAAGGCGGTGGGCCATTACACCAACATCAATTTCGTGATCGACCCGCGGGTCAAGGGCACGATTACCCTGGTGTCGGAAAAATCGATCAGCAAGACCCAGGCATTTGCGCTGCTGGCCTCGGCTCTGCGCCTGCAAGGCTATGCGGTGGTGTCGGGCGACGGCTACGCCAAGGTGGTGCCGGAAGCGGACGCCAAGCTGCAGTCGGTGCCGACCCAGGTCGGCAATGGCGCGGCCCAGGTCAAGGGCGACCAGATCGCCACCCAGGTGTTTTACCTGAACTACGAATCGTCGGCCAACCTGCTGGCCGTGCTGCGCCCGCTGATTTCGCCGAACAACACGATCAACGCCAACCCGGGCAACAACTCGCTGGTGATCACCGACTACGCCGACAACCTCAAGCGCATGGCGAAAATCATCGCCGCGCTCGACGTGCCGGCATCGACCGACCTGGACGTGATCCCGGTGCGCTATGCGATCGCCTCCGACCTGGCGTCGATGGTGAACAAGCTGATGGAGGGCGGCAACGCCGGCGCAGGCACGGCTGTCGATACGGGCAAGGTGTCGGTGCTGGCCGACCCGCGCACCAACTCGCTGGTGCTGCGCGCGCCGTCGGCGGCGCGTGCCAACCTGGCCAAGTCGCTGATCGCCAAGCTGGACCAGCCCACCACGCAGCTGGGCAATGTGCACGTGGTCTACCTGAAGAACGCCGACGCCACCAAGCTGGCGCAGACCCTGCGCGCGGTGGTGACCTCGGACGGCTCGGCCGCCACCGCGCAGCAGGGCACCAATACCAATAACAGCTCGCAGGGTAACAACAACCAGACCCAGAACATCAGCGGCATCAACAGCTCCGGCATGGGCGGCAACACGCAAGGCGGCACCAGCGGCGGCGCGTCGCTCAACAATGCGCCGCAGCAGCTGTCCTCGGGCGGCGCGGCCGGTTTCATCCAGGCCGACGCGTCGACGAATACCCTGATCTTGACGTGCAACGAAGCCGTGTACCGCAACCTGCGCGCCGTGATCGACCAGCTCGACGTGCGCCGCGCCCAGGTCTATATCGAGGCGCTGATCGTCGAAGTGACGTCGGCCAAGGCCTCCGAATTCGGCGTGCAGTGGCTGGGGCTTTCCGGCGACAGCAGCAGCAACTACCGCGTCGGCGCCCTGCAATCGTTCGCCACCGGCACCACCAACAATATTGGCGCGCTGGCGACCGGCAAGGGCGCCGTGCTGCCGACCGGTGGCCTGACGCTGGGTATTTTCAAGCAGATCAACGGCGCGCTGGGTCTCGGTGCGCTGGCCCATGCGCTTGAATCGGACGGCAACGCCAATATCCTGTCGACGCCGAACCTGATCACCCTGGACAATGAACTGGCCACCATGCAAGTGGGCCAGAACGTGCCTATCCTGACGGGCCAGTACACCAGCACGGCCGGCACCAACAGCAATCCGTTCCAGACCATCGACCGCAAGGACGTCGGCCTGACCCTGAAAGTGCGTCCGCAGATTTCCGAAGGCGGCACCATCAAGATGGCGATTTACCACGAGACGTCGAGCGTGGACAAATCGACCACCAACGCGGTCAGCGGCATTACCATCAACAACCGCGTGATCGAAAACAATGTGCTGGCCGACGACGGCCAGATCATCGTGCTCGGTGGCCTGATCGAGGACAGCACCGGCGACAATGCGGAAAAAGTGCGCGGCCTGGGCGATATTCCCGTGCTGGGCAACCTGTTCAAGTACCAGACGCGCGAACGCAAGAAAACCAATCTGATGATCTTCTTGCGCCCGGTGATCGTGCGCAGCAAGGAGCAGAGCGGCAGCCTGGCGGCCGACCGTTACGACTACATGCGCGCGGCCGAAACGGCCGCCGTGCCGGCCACCGGCAACCTGATGCTGAAAGACCTGGGCACGCCCGTGCTGCCGGCCTTGCAGAACGGCCAGCCGGTGGGCGGCAATATGGTCACGCGTCCGGTGCCGCCGGCGCCGTTGCCGCCACCGGGTGCGCCGGCCAATGCGGCCACGCCGCTGCTGCAGCAGTACCAGCAGCAAAATCCGCAGCAAAACCCGCAACAGTGATCGGCCAGTCATGAGTAATTTGCTTCCTTACGCCTACGCGCGCGATTTCGGCCTGCTGGCCCGGGCCGGCGCGCAGGACGGCGGCGCGGTCGAGGTGCTGGTGGCCGTGTCGACGGCGCCGTCGGCGATCGCCGAAGTGTCGCGCCGTTTCGGCCAGATTCAATTGAAGGTCCTGCCGCGCGAGGAACTCGATGCGGCGATCGCCGGCGCCTATGCCGGCGGTGGCGGCAACGCGACCCAGATGGCCGATGAATTCGACGCCGACCTGGACTTGACCAAGCTGCTGCAGGACGTGCCGGCGATCGAGGACCTGCTCGAATCGTCCGACGACGCGCCGGTGATCCGCATGATCAACGCGCTGCTGACGCAGGCGTTGCGCGAAGGCGCCTCCGATATCCATATCGAACCGTTCGAGCAGACCTCGGTGGTGCGCTTTCGCATCGACGGCAGCCTGCGCGACGTGGTGCGTCCGCGCAAGGCCATCCATGGCTCGCTGATCTCGCGTATCAAGATCATGGCGCAGCTCGACATCGCCGAAAAGCGCCTGCCGCAGGACGGCCGCATCACCCTGCGCGTGGGCGGCAAGCCGGTCGACGTGCGCGTCTCGACCCTGCCCACCGGCCACGGCGAACGGGCCGTATTGCGTCTGCTCGACAAAGAGGCGGGCCGGCTCGACCTGCAGCACCTGGGCATGAGCGCGCCCATGCTGGGGCAGTTCGACGGCCTGATCAACCAGCCGCACGGCATCGTGCTGGTCACCGGGCCGACCGGCTCGGGCAAGACCACCACCCTGTATGCGGCCCTGTCGATGCTGAACGCCACCACCACCAATATCCTGACGGTGGAAGACCCGATCGAGTACGACCTGGCGGGCGTGGGCCAGACGCAAGTGAACCCGCGCATCGACATGACCTTTGCCAAGGCCCTGCGCGCGATCTTGCGGCAGGACCCGGACGTGATCATGATCGGCGAGATCCGCGACCTGGAAACGGCGCAGATCGCCGTGCAGGCCTCCCTGACGGGCCACCTGGTGCTGGCCACCCTGCACACCAACGACGCCTCGGCGGCCGTGACGCGCCTGCTGGACATGGGGATCGAGCCGTTCCTGCTGTCGTCGTCGTTGCTCGGCGTGCTGGCGCAGCGGCTGGTGCGCAAGCTGTGCGGCTCCTGCAAGACCTTCGATCACCAAAGCGGATACTGGCAGGCGGTCGGCTGCGAGCAGTGCGGCCAGACCGGCTACCAGGGCCGCGTGGGCGTGTATGAACTGCTGCGCACCACCGAGCAGATCCGCGCGCAGATTCACAACCGCGCCTCGGAAGCGGACGTGCGCGCCGTCGCCCTGCAGGACGGCATGACCGGCATGCGCGAGGACGGCGAACGCTGGCTGCGCGACGGCACCACCACGCAAGCCGAGCTGCTGCGCGTGACCAAAGACTAGGCCCGCCACCATGCCCGCATTCCGTTATGAAGCCGTCGACGCCGTGGGCGCCACCCGCAAGGGCGTGCTCAATGCCGACAGTCCGCGCGCCGCGCGCGCCGAACTGCGCCTGCAAGGCCTGGTGCCGCTGGCCGTCGACCTGATCGCCGCGCAAGTCGATGCGGCCGGCGTCACCAGGCGGCGCGGCTTCGGCGAGCGCCTGTCGACCACCGAACTGGCGCTGTTTACGCGCCAGCTGGCCAGCCTGCTGGAAGCGGGCCTGCCGCTGGAGCAGGCCTTTTCCGCCTTGCTGGAACAGGCCGAGCGGCCGTATTTGCGCGACCTGATCGCCTCGATCCGCTCCGAAGTGATCGGCGGCGCCGCGTTTTCCGACGTGCTGGCGCGCCATCCGCGCGACTTTGCCGAGATCTACCGCGCGCTGGTCGCGTCGGGCGAGCAGATCGGCCACCTGTCGCGCGTGCTGTCGCGCCTGGCCGACTATATCGAGCGCAGGAATGCGCTGGTGCAGAAGGTCAAGCTGGCGTTCACCTATCCCGCGATCGTCACGGTGGTGGCGTTTTCCATCGTGATCTTCCTGCTCACCTACGTGGTGCCGCAGATCGTCTCGGTGTTTGCCAATACCAAGCAGAAGCTGCCGATGCTGACGGTGATCATGCTGGCGCTGTCGGACTTCTTGCGCAACTATGGCCTGGTGGTGGGCATCGCGCTGATCGGCGCCTGGGTGGCCTGGCGCCGCGCCCTGCAGCAGCCGGCCCTGAAACGGCGCTGGCATACCTGGCTGCTGACGGCGCCGCTGTACGGCAAGTTCGAGCGCAGCCTGAACACGGCGCGCTTTGCCAGCACCCTGGCCATCACCACCGGCTCGGGCGTGCCGATTTTGCGCGCGCTCGACACCAGCCGCGACACCCTGACCAATGTGGCGATGCAGGAGCTGGTGGCTGATGCCAGCGGCGCGGTGCGCGAAGGCGTCAGCCTGGCGCGCGCGCTGTCGGCGCAAAAGCATTTTCCGCCGATGCTGATCCACATGATACGGGCCGGGGAAATCACCGGCGAGTTGCCGGCCATGCTGGAGCGCGCCGCCAGCGCCCAGGAGCAGGACCTGGAACGCCGCACCCTGACCATCGCCGGCCTGCTGGAGCCGGCCCTGATCCTGGCGATGGGCGTGGTGGTGCTGCTGATCGTGCTGGCCGTGCTGATGCCGATTATCGAAATCAATCAGTTAGTGCGTTAAAAAAGAATCTGGAAAATCATGAAGCGTCTGCCTCAATTTGTAACTTTGCTCGCCCTGGTGGCGCTGTCCGTGTCGCTGGCCTATTGGGCCATGCAGCTGTTCAAGGCGCCGCAACGGCCGATCAATCCGCCGCCGGTGCCTGTCGTGCAGGACGCCAGCGTGGAGGCGGGCGCCGCGCTGTTCGGCGGCCAGGTCAGCGTGGCCACCGCCAGCAATTACCAGTTGCGTGGCGTGGTGGCGCCCGCCAATGGCCGCGGCGCCGTGGCCATCATCGCCACCGACGGCCAGCCGGCCAAGGCCTACCCGACCGGCTTTGAGGTGGCGCCCGGCGTGACGGTGCGCGAAGTGCAGGCGCGCTACGTGCTGCTGCAGGACGGCGGCGTGAGCAAGCGCATCGACCTGGTGGCCGACGACAAGGCGCTGGCGCTGCCGTCGATGACGCCGCTGCCAGTGGCCACGCCGGCGCCGCCGGCGCAGGCCCCCAACAATGCGCTGGTGCCGCCGCCGCTGCCGATGGAGCGTCCACCGGTGACGGTGGCGCCCGCCGGCCAGGTCACCACCAACCAGCCGCCGCCGAATTCGCCGGCAAATTGAGTCCGCGCGCCATTCTCCCGGGAGTACCCATGTTGTCACTGCGTGCCGTCCTTGCCGGCTGCATGGCGGCGCTGTGCTGCCTGCCGTTCGCTGCGGTCCATGCCGCGCCTGAAACCGATGCCGCCGCCGCAGCAACCGCAGCGCCAGCCCCTCCGGCGCGCCCGCGCGTGGCGCTGGTGCTGTCGGGCGGCGGCGCGCGCGGCTTTGCCCATATCGGCGTGCTGAAAGTACTGCAGGAACTGCATGTGCCGGTCGACATGGTGGTCGGCACCAGCATGGGCGGCGTGGTTGGCGGCGCCTACGCGGCCGGCGCCTCGGTGGCGGACCTGGAAAAGATGGCGCGCGAAACCGATTGGCAGCGCGTGGTGGCCGACCGTCCGCCGCGCGAGGAACTGGCGTTCCGGCGCCGCGAGGAAGACCTGCTGCTGGCGTCGCGCATCGAATTTGGCGTCAGCCGCGACGGCATTTCAACGCCGCCGGCCGCCGCCAGCAATGCGGCGCTGGAGATGGCCCTGACCCGTTTGCTGCCGCCGGGCATGCGCGACCGCCCCGCCAGCGCCTTGCCGCTGCCGTTCCGTTCGGTGGCTTCGGACCTGGTCAATGGCGAACTGGTGGAACTGGTCGACACGCCCTTGTTCCTGTCGATGCGCGCGTCGCTGGCCGTGCCGGGCGTGTTTTCGCCGGTGCGCGTCAATAACCGGCTGGTGGTCGATGGCGGCCTGGTGCGCAATCTTCCCGTCGACATGGCGCGCGCCATGGGCGCCGACATCATCATCGCCGTCAACGTCGGCACGCCGCTGGCGCCGGAAAAAGAGCTGGGCAGCGCGATCGGCGTGGCCCAGCAGATGCTGCAGATCCTGACCGAGCAGAACGTGCAGCGCTCGCTGAAGGAACTGCGTGCCGACGATATCCTGGTGGCGCCCGACCTGGGCGGTGTCAGTTTTCTCGATTTTGGCAATCATGCGCGCGCCATGCGCGCCGGCGAACAGGCGGCGCAGGCGCTGGCCGCGCGCCTGGCGCCGCTGGCGCTGCCGCCGGAACAATACGCGGCGCGCGAGCAGCTGCGCCTGGCCGCGCCGGCCCTGCTGGACGTGGCCTTGCCGCTGACGCGCCTGGCGGTCGAAAGCGAAGGCGACATCAACCCGCGCACCCTGCAGGCGCAATCGGGCCTGGTGCAAGGCCAGCTGGTCAGCCAGGCCGACGTGCAGACGGCGGCGGCGCGCCTGTATGGCCGTGGCGATATCGCCCGCGTGGAGACGGCGGTGGTCGACGCCGGCGAGCAGCGCACGGTGACCATCAACGCGGTCGAAGCGCCGTGGGCCAGCAACCGCCTGCGCGTGGGGCTGGAATTGGGCAGCGACTTCAAGGACAGCAATACCTTTGCCCTGAAACTGCTGCACGTGGCCTCCAATTTGAACAGCTGGGGCGGCGAGCTGCGCAGCATGGCGCAGATCGGCACCACGCGCGACTTCGGGGTGCAGTTCTGGCAGCCGCTGGGGGCCGGCAACCCGTGGTATATCGCGCCCACCCTGCAATACACCTCGTCGGCGGTCGACCTGTTCGACAAGGGCCGGCGCAGCGCCCGCATGGCCTATCGCGGCCATGGCGCCTCGCTGGTGCTGGGCCGCCAGTTCGGCTATTGGGGCGACCTGCAGGTCGGCGTCACGCGCAGCAAGGTCAAAGGCAGCCTGGTGATCCCCGCCGACCCCGGCGCGCCGGAAGAACGCGCGCTCGGTACCAACCAGTTCGTGCAGTTCCGCATCGACACGCTCGACGGCACGGGTTTTCCCACCCGTGGCGTGCTGCTGGACGCCACCTGGATGCATACGCCGTCGCCCGGCGTCGGCGAAGCGGGCCTGGGCCGTTCGGCCGTCACGGGCCTGAAGGCGTTCGGGCGCGGCAACTGGGCCGGCCACGTGTATGGCGAATGGGCGCGCGCCCAGCATGGCGAGGCGCCGCTGAACCTGGGCGGCTTCCTGCGCCTGTCGGGCACGCAGTTCGAATCGGTGACGGGGCGCAGCGTGGCGCTGGCCAGGGTGGTGATGGCGCGCCGCATCGGCGCGCTGCCGGCCACCTTCGGCGGCGCCGTGCGGGCCGGTTTCTCGCTGGAGATGGGCGGCGGCTTCGACCAGAGCGAACGCTGGAAGGCCAGCAAATTCACCCAGGCCGCCAGCGCCTTCATTTCGGTCGACACCCGTTTCGGCCCCGTGTACGTGGCCGGCGGCGCCTCGAAGGGCGGCGAGGGCACGCTTTATCTGTTCCTCGGGCCGGCCTGGTGATGCGGCGCCGCTGCCGCCGGCGCGGGCCGGCGCAGCGCGGTAAACGCGGCAAACTCCCATGAGCGGAAACCGAGCAGCAGGGTAAACCCATCGCGCTCGAGCGGGGCCAGGCGGCGGTCGCTCTGGTGCAGCCGCGCCAGTTCCTCGGCCAGCTGGCGGATCTTTTGCACCATCTCCTGCGCGCTGGGCAGGCTCAGGCGGGCCGGGATGCACATCAGCGTTTCGCCGGCGCCGTCGAAATGGCCGCTGAAATAATCGGCCACCACATGCTCGCGGAAGTACTGCTGCACCGGGCCGTCGGCCAGCCAGTGAAAGGCGTTCGACACGCGCAGGCTGTAGCGGTTCAGCGGCTTCAGTTCGATCAGGCCCAGGCGGTCCAGTTCGGCCAGGTAGACGATGCATTCGGCCTGCGTCAGCGCATAGGTTTCCACCACCTGCTCCAGGTTCCAGTGCCCCAGGCAGCAGATCGCCACCAGCAGCAATCGCGGCTGCGCCACCAGCGATTTTTCCTGCACCAGGGTCAGCGTGTCGGCATGCGGCGTGATGTCGGCCGCGCCGCGCAGCACGTCTTCCATGGCGATGCCGGCCGCCTTGCAGATCAGGGCCAGGCGCGACAGCGACATGTCGTGCTGGCCGAACATGCGCTTGACGCTCGATTCGCTCATGTCGATGCGTTCGGCCAGCACCTTGTAGGTCATGCCGACGGCGCGCAGCTCGGTGCGCAGCACGCGCAGCACCAGTTCGGGTGAACTCATGGTCTATCCTTTTTTGCAATGTTGGTGGCGTATGACGGTACTGAATGTAGCTGTTTATGCCACTTTGCACAAGGTAATAGTACTTTGCGGAAAAAGCGCCGACACTGTGCTTCCCCTACCCGCAGAGGCTTCCATGTCCCTTCATCCGCTCCTTGCCAGCCTGCTGCTGGCGCTGGCCGCCACCGCGCCCTGGTCCGCCCAGGCGCAGGAAAAGGGACAGGTGGAGGCGGGTGCCGGCCGTACCTTTCGCGAAGGCGACGGCAAGGCATGGCTGGCTTACCGTTTCGCTGCGCTGCCGTTCCGGGGCGGCGTCGCCGTGCCTGCGCTTGAGGTGGTGGGGTATGCGGGGGCGGCCCGTGGCGACGCGGGCCGCAAGTTCGCCGGCGCTGGCCTGCAAGGTGCCGTCAACTATCAGTTCGACGCCTTTACCCTGAGCGGACGGGCCGGCATGGGCTATACGCGCGGCAGCGGCAAGCGCGCCGATGGCGACAGGGACGGGAAAAAACGGCTGGGGATATTGTATGGACTGGGCACGGCGTATGCCGTGACGGACAACTGGAGCGTGCACTTCGACTGGGACCGCGTGCCGGTGCGCTACAACGGCCAGCAAAAAGCCACGGTGGACCTGTTTTCGCTGGGCCTGTCATACCGTTTCTGACGGTGCGGCAGGCCGGCATTCGATGGCCTGATCGCGGACGCCCCACCGGGGGCGTCCGCAGGCGGCCTGGCCTATGGCTTACAACACGTAGCGCGACAGGTCTTCGTTGACCGACAGCGCTTCCAGGCGCTCGTTCACGTACGCCGCGTCGATCACCAGCAGGTTTTCGCCGGTGCTGCTGCCTTCGCTGGCCGTAAACGACACTTCTTCCAGCAGCTTTTCCATCACCGTATGCAGGCGGCGCGCGCCGATGTTTTCGGTGCGCTCATTGACCGAATAGGCGATTTCGGCCAGGCGCGTGATGCCTTCTGGCGCGAACTGCAAGGTCAGGTTTTCGGTGGCCAGCAGGGCTTCGTACTGCATCGTCAGGCAGGCGTCGGTGCTGGTCAGGATACGCTCGAAATCCGAGATCGACAGCGATTCGAGTTCCACCCGGATCGGGAAGCGGCCCTGCAGTTCCGGGATCAGGTCCGACGGTTTCGACAAATGAAACGCGCCCGAGGCGATGAACAGGATATGGTCGGTGCGTATCATGCCGTACTTGGTATTGACGGTGGTGCCTTCGACCAGCGGCAGCAGGTCGCGCTGCACGCCGGCGCGCGAGATATCGGCGCCGCCGGACTCCGAGCGCGACGCGATCTTGTCGATCTCATCCAGAAACACGATGCCGTTCTGCTCGACGTTCTGGATCGCCTTCTGCTTCAGCTCATCTTCGTTGACCAGCTTGGCCGCTTCTTCCTCGACCAGCAGTTTCAGCGCTTCCTTGATCTTGACCTTGCGCGCCTTCTTGCGCGCACCGCCGCCCGCGCCGGAAAACATCGACTTGATCTGCTCCGTCATCTCTTCCATGCCCGGTGGCGCCATGAACTCCATCTGCGGGCCCGCTTCGGCCAGGTCGATCTCGATTTCCTTGTCGTCCAGCTCGCCCTGGCGCAAACGCTTGCGGAAGGTCTGGCGCGTGCTATCGCCGCTGCCCGAGTCCACCGCCGCGGCCGTGTTCGGCGTAAAGCCGAAGTCGCGCGCCGGCGGCACCAGGATATCGATCACGCGGTCTTCGGCCGCGTCTTCGGCGCGCGCGCGCACCTTCTTCATTTCCAGCGAGCGGGTCTGCTTGATGCCGATATCGATCAGGTCGCGGATGATGGTGTCGACATCGCGGCCCACATAACCGACTTCGGTAAATTTGGTCGCCTCGATCTTGATGAACGGTGCCTCGGCCAGCTTGGCCAGGCGGCGCGCGATTTCCGTCTTGCCGACGCCGGTAGGGCCGATCATCAGGATGTTCTTCGGCGTGATTTCATGGCGCAGCGGCTCGGCCACCTGCTGGCGGCGCCAGCGGTTGCGCAAGGCGATGGCGACGGCGCGCTTGGCCTTGGCCTGGCCCACCACGTGTTTGTCGAGTTCGGTAACAATTTCCGACGGGGTCATGTTCATGATCATATTCTGCTCAGCTTTCCGACTTAATCCAAAGTCTCGATAATGTGCGACATGTTTGTGTAAATGCAGAGCTCGGCGGCGATGGTCAGCGATTTCTTGACCACTTCGGCCGGCGACAAGTCCGTGTTTTCCTGCAGCGCCTTGGCGGCCGACTGGGCGTAGGTGCCGCCCGAACCGATGGCGCCGATGCCGTCTTCCGGTTCCAGCACGTCGCCGTTACCGGTGATCACCAGGGTCGACTCGCTGTCGGCCACCAGCAGCATGGCTTCGAGGCGGCGCAGCACGCGGTCGGTGCGCCAGTCCTTGGCCAGCTCGACCGAGGCGCGCAGCAGATTGCCCTGGTGTTTTTCCAGCTTGCCCTCGAAGCGGTCGAGCAGGGTGAAGGCGTCGGCGGTGCCGCCGGCAAAGCCGACCAGGACCTTGCCCTGGTACAGCTTGCGCACCTTGCGGGCCGTGCCCTTCATGACGATATTGCCCAGGGTGACCTGGCCGTCGCCGCCGAGGGCCACTTGCTTGCCGCGCCGTACGCAGAGGATGGTGGTGCCGTGAAATTGTTCCATAGTGACCTCAAAAAGTGTGCTGCAGATGCGCGCGGAATGGCGTCATTGCGCGCCGATGGCTCAAACGTGGGGATGGATCAGGCAATTGCAAGCGATACGGCAACGGTCGGGGCCGGGACGAAAAAAAAGCATGCGGCCGTGGCTGCATGCTTTTTTCCTGCATCAATGCAAGGCAATAATCAGTCGCCGTACAGTTTCTGTTTCAGTTCGCGCCGTTGCTGGGCTTCCAGCGACAGGGTGGCGGTGGGGCGCGCGATCAGGCGCGGAATGCCGATCGGCTCGCCCGTTTCTTCGCACCAGCCATAGTCGCCGCCGTCGATGCTGGCGATCGATTGCTGCACTTTTTTCAGCAATTTGCGCTCGCGGTCGCGCGTGCGCAGTTCCAGCGCATGCTCTTCCTCGATGGTGGCGCGGTCGGCCGGATCGGGCACGAGCACGGTTTCGCGCAGGTGTTCGGTGGTTTCGCCGGCGTTTTTCAGCAGCTCTTTTTCCAGCTGTTGCAGGCGCGCCTTGAAGAATGCCAGTTGTGCCGGATTCATGTAGTCATCCTCGCTCATGGCGCGAATCGCTTCTTCGCTGATGACGGGGATGTCCTGATTGGCGGCCGGGGTCGATTTATTAGTTTTGGTCATGACTTCGCTTACCTTCGATACGACAGAGTTTTCAAATTGATCAGTTGATGCGGCGATGCCGAGCAACTGTACAGGTTCCGCTGGGCATTACTGTCCGGATGTACTGCTTGCGACCTTGGCTTGCCGGCACAGGCCAGGACTGCCGTCCGGCCATAATGCCATGTTGATAACTTTTTACCGCTTTATCCAGTCTCGCTCTATGCGCGTTGACGGGCGTGTTGGGTGGATCGGTTTCATGCCTGGCGTGCGGCCATCGGCAGTTTGCCAGCCTTTCATGACAGGCTCACGACAGGGGCCGTTTTCGTCGCTGATTTTGGCACGCTTTTCGGTATATTGCCATCCCGATTTGTTGCCGGAGCGATCATCTGTCGCCCCGTCTCGGTTTATTCCGGCAAGTTTGCCTGCGGACGGCGGGAAAGCATGCTTGACTAACCCTTTTACTTGCCTGTTTGCAATGGGTAAATCGCAAAACCCGGCTAGTTTATACCAAACATTGTTCGAGTCCGCGAATAAAAATATCTTTTGGTAGATTTTTGCCAATAAACACCATTTTGCTGCCGCGCACTTCTCCCTCGCCCCATTTGGCGCCCAGGTCGCTGCCCATCAGCTGGTGCACGCCCTGGAACACCACCTTGCGTTCGGCGCCCTGCATCAGCAATACCCCCTTGTAGCGCAGCATGCGCGGACCATACACCTGCACCAGGCCACCGAGGAATTCATCGAGCTTGGCGCTGTCGAACGGTTGCGTGCTCTTGAAGACAAAGGCGGCGATATCATCGCTGTGATGGGCATGGTGGTGGTCGGCATGGCCGCAATCGGTGGCGCAGGCGTCGCCGTGCTCATGCTTGTGTTCATCATGCGCGTGCCCATGCCCATGGTCGTGAGGATGGTCGTGATCATGGACGTGCGCCGTTTCGGTGGCCAGGAAATCCGGATCCAGTTCCAGCTTTTCGTTCAGGTTGAAGCCGCGGATGTCGAGCACTTCGGCCAGCGGCGCGCGGCCGAAATCGACTTTGGCTATCGGCGCGCGCGGATTGATGCGTTTCAGGCGGCGGCTCAGGATGTCCAGCTCGTCTACGTTGACCAGGTCGGTTTTCGACAGCAGCAGCTTGTCGGCAAAGCCCACTTGCCGCTGCGCTTCCTCGTAATCGTCCAGTTGCTGCATCGCGTGGCGCGCGTCGACCACGGTGATGATGGCGTCCAGCATGTAATGGCTGCCCACCTCTTCATCGACAAAAAAAGTCTGCGCCACCGGGCCCGGATTGGCCAGGCCCGTTGTTTCGATGACGACGCGGTCGAACGACAAGGTGCCCGCATCGCGCTTTTGCGCCAGCGCCGTCAGCGCCACGATCAGGTCGCCGCGCACGGTGCAGCAGATGCAGCCGTTGTTCATTTCAATGATCTGTTCGCTACTGTCCTGCACCAGGATTTCATTGTCGATGTTTTCCTGGCCAAATTCATTTTCGATCACGGCGATGCGCATGCCGTGGTCTTCCTGCAAGATGCGATTCAACAAAGTGGTTTTGCCGGCGCCCAAAAAGCCGGTGAGGATGGTAGCGGGGATCATTGCCATGTAGAGTACCTGTGCGGTGAGTCGGTGTTGCCGCCTGCCAGCGGGCGTATCCGGACGATTATGCCGGAATTTTACAAATGCTTGCAAATGCGGCGGAATCGGCTTGATATGGATCACACCAGCAACTGGCGGCCCGCTATTTGACCTTGGCGCGCGGATGCGTCTTGTCGTACACCTCCGACAGATGCTGGAAGTCGAGCGCCGTATAGACCTGGGTCGAAGTGATGCTCGAGTGCCCCAGCATTTCCTGCACCGCGCGCAGGTCGCCCGACGATTGCAGCACATGCGAGGCGAACGAGTGGCGCAGCACGTGCGGATGCACATTGGCGGGAATGCCGGTGGCCAGCGCATGGGCTTTCAGGCGCAACTGCAGCACGCGCGGCGAGATGCGCGTGCCGCGCGTGCTCAGGAACAGCGCCGCGCTGCCGTCGAGCGGGGGCGGGCGCACCGCCAGCCAGCTTGACAGGGCCACCAGGGCGGCCTTGCCGACAGGCACCTTGCGCATCTTGTCGCCCTTGCCGGTGACCACCACTTCGAAGCTGGCCATGTCGACCCAGCCCAGCGACACAGGACCATGCGCGTCGGCCTTGCGGTAATGGGTGTCGAGGCTGGTCAGCTCGGACACGCGCAGGCCGCTCGAATACAGCAGTTCGAACATGGCGCGGCTGCACAGTTCTTCAAGCTCCGCCTTGCCCTCCTGGTGCGGCGCGGGCGCGACCAGGCGCACAGCGTCGTCCACCGACAGGGCTTTCGGCAAGGTTTTTGACCGTTTTGGCGCGCGGATGCCGTCGACCGGATTGGCGGCTATCGCCGTCTCGCCGGCCAGCCAGTCGAAAAAGCCGCGCCAGGACGACAGCTTGCGGGCGATCGAGCGCGGCTCCAGGCCGCTGGCGTGCAGTTTCGAGGTATAGCGGCGCACTTCCTGATGCGCCAGCGCCTGCCAGGCTAGATCGCCGCTCAGCGCCAGCAATTCGCGCAGGTCGCGCCCGTAGGCCGCCACGGTGTGCGGCGACAGCTTGCGCTGGGTTGCCAGCTGGGCCAGCCAGGCGTCCAGCCACTCGGCCTTGCTGCGCGACAGGCTCATGGCGTGTTACGGCGTGGCGCGCAAGGCGGCCAGCGCGGCGCTGGCGGTGGCGCCGATATGCACCAGGAAATCGGTGCCCATGCTGGCGGTAAACCGCTCGCTGTCGGGCGAGCCCAGCACCAGCAGGCCGAAGGTGCCGCTGCCGCCCGGCGCACGCAAGGCGATCATCACGGTTGATGCGATCTTGTCCGACTGCAGCCAGTGCACGGCTTCGAAATCGCGGTTGCTGCCGCAATACGGGGTTTGCAGGCCATTGGCGAACATGCGCACATCGGCCGTCACGTCCTGGGCATACCAGGCGTCGGCGAAGTCGGGCGCCAGCTGCCACAGCCGCAGGCTGGCGTGGGGCACGTCGAAATGGCTTTGCAGGGCGTCGACCAGCACGCGCGGCATGGCGCCGTCTTCGCGCACCTGCAACATGGCCTGGTTCCAGCCGTGGAATTTATTGGCGATGGCGCCGTTTTCCTGGGCCACGCGGCTGAGGTTGGACATGCGCAGCTCGAGCGCCTTGTACTTGTCGCGCATCACTTCCATCTGGCGTTCCTGCAGCGAGATGGTGCGGCCCGTGATCGGGCTGCTCAGCTTGACCTCACCGAGCAGGCTGGTGTGTTCTTCGAAAAAGTTCGGATGCTCGCTCAGATACTGGGCGACGGTGCTTGAGTCGAGTGGTGCGGTCATTGATGGATGCAATCAGTAGTCATGGAAATCGCCTGATTCTAACCGACAGCGCGCCGTGATACGGTTCAACAGCGCGCGGCCATGAAAAAAGCGGCATGGTTGCCCATGCCGCTTTGTATTCCATGTCCCTGCCGCCGGTCAGGCGTGGCGGCTCAGGTCATCAGAAGTTGTGATGCAAGCCGATGCCGACGTAATTGTCGGTGCGCGAAACATTATAGTTGCCGGAATAGACGCCGCCGACGGCCGAGTAGTTGGCCAGTTTCTTGTTCGAAATATCAGCGTAGACGTAGGTGCGTTTCGACAGATTGTAGTCATAGCCCAGCGATGCCTGTTTGGTCTTGACCACGCCGTCTGGCGTTTTCTGACCGTAACCAGCACGAATCTTGCCAGGGCCCACGTCATAGTTCATGCCCAATACCCATGCCTTGGTATCGGTATTGACGATCTTGAAGTTGCCGTCATCCTGATTCTGGTACGACGCCATCAGTTTCAGTTCTGGCGCCACGTTGAACGATGCTGCAACCGACCAGAGTTTGGCTTGCAAACCATTACGCTCGTAGGCGCCCATGGCAGCGAACTGGCCGTAGTTATAGGTGAGCGACATCGAGTACGGGTTCGATGCTGGAACGACGTTGGCTGGCACGGCGAAGTTGCCGTTCGGGTTGCTGATCAGGTTGCGTACTGAGGTATTGACGATAGCGTTGCTGTTCGCTTCCTTGGCGGCGACGGTGGCGTTGAACTGGAAACCGCTGAACACTGGCGAGTTGTAGAACACGGCGTTCGAGAAACGGTTTTGCGAGTTGCCTGGCGCGCTCAGCGGATCACTGGTGTAGCCAGCTACTTGCAGGTCGGTCTGGAAGCCGGCTTTCGTCGGCATGCCCGACCATGGTTCGAACGCGGTGACCGACTCCTGGAAGGCGGTCAGGCCACGGCCCAGGCGGACGGTACCGAAGTCGCCTTGCAGGCCGACGCGGCTTTGACCCTGGAACAGCGGACGGCTGTTGCTTTCCAGCGTGCCGGTGTCGGATTCATAGCGAATTTCCAGTTGGAAAATAGCTTTCAGGCCATTGCCCAGATCTTCCGTACCCTTGAAACCCAGTTTGTTGTTGTCGCGCTTGGTGACGGCTGCGCTTGAACCGGTCGTCTTGCCCAGGCCGGCATCGATGGTGCCGTAGATTTGCACGGACGATTGTGCTTGCGCAGTGGCGGCAAAGGCGCCGAACAGTGCGAGGGCAACGAGTGATTTTTTCATGTCTTTTTCCCTAGTTAAAGTGGTTTCCGTCAGAGATCCGAGCAGAGTGAAAGGCGCTGATTGCCGCGTTTCGATGAGTCAACCTTAAGTCCTCGGCGCGGCGCACGTGTGGGATTGGTCAAATATGGATGAAAAAATTGGTGGAAAGCCTGGCAAGCAGCCTGCGCTGTTGTATTTTCGTAACGCCGGGTTTTTGCCGTGTGTGCGAATAAGTGCTGTCGCTCCCTCTTGCCGCGCCATCATTGATGCCGTCGGGGCTGCGCGCAAGCGAAGAAAATATTGTGTCTAATCAATTTTCCTTTGTCCCGTAGCGGATTTGGCACGCAAGGAAGTTACACTATGTAACAGTTTGCATGACATGACAGCGTTTTTGGACGCGCCGTGCCGTAGCAAGCCAGGAGACAGCAGATTATTAGAATCATTGACTCAATATAGAGAATCGATGGCAAATCGCGAAATTTTAGGATTGATCAAGGGAGCGCGTGCGGGCGACGTCGTTTGCCAACTGGCGCTGGGAAGAGTGTATCTGTTTGGCCACGGCGTGCCGAAAAGCGTGCCGACGGCCTTGCATTGGCTGGCGCGCGCGGCGCAGGAAGGCAGCGAGGAAGCGTGCTTGTTGATCGGCACGCATGTGCCTTTCGAGCTGGCGCAAGCGGCGGCCAAGGCACTCATCCCCTATTATCAACAGGCGTTTGATGCCGGCCTGGCGCAAGCCGGCCTGGTGCTGGCGCAACTGGTGCTGGCCGACTGCGCCAACCACTGCGAGGCGGTGCGCGCCAAGGCCCGGCTGGGGCTGGAAGCGGCCGCCCGGGCCGGTTTGCCCGATGCGCTGTGGCTGCTGTCGCGGCAGGATGGCGCGCAGGACCAGGCGCAACAGCGCGGCGGCGACGCCTGGCTGGAGCAGGCCTGGCTGTCGGGCGACCAGGCCGGCTTCCTCACGCATGCGATGCCGCTGGCGCGGGAATTGTTGCAGCGCCAGGCGATCCATGGCGCGCGCAGCATCAGCTTGACGCCAGGGCAAGTATTGCTCTTGTCGCGCTGCGCGCAGGCGCTGGCGCCCACCGGCGGCACCGAGAGCTGGCAGTGCTGCGAGCTGGCGGCGCATGCTGGCGACCGGGCCTCGCAGCTGGAACTGGGCCTCGGTTATGCGCGCATGGACGCCCATGGCCGCAAATTGGCCGCGCGCAACGGCGCGGCCAATTTCAAGCGTGCCGTGCGCTGGCTGACGCAAGCCGGCGAACAGGGCCTGGCCGAAGCCTGGTTCGTGCTGTCGCGCATTTATACCAAACCCGAATTTTCCCAGCGTAATGTGGTCGAAGCGCATTGCTGCCTGGAGCGGGCAGCCGACCTGGGCCACGGACCGGCCCAGCTCGAATGCGGCATGCACGCCTGGCGTAACCGCCGCGAAGGCATCAACAGCGACGTGCGCGCCGCCTACTGGCTGTTGCAGGCACAGTCGCAAGGCAGCGGCGAGGCCGAAGCGGTGCTGGCGAAAATCGCGCCGCGCGCCGAGCCGGGCGAGTGGGGCCAGTTTGCCGGCGCGCACAGCCCTGCGCTCAGGCGCGAACTCGATCAAAGCCAGCCTTTGCTGGCAGGGCGCATGGCGCTGGCGTGCTGCTTTCACCTGACGCGCGCCGAAGCGCTGCTGCTCGACGTGCATGCGGCCGACCAGGGGCATTGTTTGCTGATCGATATCAGCGCCACGCATGGCCGCGGCAAGCGGCGCCTGGTGCTGATCCGCTCGGCGCAGGAACGCCAGGTGCTGGACCAGGTGCTGCGCGTGTTCGAGCGCGTCGATTGCGGTATCGACGGCCCGGAGGGCAATTACCGGCAGCGCCTGTACCGCCTGAAATGCTATCTGGCGGAACTCGACGCGCCGCCGGAACAGCAGTTCCTGGCGGCCTGAATTTACACCTCGATCTGGCCTTCGAAAACCGTCACCGCCGGCCCTGTCATCAGGACCGGCTGGCCCGGTCCTTGCCAGGCGATCGACAGTTCACCGCCGCGCGCGCTGATGCGCACGGGCGAGTCGAGCAGGCCGCGCAAGATGCCGGCCACGGCGGCGGCGCAGGCGCCGGTGCCGCAGGCCAGGGTTTCGCCGGCGCCCCGTTCATACACGCGCAACTTCACATGATGGCGGTCGATCACCTGCATGTAGCCGGCGTTGACCCTGCGCGGAAAGCGTGGATGGTGTTCGATCAGGGGGCCGGACAGCTCCAGCGACTCGGCATCGACATCGCCGACCACCTGCACCGCGTGCGGGTTGCCCATCGATACCACCGACACCAGCACCGTGGCATCCTGCCCCGGCAGCGCCAGGTCCAGCGGCCAGATGGTGTCGTCGCCTTGCTGCACGCCATCCAGGCCGCTGGCATCGAACGGCACCAGCGCAGGTTCCAGCACCGGCGCGCCCATGTCGACCGTAATGCTGCCGTCGAGTTCCAGGCGTGGCGCGATCACGCCGGCCATGGTTTCCACGCTGATGCTGCTTTTGGCGGACAAGCCTTTTTCGCTGACGAATTTGACAAACGCGCGCGCGCCGTTGCCGCACTGTTCCACTTCGCCGCCATCGTTGTTGTAGATGCGGTAGCGGAAGTCGCAGCCGGGCAGGCGGGCTTTTTCCACCACCAGGATCTGGTCGGCGCCGATGCCGAAACGGCGGTCGGCCAGACGCTGCCATTGTGCCGGCGTGAAATCGATCTGCTGGCTGATGGCGTCGATGACGATGAAGTCATTGCCGGCGCCGTGCATCTTGGTAAAGTTCAGTTTCATGCTGTTCAGTCTGGTTTTTGCTGGTGATAGAACGAGGCTTCGCCTGCGGGACGCGTCTTGAAGCGTTTGTGGGTCCAGAAATATTCGGCCGGCGCCTCGCGCACGCGCTCCTCGATGAATTCGTTCATGCGGCGCGTGGCGGCCGTGATGTCATCGCCCGGATAATCGTCCCAGGCCGGGTAATAGGTCACCTGCCAGCCCTGGTAATTGGGTAAAAAGGTGGCGATCACGGGGATCACCTGCGCGCGGGCCGCCATCGCCAGGCGCGCGGTGGCCGTCAGGGTGGCGGCCGGCACGCCGAAGAAGGGCACGAACTCGGCGTCTTTTTCACCGAAATCCATGTCCGGCAGCATGAAATAGGGCAGGCCGTCGCGCAGCGCGCGCAAGATGGTCTTGATGCCGTCCTGGCGCGTAAACAGCCGCGATGGCTTGAAGCGCGAGCGGCCATCGCGCAAGGCCTTGTCGAACACGGCGTTCTTTTGCTGCACATACATCGACGACGCTTCGATTTCCATCGCGGTGGCGGCGCCAGCCACATCCAGGCAGACAAAATGCGGACACAGCAAAATGGTCGGCTTGCTGGTGATCTGCTGGCCGGGAAACGCCGGCACCTTTTTGATCAGGCGGTTCAGGCGCGCTTCCGAGGCCCACCACAAAATGCTGCGTTCCCACACGCTGCGCGAATAGGCCTGGAAATGCTGGCGCGCCAGGGTTCGCCGCTGTTGTTCCGTCAGTTCCGGCATGCACAGGCGCAAGTTGGTCAGGGCGATCTCGCGCCGCGGCCCCATGACCAGGAACAAAATATTGCCGATGCCGGCGCCGAAGCGGCCCAGGATGGGCAGCGGCAGCCAGTGCAGCAGCCACATGAAGCCGATCAGCAGCCTCATGATGGTGCTCCGTCCGTGGCCGCCGCCGGTGGCCTGGCGGTCGGCGGCGGTGCGCCGCGCGGCACCTTGAAGCGGTTGTAGCTCCACAGGTACTGGGCCGGGCTGCGCGCGATCAGTTGTTCCATCGCGGCATTGATGGTGCGCGCCTGTTCGGCCGAACTGCCGTCGAGCGACTCCGTAAACGGCACGAAGTGCACGCGGTAGCCGCGTCCGCCCGGCAGGCGCTCGGCATAGGTGATGATCACTTCGGCGCCGCCCATCTGCGCCAGCTTGGCCGGCAGGGTCATGGTGTAGGCCTGGCGGCCAAAGAACTCGGCCCACACGCCTTCGCCTTCCTGCGGCACCTGGTCGGGCAGCAGGCCGATCGGCTGGCCTTTTTTCAGACATTTGGCAAAGATGCGCACGCCCGACATATTGGCCGGCGCCAGCATCAGGTTTTCACGCGCGCGCGCGCCTTCGATCAGCGGTTTCAGCGCGGCGCGCTTGGGCGGGCGGTACATCACGGTCAGCGCCGTGCGCAGGGCGATCTGCTGGGCGACGATTTCAAAGCAGCCCAGGTGAGGCGTCAGGAACACGATGCCGCGGCCATGCGCCAGCGCCCGCTCGACCAGTTCCCAGTTTTCCACCGTCGCATGGCGCGCCACGCGTTCGGCTGGCGCGCACCAGATAAAGGGCAGTTCCAGCACGCTCTTGCCCGCTTCGGCCACGGCCGCATGCAAGTGTTGCGAAAACCCCGCACCTTGCATGTTCTCGCGCATGCGGCGGCGGTAGGACGGTGAAATGGCGTAAATCACCCAGCCCATCGCAGCGCCAAGCGCATGCAGAAAGGGCAGGGGAAACAGCGATAAAAAGCGGAAGATGGGGACGAGCATGAATGATCTGTTTCTAAAGTATGGCGTGTTGCACTGCCAAAATTTTTTAAGAAGCGTAAAATACCACGTTGTAGTATCCGCTGAGTTAATAGACAACTTGCGAAGCGGAATATAAATATCGCTAAAGCGTCGCAGGCAAATCCTCTTTACTGCGACAGAACATTCACATAGTAAACAGGAGCTTGCATGTCCAACGATTATCTCTTCACGTCCGAATCCGTCTCGGAAGGCCACCCCGACAAGGTTGCCGATCAAATTTCCGACGCCATTCTCGACGCCATCCTGACCCAGGACCCGAACGCCCGCGTGGCCGCCGAAACGCTGTGCAACACCGGCCTGGTGGTGCTGGCGGGTGAAATTACCACCCACGCCAATGTGGATTATATTCAAGTTGCGCGCGAGACCATCAAACGCATCGGTTACGACAACACCGAATACGGCATCGACTACAAGGGTTGCGCCGTGCTGGTGGCCTACGACAAGCAGTCGCCGGACATCGCGCAAGGCGTCGATGAAGGTGCCGGCATCGACCTCGACCAGGGCGCCGGCGACCAGGGCCTGATGTTCGGCTACGCCTGCGATGAAACGGCCGAGCTGATGCCCGCCGCCATCCACTACGCGCACCGTCTGGTCGAGCGCCAGTCGCAATTGCGCAAGGATGGCCGCCTGCCATGGCTGCGTCCGGACGCGAAATCGCAAGTGACCTTGCGCTATGTCGACGGCCGCCCTGTCGGCGTGCACACGGTGGTGCTGTCGACCCAGCATGCGCCGGAAATGACGCATGCGCAGATCGAAGAAGCCGTGATCGAGGAAATCATCAAGCCGATTTTGCCGCGCGAGTGGCTGACGGAAACCAAATTCCTCGTCAACCCGACCGGCCGCTTCGTCATCGGCGGCCCGCAAGGCGATTGTGGCCTGACCGGCCGCAAGATCATCGTCGACACCTACGGTGGCGCGGCCCCGCACGGCGGCGGCGCGTTCTCGGGCAAGGACCCCTCGAAAGTCGACCGTTCGGCCGCCTACGCCGCCCGCTACGTGGCGAAAAACATCGTCGCCGCCGGCCTGGCGCGCCAGTGCCAGGTGCAGGTCAGCTACGCCATCGGCGTGGCCAAGCCGATCAATATCACCGTCTATACCGAAGGCACGGGCGTGATTCCCGACGCGGAAATCGCGAAACTGGTGCTGGCTCACTTTGACCTGCGTCCGAAAGGCATCGTGCAGATGCTGGACCTGCTGCGCCCGATCTACCAGAAGAGCGCCGCCTACGGCCACTTCGGCCGCGAAGAGCCGGAATTCACGTGGGAGCGTACCGACAAGGTCGCCCTGTTGCGTGATGCGGCTGGCCTGAAGTAAAGCCCTTTCAATGCGTGAGAGAGCACTTGCTTTGGGGTGCTTTCGACGTTAAATCCAGCGGGCCGGAGACGCAGGCCCGAGAAAATGCCGATGGCGGCGTTGCAGCTTCCTTGCCGTACATTCGTACTGTCTGCGTCGCTGCGCCTTGCCCTCGACATTTTTCGGCCACGCTTGGCCCGAGAGCCAGTGCTGGCGACTTGGGTGCTGGCATTGCAGTCTGACAAGTGGCGCGAATTTGATTGGCGCGCCGACCTTGACAATGTTAAAATCCGGCGTCCGAGGAGCGTTGCGACGAAGAAATTCGCCAGGCTCGGAATATCCTGCAACTGCGCTCACGTACCTTTTTCACAACTGAAAGGAGGGCGTGATGAACGCCGTACTCAAATCGCAACACGACTACACCATCGCCGATATCACCTTGGCCGCATGGGGCGACAAAGAAATCAAGATTGCTGAAACGGAAATGCCTGGCCTGATGGCCATCCGCGAGGAATTCGCGGCAGCGCAGCCATTGAAGGGCGCGCGCATCACCGGTTCCATCCACATGACCATCCAGACCGCCGTGCTGATCCAGACCCTGGAAGCACTGGGCGCGCAAGTGCGCTGGGCGTCGTGCAACATCTATTCCACGCAAGACCACGCCGCCGCCGCCATCGCCGCCGCCGGCACGCCGGTATTCGCCGTCAAGGGCGAGTCGCTGGACGACTACTGGGAATACACGCACCGCATCTTCGAATGGCCTTCGGTCGACGGCAAGGCGGTCTACTCGAACATGATCCTCGACGATGGCGGCGACGCGACCCTGCTGCTGCACCTGGGCGTGCGCGCCGAGAGCGATGCTTCCGTGCTGTCGAACCCGACCTCGGAAGAAGAGATCTGCCTGTACAACTCGATCAAGCAGCGCCTGGCCGTCGATGCCACCTGGTACTCGAAGCGCCTGCCGGAAATCCTCGGCGTGACCGAAGAAACCACCACCGGCGTGCACCGCCTGTACCAGATGCATAAAGAAGGCAAGCTGGCCTTCCCTGCGATCAACGTCAACGACTCCGTCACCAAGTCGAAATTCGACAATCTGTACGGCTGCCGCGAATCGCTGGTCGACGGCATCAAGCGCGCCACCGACGTGATGATCGCCGGCAAGGTTGCCGTGATCGCCGGTTATGGCGACGTCGGCAAGGGTTCGGCCCAGGCCATGCGCGCGCTGTCGGCGCAAGTATGGGTGACGGAAGTCGATCCGATCTGCGCCCTGCAGGCGGCGATGGAAGGCTACCGCGTGGTGACCATGGATTACGCCTGCGAACACGGCGACATCTTTGTCACCTGCACCGGCAACTACCATATCCTGACGCACGATCACCTGACGCGCATGAAAGACCAGGCCATCGTCTGCAACATTGGTCACTTCGACAATGAAATCGACGTCGCCTCGCTCAAGCAATACGAGTGGGAAAACATCAAGCCGCAAGTCGACCACATCATCTTCCCGTCGGGCCGCCGCATCATCCTGCTGGCCGAAGGCCGCCTGGTCAACCTCGGTTGCGGTACCGGTCACCCGTCGTACGTGATGAGTTCGTCGTTCGCCAACCAGACGATCGCCCAGATCGAACTGTACGCCAACACGGCCAACTACCCGGTCGGCGTCTACACCTTGCCGAAACACCTCGATGAAAAAGTCGCGCGCCTGCAACTCAAAAAGTTGAATGCACAGCTGACGGAACTGACTGAAGAGCAAGCTGCTTACATCGGCGTGCGTCAAGAAGGCCCTTACAAGCCGGAACACTACCGCTACTAATCGGTAGGTTGGGCTGTACATCACCCTCCCGGGGCCGGCGCCCGCCGCCGGCCTGACTCTTCTTTTGACAGGCTAAAGAAATGCGCTTGCTTCTGATCTGGTTTATCAATGCGGCAGCCTTGTTTGCCGTGCCTTACCTGATGCATTCGATCACCATGAGCAGCGGCTGGACTGCGCTGCTGGCCGCTGCCTTGCTGGGGCTGGTCAATGCGCTGATCCGTCCCTTGCTGGTCCTGCTGACCTTGCCGGTAACATTCTTGTCGCTGGGATTGTTTATCCTGATTATCAACGGCTTCCTGTTCTGGCTGGTGGCGCAAGTGGTCGATGGCTTCCATGTCGCCAGTTTCTGGTCGGCCGTGGGTGGCGCCATTCTGTACAGCATCATTTCCTGGGCCTTGTCGACCTTACTTTTGAGTAAAAGCGATGGCAACCCATAACTTCAGTATTGAGTTTTTCCCGCCGAAAACCCCGGAAGGGGCGGAAAAATTGCGCGTCACGCGCGCCAAGCTGTCCGAATTGCAGCCGAAGTATTTTTCGGTGACCTTCGGCGCCGGCGGCACCACGCAGCAGGGCACGCTGGACACCGTGCGCGAGATCCTGGCGGCCGGCGAAGAAGCCGCACCGCACCTGTCCTGCGTCGGCGGTTCGCGCGAGTCGATTCGCGCCGTGCTGGCCGACTTCAAGGCCGCTGGCGTGAGCCGCATCGTCGCCTTGCGTGGCGACTTGCCGAGCGGCTATGGCGCCTCGGGCGAGTTCCGTTATGCCAACGAACTGGTGGAATTCATCCGTACCGAGACGGGCGACCATTTCCATATCGAAGTGGCGGCCTATCCCGAAGTGCACCCGCAGGCGCGTTCGCCGCAGGACGACCTGCAGGCGTTTGCGCGCAAGGTGCAGGCCGGCGCCGATGCGGCGATTACCCAGTACTTCTACAATGCCGACGCGTATTTCCAGTTTGTCGAGCAGACCCAGAAGCTGGGCATCAACGTGCCCATCGTGGCCGGCATCATGCCGATCACGAACTACACGCAGCTGATGCGCTTTTCGGATATGTGCGGCGCGGAAATTCCACGCTGGGTGCGCTTGAAACTGGCCAGCTTTGGCGATGACAGCGCCTCGATCAAGGCGTTTGGTCTGGACGTGGTGACCGGCTTGTGCGAACGCCTGCTCGAAGGCGGCGCGCCGGGCTTGCATTTCTATAGCATGAACCAGGCGGCGCCCACCACCGCCTTGTGGCAGCGGCTGGTCAAGTAATCCCGTTCTGATTTCTTCAGAGCAGATCGCCCTCGGTCACGATGTGATCGAGGGCGATGTCATATGGGCCGCTGGCAAACTGCGCCTGCAGGCAGCCATAGGCGATGCCCAGGGTACGCGGGCGCGGCGCCTGTTCCAGCGTGCGGTCATAGTAACCGCCGCCATAACCGAGCCGGTAGCGCTCCGGATTGAAACCCAGGCACGGTACCAGCAGGGTCGCCGGGGCGGTCCGCAAGCGCAGCTCGGCCGGCACGGCCACGCCCATGCCGTCCTTGACCATGAGCTCGCCCGGCGTCCAGCTTGTAAACGCCAGCGGCGCATGCTTTTCCAGTACCACCGGCAGGCTCAATGCCACGCCACGCGTGTTGAGTTCGGCGTAGGCGGCATGCAGGTCGGGTTCGCCATGGAGGGGCCAGTAGACGGCAAGTTCGGCAATGTTTTCAGTTGCACACCATGCCAGCAGGCGCTGTGCGATGGCCGCATCCCACTGCCTACGGACGGCTTCGGGCAGGGCGCGGCGGGTCGCCAGCAGGGCTTTGCGCAGGCTGGCCTTTTCCTGTAGAGCAATGGGTGGCGAGCTGGCCGGATCGCATGTTATTCTAGGGTCGCTATTCATATCACCATCAAGCCTACATTGAGAGTCGTACATTGATTTCCCCACTGAAATGGATTGCCGGTACGATGCTGTGTGTTGCATCCGCCTTCACACCCCTGGCCGCATTTGCCCAGGCCGCCACCCCAGTCAATCCGGCCGTCCCCGATACGCGCAGCGAAGATGACGCTTTCCTGCTGCTGCGCGACGCCGCGCGCAAGGACGATCTCGAGAAGGTCGATTTTTATGCCGGCCGCCTGGCCAATTACCAGGTGCCCTCCTATGTCGACTATTATCGGCTGAAACCGCGCATCCGGCAGCTCTCCGAAGCGCAATTTCGCGATTACCTGGCCCGCTACAAGGGCAGCGCGATCGCCGACCGTTTCCGCAACGACTGGCTGCTGGAACTGGGCCGCCAGCGCAACTGGGTGATTTTCGATGAACAATATCCGCAGTTCGCGCTCGATGACGATACCCAGCTGAAATGCTATGCGCTGATGTCGCGCGTGGCCAAGGGCCAGAAAGTGGCGGACGAGGCGCGCAACCTGTTGCTCTCGCCGCCCGGTTATGGCGAAGCGTGTGGCAGCCTGATCACGGCGCTGGCGCAAAGCGGGCAGTTCGACAGCAACGATTTATGGGCGCAGATCCGCCTGGCCGGCCAGAGCAACGCCACCGGCCCGGCGCGCCGCATCGCGCTGCTGCTGGGCGCCTCGGACGCGAAAATGGCGCAGGCGATCGACCTGCCGGCGCTGGTGCTGGCCAAGGGCCCGGGCGACAGCCGTGCCGACCATGAAATGTACCTGGTGGCCGTGGGCCGCATGGCCAGGAGCACGCTGAAACTGGGCGTGGTGGCGCTGCAAAAAAACCTGTCCCGGCTGACGGCGCAGGAACAGGCGATAGGCTGGGCCAGCCTGGCCTTGCAGGCCTCGTATTCGCTGGCGCCGGAAGCGCTGGAATACTGGCAGAAGTCCAGCGGTGCGCCGCTGACCCAGGAACAACTGCAGTGGAAGACAAGGATCGCCCTGCGTGAAGGCAACTGGCCGCTGGTGAAATCGACCATCCAGGCCATGCCGACGTCCCTGCGCCAGGACCCGGCCTGGGTCTACTGGCTGGCGCGCTCCTTGCAGGCGGAAACCCCGGGCCGTGCCAACGCCCAGGCCGACAAGCTGTACCGCAGCATCAATGACCAGTCGAATTTCTATGGCTTGCTGGCCAATGAAGAGCTGGGCAACCATCTGGTGCTGCCGCCACCGGGCCAGCCGGTCAGCCCGGCGGAAATCGCCGCCATGGCCGCCAATCCGGGCCTGCAGCGCGCGCTGAAATTTTTCAATATGCGCCTGCGTTTCGAGGGTACGCGCGAATGGAACTGGGAATTGCGCTCGATGACGGACCGCCAGCACCTGGCGGCCGCCGAATTTGCGCGCCAGAACAATGTGCTCGACCGCATGGTCAACACCTCGGACCGCACGCGCCTGGAAGTGGACTATACGCAGCGCTACCCGACGCCGCACGACGACGTGATGCATCCGGCCACGCAGACCCTGGGCCTGGACAAGGCCTGGGTGTATGGCCTGATCCGCCAGGAATCGCGCTTTATCATGGATGCCCAGTCGCATGTGGGCGCTTCCGGCCTGATGCAGGTGATGCCGTCGACGGCCCGCTATGTGGCCAAGAAGATCGGCTTGAGCGATTTCGTCACGGAAACGCTCAGCGATGTGCGCACCAACGTGTTGCTGGGTACCAATTACCTGAACATGGTATTGGGTGGCCTCGATGGCTCGCAAGTGCTGGCCAGCGCCGCCTATAACGCCGGCCCGGGCCGGCTGCGCATCTGGCGCGCCACCATGACGCGCCCGCTGGAAGGGGCCGTGTTTGCCGAAACCATTCCGTACACGGAAACGCGCACCTACGTGAAAAACGTGATGTCCAACGCCACTTATTATGCGGCCCTGTTTGAAAAGAGCCCGCAGTCGCTGAAGGCCCGCCTGGGTACGGTGGGTCCGAAAAACAGCGCGATTGCCGCCGATTTGCCTTAATCTCACTAACCGACAGCCGATCATGCAAACCACCGTCCTTGACCCCAGCCTGAAGCAAGCCCTGTCCAGCGCGCGCGAGCCCGGCCTGACCCTTATTATCGGCAACAAGAATTATTCGTCCTGGTCGATGCGGCCGTGGGTGGCGCTGCACGCCTTCGGCATTGCGTTCCAGGAAGTACGCGTGCTGCTCGACCAGAAAGATACGTCGAGCAAGATCGCCGAATATTCGGCCTGCGGCCGCGTACCCGTGCTGCTGGCCGGCGAGATCACCATCTGGGACAGCCTGGCCATTTGCGAATACCTGGCCGAACAGTTTCCGGACAAACACCTGTGGCCGCAGGACGTGGCCGCGCGCGCCATGGCACGCTGCATCTGCGCCGAAATGCATTCGGGTTTTACGGACCTGCGCAACGATATGTCCATGCATATCAAGGCGCACCTGCCGGGCCGAGGCCGCACGCCGGGTGCCCAGGCCGATATCGGCCGCATCAGCGAAATCTGGGAAGAGTGCCTGTCGCGTTTCGGCCACCATCAGTTCCTGTTCGGCGAGTTCTCGATTGCCGACGCCTATTTCGCGCCCGTCGTAATGCGCTTCCGTACCTATGGCGTGTCGCTGGCGCCAGCCCTGAACGCGTATTGCGAGCGCGTGCAGGCGCACCCGGCCGTGGCACGCTGGATCACGGAAGCGCTGGCCGAGACGGAAGTGGCGGCCAAGCATGATGCCGATTTGCCGGATTAAGCGGGACTGTGCCTGAGATGAAGATTTATACGGTCGGCGGCGCCGTGCGCGACGCCTTGCTGGGCTTGCCGGTCAAGGACCATGACCATGTGGTGGTGGGCGCCACGCCGGAGCAGATGCTGCGCAAGGGCTTCCGGCCGGTCGGCAAGGATTTTCCTGTGTTCCTGCACCCGCAGACCCAGGAGGAATACGCACTGGCCCGCACCGAGCGCAAGACGGCGCCCGGCTACCGGGGCTTTGTCTTCCATGCGGCGCCCGACGTGTCGCTGGAAGACGACCTGGTGCGGCGCGATCTGACCATCAATGCGATTGCCCGCGACGAAGACGGCCAGTTGAGCGATCCGTTTGGCGGCGTCGACGATATCCATAATAAAGTGTTCAGGCACGTCTCCGACGCCTTTGGCGAAGACCCGGTGCGCGTGCTGCGCCTGGCCCGCTTTGCCGCCCGCTTCGGCGATTTTACGGTGGCGCCCGCTACCCTGGCGCTGATGCGCGGCATGGTGGCGCAGGGCGAAGTCGATGCGCTGGTGGCCGAGCGCGTCTGGCAGGAGGTGGCGAAGGGCTTGATGGAAGCGCAGCCGTCGCGCATGCTGACGGTGCTGCAGGACTGCGGCGCCCTGGCGCGCATACTGCCCGAGCTGACCGTCAATGACCGTCTGTTGCAGGTGATCGACCGCGCAGCCGCCGAAGGCCATGAACTGTGCGTGCGCTTTGCCGTGCTGATGCTGGCGGTGCCGGTGGTACACATCAATACATTGGGCGAGCGCCTGCGCGTGCCGAACGACTGCCGCGAGCTGGCGGTGATGGCGGCGCGCGAGCAGCTTGTTATCGAAAATGCGCTGGCCTTGAGCGCGGAAGAACTGGTCAGTTTGTGCGAGCGCTGCGACGGCCTGCGCAAGCCGCAGCGTTTTGTGCAGATGCTGCAGGCGGTCGAATGTGCTGCGCGAGTGACTCGGGACCGGGCTTTTCCGCAGTCCGCCTGGCTGCAAGCGATGCTGGCGGCCGTGCGCGGCGTCGATGCGGGTGCGCTGGCGCTGGGCTGCGCACAGGAACCGAGACGTATCCCGCAAGTCATTCATGCCGCGCGCGTGGAAGCCGTCAGCAACGTGATCAGCAGCCGGGAAGTGCCATGACCCTGCCGAAACTGTTCCAGAATCCGTTTCGCCGCTGGCTGCAAAAAACCGGTGATGCGCGTCCGGCGGTGCTGGTCAAGCAGCTGCACGAGCGCGACCGGCGCCGGATGATGAAACACTTCTTGTCGCTGGAAAAGAGCGACCGCCTGCTGCGCTTCGGCAGTTCCCTGCCCGACGAGCTGGTGGCGCAATATGTGCAGAAGATGGATTTTTCGCGCGATATGGTCTACGGCGTCTACAGCAGCACCTTCAAGCTGGTCGGCGTGGGCCACCTGGCGTTTGCGCCGAAAGACAAGTCGCCCGCGAAAAGCGTGGTGACGACCAAGGAGCAGGTGGCCGAGTTCGGCGTGTCGGTGTCGAAATCGATGCGCGGCATGGGCGTGGGCTCGAAGCTGTTCGAGCGGGCGGCGATTCACTGCCGCAACAACGATGTCGATACGCTGTACATGCATTGCTTGTCGTCCAACAAGACGATGATGCATATCGCCAAGAAGGCGGGCATGGAAATCCAGCGAGAGTATGGCGAAGCCGATGCCTATCTAAAATTGCTGCCGCCCAACCCCAGCAGCATGCTGCAGGAAGCGGTGCAGGAACAGTTCGCCATGTTCGACTACACCTTCAAGGCCAATGCGCGCGCCGCGTCCAAGCTGTGGGACAGCCTGCCGGGGCGCAAGAAAAAGCCCCAGGAACCGCCGTCACAATAAGGGCAGGGCGGTCGTATCCTTGATACGCTGCAGGGCAAAGCTCGATTTCACGTCCAGCACGGCCGGATGGCGCAACAGGGTCGCCATCATGAAGCGCGAAAAATGCTCCATGTCTTCCACGTGCACGCGCAGCAGGTAATCCATTTCGCCCGTCATCGCATAGCAGGCCACCACTTCCGGCCATTGCGACACGGCCACCGCGAAATCGGCCCGTGGCGAGGTGGTCGTCACCAGGTTGGGCGCCAGCACGCGCGCCGTGCTGTGGGTATGGGCGGCGGCGTCGCTGTGCTTTTCCAGCCGCACATTGACATAGGCCAACAGGCCCAGGCCGATCTTTTCAGGGTCCAGCAGGGCCACGTACTGGCGGATCACGCCCGCTTCCTCCAGCCGTTTGACCCGCCGCAGACAAGGCGATGGTGACAGGCTGACCTGTTCGGCCACGTCCTGGTTTGACAGCCGGCCGTCGGCCTGCAGCACCGAGAGGATCTTGCGGTCGGTTTTATCCAGCGTAATTTTGCTCATGCGTACCTCCGTGGGACTTGTTTCACGCAATATTATTGCGCAAATCATGGTTGTTCGGGAGATCTTTGGCATTTAATGCCGGCCGCCCCCGCCTATACTGTGCCCTACTTCTAGGAGGAGACATCATGCAATTTCAACCTTGGGATAACCCGATGGGTACCGATGGTTTCGAGTTCGTCGAGTATGCAGCACCAGACCCAAAAGCATTGGGCGAGCTGTTCGAGAACATGGGCTTCACGGCCATCGCGCGCCACCGCCACAAGGATGTGACCCTGTACCGCCAGGGCGACATCAATTTCATCATCAACGCGGAACAGGATTCGTTCGCCCAGCGGTTTGCCCGCCATCACGGCCCGTCCGTATGCGCCATCGCGATCCGCGTCGATGACGCCGCCTTTGTGTACCGCCGCGCGCTGGAGCTGGGCGCCTGGGGTTTTGACAACAAGACCGGGCCGATGGAGCTGAATATCCCCGCCATCAAGGGCGTGGGCGATTCGCTGCTGTACTTCGTCGACCGCTGGCGCGGCAAGGGCGCCGACAAAGCCGGCGCCGCGGCGCCGGGCGGCATCGGCGACATCAGCATCTACGACGTCGATTTTGTCGCCATTCCCGGCGCGGTCGCCAATCCGGTCGGCCATGGCCTGACCTATATCGACCACCTGACGCACAATGTGCACCGTGGCCGCATGAAGGAATGGGCCGGTTTCTATGAAAACCTGTTCAACTTCCGCGAAGTGCGCTATTTCGATATCGAAGGCAAGCACACGGGTCTCAAGTCGAAAGCCATGACCTCGCCCTGCGGCAAGATCCGCATCCCGATCAATGAATCGTCGGACGACAAGTCGCAGATCGCCGAGTACCTGGACCAGTATCACGGCGAAGGCATCCAGCATATCGCGCTGGGCACCGACAATATCTACGGCTCGGTGCAGGGCATGCGCGACACCGGGATCGATTTCCAAGACACCATCGAAACCTATTACGAACTGGTCAACCGCCGCCTGCCGAACCACGGCGAGCAGCTCGATGAACTGCGCCGTCTGCGTATCCTGATCGACGGTCACAGCACCGAAACCGAACGCGAACTGCTGCTGCAGATCTTCACGCAGACGGTGATCGGCCCGATCTTCTTCGAGATTATCCAGCGCAAGGGCGACCAGGGTTTCGGCGAAGGCAACTTCCGCGCGCTGTTCGAATCGATCGAGCTGGACCAGATCAAGCGCGGGGTGTTGCAGGTCAAGAGCGTTGCCTGATTTTTACCGGTGGTGTTTGTCGGGTTACGCCCTGCGGGCTAACCCGACCTACGCTACTGTTCGAATCGATCGAGCTGGACCAGATCAAACGCGGCGTGTTGAAAGACACGAGCGTCGCTTGAAAAATAACAAAAAGTAATAAAAAAAGCACCCGCCCGGGAGTGCAGTGCAGCAAAAGAACCGCGCGCATTCCTGTGGTAGTCTACGACAAACAAGTCATTTTTCCGCACCGTCGCGCTTACAAGGCATGGCGGTACGTGTGAGTTCAACCGACTTTGCACGCGTAGCACAGAGAATAATGGAGACAAGTAATGAATGCACCAGTCAAGGGCTCGAATCTTGAGCCGGGCGCGCACGCGTCCGATATTTCCCTCAACGACAAATACACGCTGCAGCGCGGCCGCGCCTTCATGACCGGCACGCAGGCGCTGATCCGCCTGCCGATGATGCAGCGCGAACGCGACCTGAAAGCGGGCCTCAATACGGCCGGCTATATCACCGGCTACCGCGGTTCGCCCGTCACCTCGGTCGACATGACGGCCGTAAAAGCCAAGAAATACCTGGACGAACACCACGTCAAGTTCCACCCGGGCCTGAATGAAGACCTGGCGGCCACGGCCGTGTGGGGCACGCAGCAGACCAATCTGTTCGAAGACGCCAAATACGACGGCGTGTTCGGCATGTGGTACGGCAAGGGCCCGGGCGTGGACCGCTGCGGCGACGTCTTCAAGCACGCCAACAACGCAGGTTCCGCCAAGCACGGCGGCGTGCTGGTGCTGGCCGGCGACGACCATGCGGCCAAGTCGTCGTCCACCGCGCACCAGTCCGACCATATCCTGAACGCCTGCGGCATTCCGGTGCTGTACCCGTCGTCGGTGCAGGAATATATCGATTACGGCCTGCACGCCTGGGCCATGAGCCGCTATACGGGCCTGTGGGTATCGATGAAATGCGTGACCGATATTATCGAATCGGGCGCGGCTGTCGACTTCGATCCGGACCGCGTGCAGATCACCCTGCCGCTAGACTTCGAAATGCCGGCCGGTGGCCTGAACATCCGCTGGCCGGACACCGTGCTGGAGCAGGAAGTGCGGATGAACAGCTACAAATGGTATGCCGCGCTGGCCTACGCGCGCGCCAACAAGCTCAATAAAATCATCTGGGACAGCCCGAAAGCGCGCATCGGCATCATTACCGCCGGCAAATCCTACCTCGATACGCGCCAGGCGCTGGCCGATCTCGGCATCGACGAGCAGACGGCGTCCGATATTGGCATCCGCCTGTACAAGATCGGCATGACCTGGCCGCTGGAAGCGGACGGCGTGCACGAGTTCGCCAAGGGCCTCGATGAGATCCTGGTGGTGGAGGAAAAACGCCAGATCCTCGAATACGCGCTCAAGGAGGAACTGTACAACCTGAAGGATGGCGAGCGTCCGCGCGTGGTCGGCAAGTTCGACGACACGGGTGAATGGAGCAACCAGAAGGGCACCGGCCACGGCGACTGGCTGCTGCCGGCCACCTATGAACTGAACCCCGCCATGATTGCGCGCGCGATCGCCAGCCGCATCTCGCGCTACTACGCCGGCCATCCGGTCGAGCAGCGCGTGAAGGAGCGCATCGCCTACCTGGAAGCGAAGGAAAACGTCCTCAAGGCCATCAGCGTGAAACCCGATCCACAAAAGGACCGCACGCCGTTCTTCTGCTCGGGCTGCCCGCACAACAGTTCGACTAAAGTCCCCGAAGGCTCGCGCGCGCTGGCCGGCATCGGCTGCCACTATATGGTGCTGTGGATGGACCGCGAAACGTCGACGTTTACCCATATGGGCGCCGAAGGCGTGACCTGGGTCGGCCAGGCGCCGTTCACCAATGAAAAGCACGTGTTCACCAACCTTGGTGACGGCACGTATTTCCACTCCGGCATTTTGGCGATCCGCGCGGCCGTGTCGGCCAAGGTGAACATCACCTATAAAATCCTGTTCAATGACGCGGTGGCGATGACGGGCGGCCAGGAATTCGACGGGCCGTTATCGCCGGCGATTATCTCGCGCCAGATCGCCGCCGAAGGCGTGGGCCCCATCATTGTCGTCACCGACGAGCCGGAAAAATATCCGTCCGACTACGCCTGGGCCGAGGGCGTCACCGTGCGCCACCGTTCCGAGCTGATGGACGTGCAGCGCGAACTGCGCGACATGCCGGGCGTGTCGGCCATGATCTACGACCAGACCTGCGCCTCGGAAAAACGCCGCCGCCGCAAACGCAATGAATACCCGGACCCGGCCAAGCGCGCCGTGATCAACGAAGCCGTCTGCGAAGGCTGCGGCGACTGTTCCGTGCAATCGAACTGCCTGTCGGTGGAACCGCTGGAAACCGAGCTGGGCCGCAAGCGCCAGATCAACCAGTCGTCCTGCAACAAGGATTTTTCGTGCACCACGGGTTTCTGTCCGAGTTTTGTCACGGTGGAAGGCGGCGGCCTGAAAAAGCCGAAAAAAGCGGCCAGCGCCGACCAGGGTGGCCCGGAAGTTCCGGCCCTGCCGACACCCGTGATTCCGACCACGGCCGAGCCGTTCGGTATTTTAGTCACCGGCATCGGCGGCACGGGCGTGGTCACCGTCGGCCAGATCCTGGCGATGGCGGCCCACGTCGAAGGCAAGGGCTGTTCCGTGCTCGACATGAGCGGCCTGGCGCAAAAGGGCGGCCCGGTGATGTCGCACGTGCGCCTGGCGGACCGCCAGGAAGATATCCATTCCACCCGCGTCGGCACCGGCGCGGCCGATCTGGTGATCGGCTGCGATTTGATCGTCACCGCCAGCCGCGACGCCTTGTCGCGCATGGGGGAAGGGCGCAGCTGGGCCATGATCAACTCGACCAGTTCGTCGACGGCGGCGTTCGTGAAAAACCCGGACTGGCAGTTCCCCGGTGCCTCCGCGCGCATGGAAATCGAAAAAGCCTGCGGCAAGGACCATGTGGACTTTATCGACGCGGGCCAGATCGCCACGGCGCTGATGGGCGACTCGATCGCCACCAATATGTTCATGCTGGGCTACGCCTGGCAAAAGGGCAAGGTACCGCTCAGCGAGGCGGCGATCATGAAAGCCATCGACCTGAACAATGTGTCGGTGGCCTTCAACAAGGCCGCCTTCAACTGGGGCCGCGCGGGCGCCCATGACACGGCCAGCCTGCAGCGCATGACGGCGCCGGCCAAAGTGGTCGAGTTCAAGCGCATCGACACGCTCGACGACATCATCGAGAAAAGGGTGGCCTTGCTGACGGCCTACCAGGACCGTGCCTATGCGCAGCAGTACCTGGACTTCGTCGGCCAGGTGCGCGCCGCCGAGAGCGCCCTGAACGGCCCGCAGCTGCGGCTGACGGAAGCGGTGGCGCGTTATTTCTACAAGCTGATGGCCTACAAGGACGAGTACGAAGTGGCGCGGCTGTACACGGACGGCGCGTTCCAGGCCAAGATCGCCGCCATGTTCGAAGGCGACATCAAGCTCAAGTTCCACCTGGCGCCGCCGATCATGGCGAAGACCGATGCCCAGGGCCACCTGGTGAAAAAGGAATTCGGCCCGTGGATGATGAAGGCCTTCGGCGTGCTGGCCAAGCTGAAAGGCCTGCGCGGCGGTACCTTCGACATCTTCGGCTACACGGCCGAGCGCAAGATGGAGCGCGCGCTGATCGAGGAATATCGCCGTACGGTGGGCGGCCTGCTGCCGAAACTCACCACGGCGAAACTGGCACAAGCGGTGGCGATCGCCAGTATCCCGGAGGATATCCGCGGCTATGGCCATGTGAAGGAACGGCACCTGGTGGCGGCGAAAGAGAAGGAGGCCAGCCTGCTGACTGCATTCAATGCGCCGCTGGTCGCGCCACCATTGACGCCGACGCCGCTGGCCGCCACTGTGGCATGATGTACGCTCACACCAGGCTGTCAACCTGGCAGTTGAGCCGGGGGTAAAAGAATGGCGCCTGCGGGCGCCATTTTTTACATGTTTTTTTCAGTATCGGAACAGGCAACTGTTTGCCTGAAAAGCACTATAATTCATGAATAGTTTCTTTATGGAAAATAATTGTGAAGACTTTGCGTAATGTATCGTTGATTGCCACGCCGTTGTTGCTGCTGCTTAGTGCCTGTGGCGGAGGCGGCGGAGGCGGCAGCACCACCGTCAGCGAAACGCCGGTGCCGCCGGTGACCGGCACCACGCCGACCATCGTCGCCGCGTCCACCGTGCAAAACCTGTGCGAGAAGCCGCGCGCCGGCAACAGCACCGATCGCCAGGGAACGCTGTTGAACGAGCTGACCTGGGTGCGCAGCTGGATCGATGAGACCTATCTCTGGTACAAGGAAGTGCCGACCACCTACCTGCCGCAAAACTTCAGCACCCCCATCGCTTATTTCAACGTGCTGAAAACGTCAAGCGTCACCGCCTCGGGCAAGGCCAAGGATCAATTCCATTTCACCTACACGACGGCGGAATGGGAAGCGTCGCTGAAGGGCGTGGAATTTGGCTACGGCATGCTGTTCGCGGTCAGCCAGACCACGCCGCCGCGCAAGGCGGTGATCTCGATCGTCGAGCCGGGTTCGCCGGCGGCGCTGGCCGGCTTCCAGCGCGGCGACGTGCTGCAGAGCATAGACGGCGTCGACTTCGTCAACGCGGGCGACAAGGCCAGCGTCGATACCATCAACGCAGGCCTGTTTCCGGAAGCGCAGAACAGCCACCGCCTGGCGTTCAGCCGCAATGGCGTCAGCATCAGTGCCGCCTTGTCGCCGGTGGAAGTCAATACCACGGCCGTGCAGAACCAGCGCATCATCGATACGCCGACCGGCAAGGTCGGTTACCTGACTTTCAATACGCATAACAACGTGGCCGAGCGCCAGCTGATCGAGGCGATGCAGCAATTCCAGGCGGCCGGCATCAGCGACCTGGTGCTCGACGTGCGCTATAACGGCGGCGGCCTGCTCGACGTGGCCAATGAACTGGCGTACATGATTGCCGGTCCACAGGTGGCGGGCAAGACTTTCGAGCAGCTGCAGCTCAATGACAAGCAGAAATCGCCGGCGCCGTCGGTGTTCCGCACGCGCAGCGTGGGCTACGCGGCATCCAATCCCGTGGCTGCCGGCGTGGCCCTGCCGACGCTGGGCCTCAAGCGCGTGACGGTGCTGACCACCGCCAATACCTGCTCGGCCAGCGAATCGATCATCAACGGCCTGCGTGGCGTCGACGTGGAAGTCAACCTGATCGGCGGCACCACCTGCGGCAAGCCGTATGGCTTCTACCCGCAGCCGAATTGCGGCACCACCTATTTTGCGGTGCAGTTCCAGGGCGTCAACGCCAAGGGCTTCGGCGACTATGCGGACGGCATCAAGCCAACCTGCCAGGTCGACGATGACTACCAGCACGCGCTGGGCGACAGCAACGAAGGCATGCTGGCGGCTGCGCTGCGCTACCGTGTCACGGGCAGCTGCACGCCGGCTACCGGCCTGAGCCGCTTGTTGAGCACGGTGGAAAGTTCGGAAAGCGTGGCCTTGCGGGTGCTGCGTCCGCAGTACAAGGAGATCGCCATCCGCCAGTAAGCCACCTCCCGGTGCTTTGGCTTATAACAATATTGATATAAGGAAAGAAGAAAGCATTCGTTCTGCGAGGACTGGCATTTTGCTATCGTGCGAGGTTTCTTACCTCTAAGATATTTAGCAATGCACAAAGCTTACACGTTACACCCGCTGGCACTGGCCGTACTGGCCGTGCTGGGCGGCGCCGCAACGCAGGCACAGGCGCAAACGCCAGCGCCGGCAGCGGAAAACCAGCCTGCGGCCACCCCGCAGGCTGTTGTCGTCACCGGTTCGCGCATCCCGCGCGCCAGCCTGGAAGGCCCTTCGTCGGTCACCATCCTGACCGGCGACGAGATCACCAAACAGGGCTACAAGAACGTCTTCGACGCGCTCAACAACCAGGTGCAGAACAGCGGCTTTACCCAGGGCGAAGACTACGGCAATACCTTCACGCCATCGGCCAATACCATCAGCCTGCGCGGCCTGGGCCCGAACCACACCCTGATTCTGCTGAACGGCCGCCGCCTGGCCGATTTTCCGATCGCCTATGACGGCGCGGTCAACTTCACCAACCTGGCCAATATTCCGTCGAGCATCGTCGACCGCATCGAGATCCTGAACGGCGGCGCCTCCGCCATCTACGGCTCGGACGCGATCGCCGGCGTGGTCAACGTGATCCTGAAAAAACAGGCCGAAGGCTTCGACATCAATGTCAAGGCCGGCGGTACCTCGCGCGGCGGCGCGGCCAGCCAGCGCGTGCAGCTGACGGGCGGCGGCAACTTCGACAAGCTCCATACCCTGTTCAGCGTCGAGCTGAGCGAGCGCGACCCGTTGTCGAGCATGGACCGCGACTTCATGTCCAGCCGCTCGGGCGTGCCGACCATCGTCGCCTCGCGCCGTACCCTGCAATCGGGCACGTCCGGCAGCTATGTCGACCTGGGCAATACCTGCAATGATTTTGGCGACATGTATGGCGGCAGCGTCATCAAGTACACGGCAAAGAACGGCAGCTATTGCGCCAGCCCGAAAACCCGTCCCACCTACTGGACCACGCAAACCAAGAACAGCAGCCAGAACGTGTTCGGCAGCGCCAATTACGAGCTTGACGCCGATACCACCCTGTTTGCCGATTTCCTGCTCGGCAAGAACAAGACCGTCAACAATACGCGCGGCCCGTCGTGGACCTCGGCCTCGCTGAACGGCGGCTCTTTCCTGAACCAGAATACGGGCGCCTACGAAGAGTGGTCGCGCTATATCTCGCCCGAGGAAATCGGCGGCGTGCAGCGCTACAACCGCAGCTGGGACGACCTGGCCACCGCCGTGTCGCTGGGTGCCAAGGGCCGCATTCCCGGCACCGCCTGGCAGTATGAAGCGAACTACAATGCCTCGATCTACAAGAGCGAAGGCCACACGCCGCGCATGCGCTCGAACATCGACAGCTTCTTCCTCGGCCCCAAGCTGGGCACCGACGCCAATGGCGTGGCCATCTACGCGCCCGATGCATCGCGCCTGTCGCGTCGTTTGACGCCGGAAGAATTCAACGGCATCACTGACTACGCTACCAGCCACGACAAGGCCTGGACCAATACCCTGAGCCTGGCCACCAATGGCGACTTGTTCCAGCTGCCGGCCGGCACCGTAAAAATCGCGACGATTGCCGAAGTGGGCAAGCAGGGCTTCCGCAACGAACCCGATGCGCGCATCAACGATGGCTATTTCAACCTGGCCACCGGCTCGGGCATCACGGCCGGCACCCGCTCGCGCGCCGCGCTGGGCGCCGAACTCAATATTCCGCTGCATGAAAAGCTGACCGGCACCCTGGCCGGCCGCTATGACCGCTACAGCTTTGCCGGCCGCAAGGAAGGCAAGTTCACCTACAACGGCGGGCTGGAACTGCGCCCGGCGCCCGAGCTGCTGTTCCGCGCCAACTACGCCACCAGCTTCCGTGCGCCGGACATGAATTATATCTACCAGGCGCGCGGCACCGGCTACTATTCGAGCACCACCGATTACTACCGCTGCGGCGCCACCGGCCAGCCGATCGAGACCTGCGAGTTTGCCAACAAGTCGCCCGGCGCGGACTATGTGCAGAACGGCAGCCGCGACCTGCAGTCGGAAAAAGGCAAATCGTTCGGCATCGGCGCCGTCTGGTCGCCCAGCGCGAACTTCGATGTGTCGGTCGACTACTGGAACATCAAGATCGATGACCTGGTGACCAACCTGAGCGACGACAAGCTGCTGCGCGACGAAGCCGATTGCCGCCTGGGCAAGACCGACATCACGTCGCCAACCTGCATCGATACCCTGGGCCGCATCGAGCGCTATTCCGCTACTGCGCTGAACAAGGCCGGCGAGATCAAGACCATCACCGTCAACCCGATCAACGCGGCCAAGCAAAGCAGCAGCGGCATCGACGTCAGCCTCAAGTATCTGCTGCGCACCAGCGACTATGGCCGCTTCGCCTTCAAGGCCAATTATGCCAAGGTGCTGAGCAAGAAGTCGCAGCAATTCGCCGGTGACGAAGAGATCGACGAAACCAAGTCGCTGACCAATATGGACTGGCCCGACAAGCTGAACCTGAGCGTCAACTGGGGCGCGGGCGACTGGTCGAACACCTTGCTGGTGAGCCGCTATGGCAAGGTGCCTAACTCCGCCGGCACCGGCTATTTGACGCCGACGGCGCTGGCCAATATCAGCAGCGTCTACCGCATCAACGACCGCGCCAGCGTGTCGGTGATCGTCAACAATGTGTTCGACAAGATCAAGCGCGACAGCAGCGGCGGCTGGCCGTACTACCCGATCGGCAATTACAGCCCCGTGGGACGCCAGGGCTGGATCGAATTCAATTACCATTTTGGATCGTAATTTGTAGCCGTCAGAGCCAAGCCGGGATCGCCAACGCTGTCCCGGCTTTTTTATTTTTCGGCGCGGTTGGACGACCGCCACGGCATCTATAATTGCCCGCTTGCCGATCCCCTGATGGAGTCCTCCCATGCTACGCCACGCCCTGCTGTCCGCCGCCCTGTTGTCCGTATTTTCCGCCCATGCCCACGCCGCCGCTCCCCTGACCACCATCGCCGAACGTTCTGGTTTCCTGAACACCGGCCGCTATGCCGAAGTGGAAACCTTGTGCAAACAGTTCCAGGCCCGCTACCCGAAACAGGTGCGCTGCTTCGAATTTGGCCGCACGCCGGAAAACCGGCCGATGCTGGCGCTGGCGGTATCGAATACGGGTGCGTTGAGCGCGCAGGAAGCGGCGCGCCGCAAGCTGCCGGTGCTGCTGGTGCAGGGCGGCATCCATGCCGGTGAAATCGACGGCAAGGATGCGGGCTTTCTGGCGCTGCGCGAAGTCCTCGATGGCAAGGCGGCGCCCGGCGCGCTTGACAAACAGGTGCTGCTGTTCGTGCCGGTATTCAATATCGACGGCCACGAGCGCTTCGGCCAGTGGAACCGCCCCAACCAGCGCGGCCCGGTGGAAATGGGCTGGCGCAGCACGGCGCAAAACTACAATCTGAACCGCGATTACATGAAGGCCGATGCGCCCGAAATGCGGCAGATGCTGGCGCTGGTCAATGCCTGGGACCCGCTGGCCTATGTCGACCTGCATGTCACCGACGGCGCCCAGTTCGAACCCGATATCTCGATCCAGGTCGAACCCGTGCACACGGGCGACATGGCCTTGCGCCAGGCCGGCACCAGCTTGCGCGACGGCGTGCTGGCCGACCTGGCCAAACAAGGGTCGGACCCGAAGCCGTTCTATATCTCGTTTGCCGAGGAAGACAATCCGCAATCGGGCTTTGTCGACGGCGCGCCGAATCCGCGCTTTTCGCACGGCTACTTCCAGCTGCGCAACCGCTTCGGCGTGCTGGTGGAAACCCATTCGTGGAAGGATTACCCGACCCGCGTGCGCATCACCCGCAACACCATCGTCTCGCTGCTGGAGCAAGTGGCGCAACACGGCGCCGCCTGGCGCGGCACGGCCCTTGCGGCGGACGCGCGCGCGCAGCAACTGGCCGGCAGCACGCAGCCGCTCAGCTACAAAACCACCGACAAGAGCCGCATGATCGATTTCCGCGGCTACGCCTATACGCGCACACCGTCCGATATTTCGGGCGCCCTGATGACGCGCTACGACGAGACCACGCCGCAGCTGTGGCGCGTGCCGCTGCGCGACGAGATCGTGCCCGACCTGCAGGTGACGGCGCCGAAAGCCGGCTACCTGGTGCCGGCCGCCCACGCCGCGATGGTGGCCGATAAACTGCGCCAGCATGGCGTGCAGTACCAGCTGCTGCGCACGGCGATCGCCAGGCAAGCGGTCGAGAGCTTCCGCGCCGGCAGTGTGAAATTCGGCGCGCAATCGTTCGAGGGCCGGCAGACGGCGCAGGTGACGGGCGAGTGGCAGGCGGAGGAGCGCGCCATCGGCGCCGGCGCCCTGTATGTGCCGGTGAACCAGCCCAAGGCGCGCCTGGTGCTGGCCCTGCTGGAGCCGCGCGCGCCCGATTCGCTGCAAGCCTGGGGCAGTTTCAATACGGCCTACGAAGCGAAGGAATACATGGAAGATTACGTGGCCGAAGATGTGGCGCGCGCGCAGCTGGCGGCGGACCCGCAACTGGCGGCGCAGTTCCGCCAGAAGCTGGCCGACGACCCGGCCTTTGCGCACAACCCGAAAGCGCGGCTGGCGTTTTTCGCGCGCCGCCATGCGTCGTGGGACGAGCGCCTGAATCTGTATCCGGTGCTGCGCACGGATGTGGCGCCGGCTGGACATGCGTTTCGTGAAAACATTTCACGAAGTGATATATATGAAATCTTTCCTAAATAAAAATTTCCTATAGGAAATTTTGTGATATAGTTAAAGCAACTATTTTCACGATGAAAGATGTAGCTCGTGTCGCGCGCATGTGTCGCTTCACGTAGTGCCTTCCTATGTCCAAGCGACCTCATTCACTTGAAACCGCAGTGGCCCTGACCGAGTTGATACGCCGTATCCCGAGCAGCCACCTCGTCACGGCCCCAGACTTGCACAAGCAGCTCAAAAACGCAGGAATCGATCGTGACCTGCGTACTGTCCAGCGCCATCTTGACATGCTCTCAGAGCATTACGATATCGAACGCGATGAGAGCAGCAGGCCATACGGCTATCGCTGGAAAAAGCTTTCCGGTGGGCTGGCATTGCCCATGCTCAGTGAGCAGGAATCGTTGCTGTTGCTGCTGGCGCAACAGCAGCTACGCCATTTGTTACCGAGCAGCTTGATGAGTTCCCTGGATAACTTTTTTCAACAAGCACGCAGCGATCTTGGACTTGGCAATTCAGGCAAGCCTGCCACCCAATGGCTGAAGAAGGTGCGTGTTGTCAGTACTACCCAGCCGCTGCTGCCACCGAAAATCGAGGCCGGTGTTTTTGAAAGTGTCAGTAATGCACTGTACGCCAACCGTTGGCTGGACATTGACTACCAAAATGCAGCGGGCAAGCGCAAAAGCGCTCGTGTAATGCCGCTCGGACTGGCACAGCAGGGTGTCAGGCTTTACTTGGTCTGCCGCTATGAAGGTTACGATGAAGAGCGCATCCTGGCGCTGCATCGTATCTTGCTGGCACATGTAACAGCGCATGACTTCGAATACCCTGTCGATTTCGACTTGCAGCGCTACGACGCTGACGGAAATTTTGGCATGGGTAATGGCAAGCGCATTCGCCTGCGCTTCTGCATCGAGAAAGAAGCCGGCTTGCACCTGCTCGAATCACCGCTGTCGCGCGATCAGCGGGTCGACGTCCAAGACGACTGTTTCGAGGTCGAAGCGACCTTGGCCGACACCGCCCAGTTGACGTGGTGGTTGAGTGGGTTTGGCGGGAAAGTATGGAATATCCGACGTGAAAGTGATGACGAGGCGGCGCTGCGACACAAGTTGACGTGAAGTGGGCCGACAATGGTGTCATGCCGTGCGCAGCGCCATGTTTGCGCTGTTCCGATCACTCTTTTGCCTGTTCTTGACCCATGCTGATACTCATGTTGATCTGCGCCTTCCTGGTACTTTGCCTGCTGTACGGCATGTATGCCAGCGCGCGCTCCGTTGCCCGTGGCGCTGGGCATATTCGCTCCCAGGTGATGCCAAATCCAGCGGCGGTGACGCCAGCGGAAACGGACCTTGATGCACCGCTGCCCAAGTTTCATGCGTGCTACCAATCCCGCATCGAAGAATTGCGTGCCTTGTTTGCCTTGTTCCAGAGCGGCGCATTGACGCAAGCCGAGTTCGAGCAGGCCAAACGGCATCTGCTTGCCAAGATGACGGCGCTGTCCTGAGCCGTTTCCATTGATTGTTTTTACATTAAGCGCATGAATGCCATGACTTCCTTGATTTTCACCGCCGACGACAACGACAAAGAGCGACAGGCATCGCACCGTGACGAGATCCGCCATGACGTCCTGCGCACCGGCGTGGCGCTGTCCGCCAACGAAATCGTCGGCCGCTTTGGCAGTGCCAATGCTGAATTCATCAAGGGCTATCGCGGCATCGACCATGCAACAGGGCAGACGTTTGCCAAAAGCCTCGCCGGCATCTCGAAGTACAAGGTCAGTAGCGAGTCGGCGGAGATGGCAAAGAGCAATCTCAAGCAGCAGGCGGGCTTTTCCGCCGAGGTCGCTTCCACCAGCCGCGACAATGCAGAAGCCATCATTGGCGGCTCGAAGATCCGTATCACGCGCAGCGATGACTTGCCACAGTATGGCAAGAACCATAACGTCGTCGATCGCGTGCAGATGCTGGACGGTCAGATTATCGAGGGCTCGCAGACGCAGATGAAATTCGTCGGCAATCGCGACAAGCTCTTGAATGATATCGCCGGTGATGATGGCAAATTTGCGCGCTATCGTGGCGTGAAACTCGAGTTGCCGTCTGAGCAGTACGAGGGCGCCAGGGAGTTTTGCCAGCAACGTGCGCGGCAGTTGCGTAAGGACGCGCAAACAGTGGAGCAGCTTGGCAAGTCCGAGGTTGCTGCCAAGCTGCGTCGTGAAGCGCAGAACTACGAGCAGTTGGCCGAGCAGGTCACCGACAGTGGCCTGACCAGTGGCGATGCCCTGTTTTACCGCACTGATCCGGGAGTTGCCACACTGCGCGATATCGCGGTGACCAGCCACCGTGCCGGTATCGAGGGTGCGAGGTGCGGCGCGGTCATCGGTGGCTGCATTTCGCTGTTGAGCAATTCGTTTGCTGTCGCCCAGGGCAGGGTGCAAGTGGGCAGCGCCATGGCGCGGGTAGGGCAGGACGTCGCCAAGTCCGCTGCTATCGGGTATGGAACGGCTGCGCTCGGCGCAGCCATCAAGGGCGGCATGCAGCAATCCGGCCAGCAAACGCTGCGTGGGCTGGCTAATAGCAGCGCCCCCACGCTGGTGGTCAATATCTGCCTGTCGCTCGGCAGCTCCATCAAGCGCTATGTCCATGGCGAGATCAGCGAAAGCGAATTGCTGGCCGAAGTGGGGGAAAAGGGCGCAGGGATGTTATCGAGCGGCATGATGGCCGCGCTTGGACAGATTGCGATTCCCATCCCGTTTGTCGGCGCGGCCATCGGTGGCATGGTTGGCTATACGCTCTCGTCGATTTTTTATCAGAGTGCACTCGATGCCGCCAAAGGAGCGGAACAGTCGCGCGTCAATCTCGAACGCGTACGAGCCATCGAAACGGACGCGCGTGCGCAGATCGCCGAACAGCAGGCCGCGCTCGATGCCTTTGTGCGAACAGAAATGTCGCAGTTGCACCAGGAAACGCAGCAATTGTTTTTAGCCATCAGCGTGGTTGGTGCCGGCAGCGTCGATCAGCTGGCGCAGGCCATCAATCACTATGCGGGCTTGCTGGGCAAGCAGCTGCAATTTGCATCGCAGGCCGAGTTTGATGACTTCATGCTGTCGGATCAGCCTTTGCAGCTGTAAACACAACTCTATTACCACTTTTATTTTCTCAGATCGGAGTAATACATGTTACTGAAGCAGTTATCCGTAGACGATAGACGAGATTTTCTCTGTATTGCTGAACTGTTGAGTATTGCTGACAAGCCTGTGTCACGGGTAGGAAAACATGGCCTGACGATCCCTTCAGATGCTCTACTCAAAGCAGCAATGGGACCTGTTCTTTCCATGTTCATGAAGAAAACACCTTCAAAAACAATTCCCGCAGGCACAATTTCCGCCATTCAGCGCAATGAGCGTGAATCGATGGCAATGGCCGAGCTTATCTATGCGTGTGGAAAAGAAACCGACGGAAAAATAGATGGCACGCCAGATCGGATGGAGCGCAAGGGTATTGAGTGGTCCTTGGTCAAGCGCATCGGCAGACTTCCCATTGAGACTGCCGAAGAGCCAGCCGCCCGTGCGACGGTCGCGCTTGATGTGCTGCGTGAGTTGCTTAAAGATAGAAAGGCACCCGTGCCATCCGTACCAAAACTGATGCTGTTTGAGCTGATGTTGTTTGCATTGACCAAGGGCAGCATCTCCAGTATCGAATGGCAGTTGCTCAACGAATTCAGCCATCACCATCAGTTGGAAAACCATATCTTCAACGATCTGTTGGAACGGGCGGAATTTACGCACCGCGAAGCTCAGAAAACCCTCGCCATCATTCTCGAATAAGGAGTTCACTATGGCTGTTCCACTTCTTCTTGGCGTGCCCGCCGCCGCTACTGCCTTGTATGGCATCTACAAAAGTGTCAATGGCGTCATGGATCAGAATAAGGCAAGCAACCTTAATACTGACGCGAAGTCAATGGCTGATGCCGCAAACGAGCGCGTGGACCGGCAGCGCAAGGATACCAACGCAGTGCTGGAAGATTACGGCACGCGCAAGCTGCGAGCCTTTAACGGCGTTATCGCCGATTTTATCGCCACCTTCGGACGCCTGAAGAATGTGGATGTAGTCAATACACCTGAACTGGATAAGCTCAATCTGGGCGATTTTTCCAGCGTCGGACTGCAAGGATTGAAAGACGATTACGCATTGCTGAAAAGTTCCGGCCTGGGCCTGGGTTCCGGACTCGGTGGTGGTGCGGCCTTGGCATTCGGCGCGTACAACGGCACCATGCTGCTGGCCACCGCCAGCACGGGCACGGCCATCTCTACACTGAGTGGTGTGACGGCGACCAATGCAACGCTGGCATGGCTGGGCGGCGGCTCCATCGCTGCCGGTGGTGGCGGCATGGCGCTCGGCACCATGGTACTCGGGGCCGTGGCGATCGGGCCGGCACTGGCCATCTTCGGGCATATAGTCGGCAACAAAGGCGAAGAAGCACTGAATAATGCGCGCAGCAATCTGGAAATGGCCAGGACGGTGCGTGACCAGGCCGAGGTCATGTTCAAGAAGCTGGAAGCCATTGCGCGCGTATCGGCACTGGCCAATACGACGTTTTCAAAAGTCAGCTCGCAACTGCGGCGTGCCGTGGGCGATCTCGGGCGTGTCATCGACAGCCATGGCGAGAACTATCAGCGTATGCCGGAAGAGGCGCACGAAGTGGTCATGCGGTCAGTCAAATTTGCGCAATTGCTGAAGGCCATGATCGATACGCCTATCCTGGACAAGGATGGCAATCTGGTGCTGTCGACCGAGAAACGGATCGCTGAAATCGCCACGCTGGCGCCTTGAGCAAGGCTGCCGCGATGACCACGCATGTCCTGCGGCGCGATACGGGGGTGCCGCGCCAGGAGTTCCCCTGCAACCAGTGCGGTTTGTGTTGCCAGCATGTGGACCTGGCTGCGGAAACCAGCTTTCTCGACCGTGGCGACGGCGTGTGCCGGCATTACGATGAGGCGGCCAGGGCGTGCACGATTTATGCGCAGCGCCCGGACATTTGCAGGGTGGAGCTGCATTACGATACCCACTACGCAGGTCGTTGTACTTGGGATGAGTTTGTCGCCTTGAATCTGCAGGCATGTGCCGCGCTGGCCGCTATGGACGGGGCCTGACATGTGACCGAGCGTTGAGAAGATGTAATGTGCGCGCGGCGGTTGATGCTATTGTGCTTGCTTTCCCGACAAGGGCTACCTGGAGCGCCAGCACATGCCGCAGCATCTACCGAAAAAAATCCTGATCCTCAGCGTCTCGGCCGGGGCCGGCCACATGCGCGCGGCGCAAGCCATCGAGTCCTATGCGACGCGCGATGATGGCCAGGGGCCGCGCGCCATCGCCAGCCATCTCGATGTGATGCAATTTGTCACACCCGCGTTTCGCAAGATGTACACGGATTTTTATATCAAGCTGGTCAACAAGGCCCCGGCGCTATGGGGCTATCTGTACCACGCCACCCACGATGCGCCGAAGGACAGCACCATGCAGCGCCTGCGCCGCGGCGTCGAGCGCCTCAATACGCGCGCCCTGATGGCGCAGATCGCCGCCTTTGCGCCCGACGCCATCATCTGCACGCACTTCCTGCCGGCCGAACTGCTGTCGCGCGCGCTGCGCGAACGCCAGCTGGCCTGCCCGGTATGGGTGCAGGTGACGGACTTCGACCTGCACCGCATGTGGGTGCACGATCATATGCAGGGCTATTTCGCGGCCACCGACGAAGTGGCGTTCCGCATGCGCCACGAGGGGATCGCCGCCGAACGCATCCACGTCACGGGCATCCCCGTGATGCCGGCGTTTGCCAGGGCGCCGGACCGCGCGCAGTGCGCCCAGGCGTTCGGACTGGACCCGCAACGCAAGACCATTTTGCTGATGGGCGGCGGCGCGGGCCTGGGCAGCCTGGACACCATCGCCGCGCGCCTGCTGGCGCTGGCGGGCGATTTCCAGCTGATCGTGCTGGCCGGGAAAAACGCGGCGGTGCTGGCGGCGCTGCAGAAGCTGGCCGCACAGTATCCGGGCCGCCTGCTGGCGCAGGGTTTTACCAGCGAAGTGGAGCGGCTGATGGCCTGCGCCGACCTGGTGATCACCAAGCCGGGCGGCCTGACCACTTCCGAATGCCTGGCACTGGGCCTGCCGATGATCGTCAACTCGCCGATTCCCGGCCAGGAAGAACGCAATGCCGACTATCTGCTGGAGCAGGGCGTGGCGCTGAAAGCATTTGACGGCGTGACCCTGGAATACCGCGTGCGCCATCTGCTGGACCATCCTGAGCAGCTGCAGGCGATGCGCGCAAGAGCCCTGGCGCTGGGCCGCCCGCGCGCCGCGCTGGACGTGCTGGCGCAGGTGCTGGGCACGCAGGCATGACGGCCAGCGTCGTCAAGCCGTGGCAGATTGCGCTGACCGTGGCCTGGGTCGCCCTGCTGGGCCTGTTTTTTGCGCAGGTCGAGATCCAGATCGAAGGCGCGGCCGGCTGGGCGGCCAACCTGCCCACCTGGCGCATCGAGCATCACTGGCTGCTCGATATCTTCTGGGGCGGCCGGCCGATGACCGGGTACCATGCCTGGGTGTTTCCGTTTGTGGCGCTGTTTTTTCATTTTCCGCTGCTGTTCCTGGCGCAGTGGTCGTGGCGCCTGGAGGCGCGCGCCATCGGCTGCATCATGCTGTTCTGGGTGATTGAGGATTATCTGTGGTTCGTCATGAATCCCGCCTATGGCGTGGCGCATTTCAGCCCGGCGCATATCGCCTGGCACAAGCACTGGATATTATTTGCGCCGACCGATTACTGGGTCTCGCTGCTGGCGGCCAGCGTGCTGCTGTTCTTTTCTTACCGGAGAAAGCCATGATCCGTATTCCTGCCGGGCTGCTGGCGCTGTCCCTCGGCCTGATGATGGCGCCGGCGGGCGCCCAAACTCCCGCTTCGCCCGCGCGCAATCCCGACTGGGCCACGCGCCTGCCGCATGTGTCGAACCTGCACCAGGTCACGCCTGCCTTGTACCGCAGCGCGCGGCTTGACAGCGTCGATGTGGCGCAGTTGCAGGCGCTGGGCGTGAAAACCGTGATCAGCCTGCGCTCGTTCCACTCCGATACCGACCTGCTCAAGGACAGCGGCATCCGCACCGTGCGCATACCGATCAATACCTGGGCCATCCGCGACCGCCACGTGGTCGAAGCCATGCGCAGCATCCGCGCCGCCGAACAGGATGGCCCGGTGCTGCTGCATTGCCTGCACGGCGCCGACCGTACCGGCATGATGACAGCCATGTACCGCATGCTGTACCAGGGCTGGCCGCGCGACAAGGCCATCGACGAACTGAAAAACGGCGGCTACGGCTACCACGCGGTATGGAAAAATATCGAAAAATACCTCAAGCGCGTCGACGTGGAAGCCATCCGCGCGCAGATCGAACAGGGAACGCCATGAAGACCATTTTGCTTAGCCTTGCCGTATGTGCGCCATTGATCGCGCTGGCCGCGCCCACTGTCAACCTGGTCGATATCAGCAAGTCCGGCGTGCCCGGCAAGACCTTTGCCGCCAGCACCAGCATGCCGGCCAGCGTGGCCAATGTCTGCGCGGCGATCCAGGATTTCGCCGCTTACCCGCAGTTCATGCCGAACGTCGATAAAATCAAGGTGGCGAACGCCGGCGGCGGCGCCTCGCTGGTCGATATCACCCTGAAACTGCCGATGGGGAAGATCAAGCAATACCGCCTGAAGATGACGCCGAAAGTCACGGACGCCTCCTGCCAGCTGGCCTGGAAGCTGGTGCCGATGGAAGGCGTGAAAATCGATGACACGATCGCCGACACCAGCGGCACCTGGCAGCTGTCGCCCGACCCGCAGGACGCGGGCGCCACCGCCATCAAATACCAGGTGTACACCGACCCCGGCCCGGTGCCGATGGGCCTGGGCTGGATCGTCGACAGCATGAGCCGCGACAGCATTCCGAAGATGTTCGATGCCTTGCGCGTACGGGTAGCGGCGAAAAAATAAGACCGGACCTGGCCTTCGGCTTGGTCACGCGGGTGCGCAAGTTCAGGCATGATTGCGATTCCAATCACGTTTTTCCGGAAATCCGCATGGAACACCACAGCTTTTTACTGAATATCCTGTTTTACCTGGTCGCCGCCATCGTCACGGTGCCGCTGGCCAAGCGCCTGGGCATGGGCGCCGTGCTGGGCTACCTGGTGGCCGGCGTCGTCATCGGACCCTGGGGCCTGGGCCTGATCAACAACGTCGAAGTGATCCTCAGTTTTTCGGAGTTCGGCGTGGTGCTGCTGATGTTCCTGATCGGACTGGAACTGGAACCGAAGCGCTTGTGGCTGCTGCGCCGGCCCATCTTCGGCTGGGGCGGGGCGCAGGTGGCGGTGGTCAGCGCCGGTCTGTGCGCCGGCGCCATGGCGTTTGGCGTCGACTGGCGCACGGCGCTGGTGGCTGCCCTGGGCCTGTCGCTGTCGTCGACCGCCATCGTGCTGGCCACCCTGGGCGAGCGCAAGCTGATGTCGACGCCGGCCGGCTCGGCCGGCTTCTCGATACTGTTGTTCCAGGATATCGCCGCCATCCCGATGATCGCGCTGGTGCCGCTCTTGGGCGGCCTGGCCACCCACAGCGATGCGCCGGGCTGGCTGCGGGTATTGAAACTGGTGGCCGTGCTGGCGGCCCTGGTGGTGGCCGGGCGTTTTCTGGTCAATCCGATTTTGCGCTTTATCGCCAAGACGGAATTGCGCGAAATTTTCACCGCCTTTGCGCTGATGCTGGTGATCGCCATCTGCGTGCTGATGGAATCGGTGGGCCTGTCGATGGCGCTGGGCACCTTTGTCGCCGGCGTGCTGCTGGCCGACTCCGAATACCGGCATGAGCTGATCAGCGACCTGGAGCCGTTCAAGGGTTTGCTGCTGGGCCTGTTCTTTATCGCGGTCGGCATGTCGGTCGATTTTGGCGTGCTGCGCGCGCAGCCGCTGTTGATCCTGGCGCTGGTGGCGGGCCTGCTGGCCATCAAGATCGCGCTGCTGTATGGCCTGTCCAAGCTGTTCGATATTCCGCGCGGCCAGCAGCTGTTCTTTGCGCTGCTGCTGTCGCAGGGCGGCGAATTCGCCTTCGTGGTGTTCGCCACCGCGCTGGCGGCCCACGTGTTCACGCCCGAAACCAGCGCGGTGCTGGTGGTGGTGGTCACCGTGTCGATGGTGGCCACGCCCTTGCTGCTGCTGTTGCACGACAAGCTGGTGGCGCCGCGCCTGCGCAGCGATAAAAAACGCCGGCCCGACGACACCATCGAAGCGCAGGACAACCCCATCATGATCGCCGGCTTCGGCCGCTTCGGCCAGATCATCGGCCGCCTGCTGGCCGCCAACAAGATCGGCGTGACGGTGCTCGACCACGATCCGGACCAGATCGACCTGCTGCGCAAGTTCGGCTTCAAGGTGTTTTATGGCGACGCCACGCGGGTCGACCTGCTGGTGGCGGCCGGCATCGAAAAGGCCAAAGCGCTGGTGATCGCCATCGATGATGTCGACGACAGCCTGGCGCTGGTCGACGCCGTGCGGCTGCGCCTGCCGCACCTGACCATCCTGGCGCGCGCGCGCAACGTCACGCATTACTATGAATTGATGAACCGGGGCGTGACCCTGATCGAGCGCGAGACCTTTGCCGCCGCGCTGCTGCTGGGCGAACAGACCTTGCGCCAGGCCGGCTACAGCGCCGAGCGTGCCGAGCGCGCGGCCGCCATCTTCCGCACGCATAACCTGAAAACCCTGCTCGACGTGGCGCCGCACTTCCAGGACCAGCAAAAAGTGATGTCCCTCACGCGCAAGGCGCGCGAGGAACTGGAGGACATGTTCGAGAGCGATGCCGCCGCGTTTGCGGCCGAAGGGGAAAACGGTCGGTCGGATTAGCGGCAAAGCCACGTAATCCGACAACATTGTTGACGGCGCTGGTGTTGTCGACCTACGCCTCCCGATGATGTTATCGGCTTACTTCCCGCGCTTGCTTTCGATCGCCTCGATACGGTCCATGATGCTGTTCATGCGCGCCACCAGCGCCTGGTACGGTTTCGGCGTGGCCAGGTCGACCCCGGCCGCTTTCACCAGCTCATATGGATAGGCGGAGCCACCCGAAGCGAGCATCTTCAGATAGGCTTGCAGCGCGCCCGGTTCCTTGGCCAGGATGCGCTGCGCAAAGTCCTGCGCCGCGGCGATCGAGGTGGCGTACTGGAACACATAGAAGCCGTGGTAGAAGTGCGGCACATAGGCCCATTCCAGCGCATAGGCCGGATCGATCTTCATCACGCCCTGGGCTTCGCCGTGGTAGCGCTTGAGGATGTCGGCATAGATGGCCGTCATCTGTTCGCCCGTCAGCGCTTCGCCTTTGTCCACCTTGGCGTGGATGGCCGCCTCGAATTCGGCGAACATGGCCTGGCGGAAGAAGGTGCCGCGCAAACCCTCCAGCGCCGCACCCAGGTACAGCAGGCGCTCGTCATCGTCTTTCGCCACGCTCAGTTGATGCTCTAACAGCAGCGCCTCATTGGTGGTCGAGGCGATTTCCGCCACAAAGATGCTGTACGGCGCGTAGATCGACGGCTGCGCCTTGTTGGCCAGCACCGAGTGCATGGCGTGGCCCCATTCGTGCGTCAGGGTGCTGACGGCTTCGTAGTTGTCGGTATAGTTCAGCAGCACGAACGGATGCACGTCATACGCTTCGCCATTCATGTAGGCGCCGGCCGCCTTGCGCGGGCGCGGGTAGACGTCCATCCAGCGTGCGTTGGCCGCCGCCGTCAGGGCCTTGACATAGTCCGGTCCCAGCGGCGCGGCGGACGCCAGCATCATGCGCTTGCCTTCGGCCAGCGGGAAGGTGCGGTCGCTTTTCAGCAGCGGCGCATAGATGTCGTAATAGGCCAGGTCGCTCACGCCCAGCATGCGCGCGCGCAGCTTGAAGTAGCGGTGCAGGGTCGGCAGGTTGGCGTTGGTCTGCGCGATCAGGGTCTGGTAGACGGCCGGCGGCAGGTTGTCCGAATCCAGCGCGGCGCTTTGCGAGTCGGCATAGCGGCGTACCTTGGCGTAGGCGGCGTCGGTCTTCAGCTGGCCGTACAGGGTTTCGCCAAACGTGCGCTCGTAGTCCTTCCACTTGCCGAAAAAGGCGTCGAACACCAGCTTGCGGTCGGCGCGGTTGTCGTCGCCGCGATACCTGGTATAGGCCGCCTGGTCGAGCCGCACTTCCTTGCCGTTTGAAAGCTTGACGGTCGGCCACGGCACTTCCGAATTGGCCAGGGTACGGTAGACGCTGGCGGCCGAGCCGGTCGCCAGGCCGAACTGCGCCAGCAATTGCTCGCCCGCGCCATCGAGCGTGTGCGGCGCATTGCGCAGCATGCTGGTCAACTGGAAGCGGTACAGCTGCAGGCCCTTGTCTTTCGCCAGCAGGGCGTCGATGCGTTTGCCGCCCAAAGCGAGGATTTCAGGCTGGATAAAGGTGGTGGCCTGCGCAAAGCTGTTGCCCAGCAGGGCGGCGCGCTGGTTCAGCTGGTTGCCCTTGCCGTCGCCCGTATCCTGGTCGTAGTACTGCGACGCATAGGAGGTCAGGCGGCCGACGCGCTTGCGCACCTCGGCATACAGGTCCAGGCAGGATTTCAGGCGGGCCGCCGAAGCGCCCAGCTGGCCGCGGCAAGAAGCCAGCTGCTTCAGCTGCGCATCGAGCTGCTTTGCGTCGGCATCAAAAGCGGCATCGTCCCGGTACAGGGCGCTCAGGTCCCAGCGGTCGGCGACAGCCTCGGTCTGCGCGATGGCGGGGGCGGAGGAAAAAGCGGTGGCGAGGGCGAAACTAAGGGCCAGCAGGGTCAGGGCGGGGCGTTTGAAAGTCGTCATACTATCCATTCCATATCCGGGTTCAAGAGGCGGCATGCAGCGCGCTTACTTTACAGCAAGATGGCGCAGCGGGACAGCAGGGTGCCCCGGCGCCGGAATGGCTTACTTTTTGCCCAGCAGGTCGAGCAGGATAGACGTTTCCGCCATGATCGCCGCCTTGATGGTCGGCTGGTACTCGGGCGCCCATTGCGGCGAGTGCGGGCCGGCCAGTGGCTTGCCGCTGGCCTTGGCCGCCGCCAGCTTGGCGGGTTCCACCGCGCCGATATGCAGCAGCACGGCCCTGGCGCCGGCCTGGCCGTAGTTGGCGAAGTCTTCCGAGGTCATCTTGGCCGGCATTTCCACCACCTGCGCCGCGCCCAGCGACTTTTGCAGGGTCGCCACCATGCGCATGGTCAGCTCGGGGTCGTTGTAGACGGCGTCCGTGCCCGGGCGCACTTCCACCAGCGGTTCCTTCGGTGCGCCGGCGGCAAACGCCTCGCCCTTGACTTCCCGCGCGATGCTGGCCAGCACGCGCTTGCGCACGGCGTCCTTGAAGGTGCGCACGGTCAGCTGCATGGTGACCTGGTCGGGCACGATATTGGCCTGCGTGCCGCCGTGGATGCTGCCGACCGTGATGACCACCGGGTCCATCGGATTGTTTTCGCGCGAGACCAGCGTCTGCAGCGCCAGCACGATGCGCGCGGCCATCACCACCGGATCGCGCGTGTCGTGCGGCGCGGCGCCGTGGCCGCCCTGGCCATACACGGTGATGCTGATGGTGTCGGCGGCGGCGCGGAAGTAGCCGGCGTGGTAGCCCACCGTGCCCGATGGCAGGGTCGCTTCGTCATGGAAGGACAGCGCGTAGTCCGGTTTCGGGAAACGCGTAAACAGGCCGTCCTTCAGCATGGCGGCCGCGCCCAGCAGCGGCTCTTCCGCCGGCTGGCCGACCAGCATCAGGGTGCCGCTCCAGTGCTGGCGGTTGTCCGCCATCAGCTTGGCGCTGCCATACCAGGCCGACATGTGCACATCGTGGCCGCAGGCGTGCATGACGGGCACGGTGTCGCCGGCGGCGTTCTTGGTGACCACGCTGCTGGCGAACGGCAGGCCGGTTTTTTCCAGCACCGGCAGGGCGTCGATTTCGGTACGCAGCATGACGACCGGGCCGGGGCCGTTGCGCAGGATCGCCACCACGCCGGTGCCGCCGACGCCGGTGGTGACCTCAAAGCCCAGCGCTTTCACTTTTTCGGCCAGCTTCCTGGCCGTTTCCACTTCCTGGAACGCCAGTTCGGGATGGCGGTGCAGGTCCAGGTACAGCGCTTCGACGGCCGCAGTGTTGGCGTTGAGCTGGGCGGCGATGGCCGGCGGCAGGGCTGCGGCATGGCTTGCGCCAGTCGCGAGCAGGGCGGTGGCAAAGGCGATTTTGGTGATCTGTGCTGCAGGAAATTTCATAGGTTTCTTTTGAGATGCGGACGTATGGCGCCCACTGTGAACAAGGTGTTTTTTAACTTAACAGAAACATTTCCTAAAATCAATAAATGGGGCGGAGATATTTTGATAATGTATAATCTGCAATATAAAAAATTCCATATGGAATTAAAAATATCCCTATTGCACTAATTTAGAGAAAAGACATGATGAGTTTTATCGCAAATATCAAGATCGGCAAACGGCTGGGCATCGGCTTCATGCTGATCCTGGCCATGACCGTGGTGATCGCCACCGTGGGCATCTGGCGCTTGAATGAAGTGGCCACCTCGACCCGCGCCATGATGGCCGAACCGCTGACCAAGGAGCGCTTGATTACCGACTGGTACGGCCTGAACTTCGCATCGATCCGCCGCACCGCCGCCATCGTCAAGAGCAGCGACCCTGCGCTGGGACCGTACTTCAAGGAAGACTCGGCCGCCTCCGTCAAGCGCGCTGCGGAACTGCTGAAACAGATCGAACCGCTGATTTCGGGCGAACAGGAAAAAGTGCTGTTCGCGAAAATCCTCGAACAGCGCAAGCTGTACAGCGCCTCGCGCGACGGCGCCGTCAAGGCCAAGGCCGACGGCGACGTCGAGGGTGCGGCAAAAATTCTCGACGGCTCGTTTACGCCGGCGGCCAAGGTCTACCAGGACCTGCTGCAGGAACTGGTGACCCTGCAGCGCGTCAGCATCGACGCCACCGCCAAGCAGATCGACGCCTCGGCCGTGCAGGACACTCGCATCATCCGCTCGTTGACGCTGTTTGCGGTGGGCTTCGGCATCCTGTGCTCATGGCTGCTGACCACCGGCATCACGCGTCCCCTGCGCCAGGCGCTGGCGCTGGCCGAAACCGTGGCCGCCGGCGACCTGACGCACAGCGTCGCCACCACCGCGAAAGATGAAATGGGCGCGCTGCTGACGGCCCTGGGCAATATGAACCACAACCTGGTGGACATCGTCAGCCAGGTGCGCAGCGGTACCGACAGCATCGCCACCGCCTCGAGCGAAATCGCGGCCGGCAACCTGGATTTGTCGTCACGCACGGAACAGCAGGCCGGCTCGCTGGAAGAAACGGCCTCGTCGATGGAAGAGCTGACCGGCACCGTCAAGCAGAACGCCGACAATGCGCGCCAGGCCAACCAGCTGGCCATCACGGCGGCCGGCATCGCCAGCCGTGGCGGCGCGGTGGTGGCCGAAGTGGTGGCCACCATGGGCTCGATCAATGCCTCGTCGCGCAAGATCGTCGACATTATCAGCGTGATCGACGGCATCGCTTTTCAAACCAATATCCTGGCGCTGAACGCGGCGGTGGAGGCGGCGCGCGCCGGCGAACAGGGCCGCGGCTTTGCGGTGGTGGCGGGTGAAGTGCGCAGCCTGGCCCAGCGCTCGGCGGCGGCGGCGAAGGAAATCAAGGGCCTGATCGACGACTCGGTCAGCAAGGTCGATATCGGCGCGAAACTGGTCGACCAGGCAGGCGCGACCATGGATGAAGTGGTGGCCAGCGTCAAGCGCGTGACCGACATCATCGGCGAAATTTCCAGCGCCAGTACCGAGCAGACGCACGGCATCGAGCAGGTCAACCAGGCGATCGCGCAAATGGATCACGTGACCCAGCAAAATGCGGCCCTGGTGGAAGAAGCGGCGGCGGCCGCCGGCTCGCTGCAGGACCAGGCCCATGGCCTGGCGCAGGTGGTCAGCGTCTTCAAGCTGCGCGAACAGGCGGGCTTGCTGCGCCGTCCGGCAGCGGCCGCAACGGTGCGCGCGGCGGCGCCGGCAGCCCGTGCGGCCACCCGCAGCACGGCGGTATCGCCAAAAAAATTGCCAGCGGCTAAAGCGCTGGCAAATAATGACTGGGAAGAGTTTTAAGCAGTCAGTTGCGGCGCCATCGCAATGGTGGCGCCGCCAGGCCTCACACCGCCTGCAGCGGTATGGTCGCGCCAAACGTGGTCGGCGTCGAACACGGTTCCTCATCGAACGCGATATCGCCCATCGGATTGGCCAGGCCGTCCGCTTTCAGGTCGGTAAAGCCGAACAGCTTGCCATCCATCAGGTGCGACGGCGCCACGTTCGACATGGCCGAGAAGATGCTTTCCACGCGGCCCGGGAATTTCTTGTCCCAGTCGCGCATCATGGCCTTGATCTGCTTGCGCTGCAGGTTTTCCTGCGAGCCGCACAGGTCGCATGGAATAATGGGGAAACCTTTCACTTCGGCATAGCGCTCGGTGTCTTCTTCCTTTACGTAGGCCATCGGACGGATCACCATGTGCTTGCCGTCGTCGGACACCAGCTTGGCCGGCATGCCTTTCAGTTTTCCGCCGAAGAACATATTCAGGAAAAAAGTTTCCAGGATATCGTCGCGGTGGTGGCCCAGCGCGATCTTGGTCGCGCCCAGTTCGTCGGCCACACGGTACAGGATGCCGCGGCGCAGGCGCGAGCACAGCGAGCAGGTGGTCTTGCCTTCCGGGATCAGCCGCTTGACGATGCTGTAGGTATCCTGGTTTTCAATATGGAAGGCCACGCCCAGTTCCGTCAGGTACGCTGGCAAAATTTCTGGCGGGAAGTTCGGCTGCTTCTGGTCCAGGTTGACCACCACGATATCGAAGTGGATCGGCGCCCGTTCGCGCAGGGTCATCAGGATGTCGAGCAGGGCGTAGCTGTCCTTGCCGCCGGACAGGCACACCATCACCTTGTCGCCTTCTTCGATCATGTTGAAGTCGCCGATCGCCTGCCCCACCAGACGGCACAGGCGCTTGTGCAGCTTGTTGTTTTCCAGGGCGATCTTTTCCGCCTTCTTGCGCGCCAGTTTCTGCGCTTCGATATTGGCCGGGATTTCCACCGCCGTCGTCGTCACTTCCATGATTGCCTCGCTCATGCCGCATCCTTGATCTGGAATACTTCCACGCCCACGCCTTCGCAGTCCGGATACACGTCCGGTTTCATCGACGACACGCGCGCGGCGCGCACGCGCGGGTGCGCCAGCATGGCGGCCAGCACATCGTCGACCAGGGTTTCCTGCAGCTGCACATGGCCTTGCGCCATGCGTTTGGCGATGGTGTCACGCATGAAGTCGTAGTCGACCACTTCGTCCAGTTGATCGTCTTTCGGCGTCGACTGGGCCAGCGGAATATACAGGTCGACATTGATCAGGACGCGCTGCTCGCCCTTTTTCTCGAAGTCGTACACGCCGATATTGATCAGCACTTCGTAATTGCGCAGGAACAGGCGCCGGCAATCGGCCAGGCGGGGGTGGTACAGGGCGGATGACATGGTTTTACCTTTTCGTGTTGCTCTATAGAGGAGTGTTCGGTGCGGCTGCTGATTTATTTGGCCAGGAACATGACGTCGCGCGGCAAGCCGATCAGGTGCTGGCCACCATCGACCAGCAAGGTGGTGCCGGTCAGCGCGTGTGCGCCGGCCACGTAGCAGACGGCATCGGCCACGTCCTGCGGCGTGCTGGAGCGCCCCAGCGGGGTGTTTTCATGCGCCTTGACGAAGTTCGCTACACTTTGATCGCCGGACACCATGGTGATGCCGGGAGCAATGCCGACCACGCGCACTGTCGGCGCCAGCGCCTGGGCCAGCATGGTGGTCGCCGACAGCAGCGCGGCCTTGGACAAGGTGTACGACAAAAAATCAGGATTGAGATTGTACAGTTTTTGGTCCAGCAAGTTGATCACCACGGCTTGCCCGCCTGCCGGCGTGGCCTGGTACAGCGCCTGCGCCAGCAGCACGGGCGCGGCCAGGTTGGCGTGCATATGGGCGTCCAGGGCGGTAAAGGAAAAATCGCCGGCATTGTCGTATTCAAACAACGAAGCGTTATTCACCACGCAAGTAATGCGGCCCAGCTGCTGCTGCGCCTGCGGCAATAACTGGCGTACCTGGGCCTCCTGCGCCAGGTCGCACTGGAAGGCATGGGCGCGCCGGCCCAAAGCGAGCAGCTCGTCGACCAGGCTCAGGGCGTCGTCGCGCGAATCGCGGTAGTGCACGGCGATATCCCAGCCGTCGCGCGCCAGGCCCAGCGCGATGGCGCGGCCGATGCGGCGCGCCGCGCCCGTGACCAGGGCGACCTTGGATGTGCTGTGTGCTTTGTCAGTTGAATAATGGTTCATGTACTTTTATGCGTGTGGTGAGGGTGGCGGGCAGGCCATTACTGGCGGCATGCGCCGCCGATTCGCTACAATGCGGGAATGTCCCTACCCGAACCCGATAGCGACGCGCTGGCCGCGTCCCATGCCTTGCAGCACCTGATCGCCGCCGAGATCGCGCGGCACGATGGCGCCATTCCGTTTGCCCGTTTCATGGAGCTGGCGCTGTATGCGCCCGATCTTGGCTATTACAGCGGCGGTGCCGCCAAGCTGGGCGAACATGGCGATTTTACAACCGCACCGGAAATATCGCCGCTGTTCGGCGCCACCCTGGCCCATGTGGCAGCCGCTATTATGGCGCAAACGGCCCCCCGCATCCTGGAATTTGGCGCCGGCACCGGCAAGCTGGCGTTCGATATCCTGACCGAGGCGGCCAGCGCCGGCATCCATGTAGAACAGTATGCGATCGTCGAATTGTCGGGCGAATTGCGCGCGCGCCAGGAAGCAGCCCTGGCCGCGTTTCCACAGGTGGTGTGGCTGGACGGCTTTCCGGACAGTTTCGAAGGCGCCGTGTTCGGCAATGAGGTGCTCGACGCCATGCCTGTCAGTTTGATCAGCAAGACCCCCAGCGGCTGGTGCGAACTCGATGTCGGCATCGCCGATGGCCGCTTTGTGTATGTGGAACGCGCCGCCGGCGGCGAGGTGGCCGCGCAGATCGCCGCGCAAGTGCCCGAGGCCGACCAGCTGCCGGTCGGCTATGTGACGGAAATCCACGGCGTGGCCTGCGGCTTCATGCGCTCGCTGGCGCGCATGCTGACGGCGGGCCGCGGCGGCGCCGCGGTTCTGTTCGACTATGGTTTTCCGGCCCACGAGTATTACCTGGGCCTGCGCGCCACCGGCACCCTGATGTGCCACTACCGCCACCATGCGCATGCCGACCCGTTTTATTTGCCCGGCCTGCAGGACATCACGGCCCATGTCGACTTCACGGCCATGGCGCTGGCCGCCCAGGAGGCGGGGCTGGAGGTGCTGGCGTACATGAACCAGGCATCGTTCCTGCTCGGTGCCGGCATCGGCGACCTGCTGATGCGCAGCGACCCGGAACAGGCGAAAACCTTTTTGCCGCAATCGATCGCGCTGCAAAAGCTGGTCTCGCCGGCCGAAATGGGCGAATTGTTCAAGGTACTGGCGGTGGGCCATGGCGTGACATTGCCGGACGCCCTGTTGTCGGCGGACCGCAGCCACCGCCTGTGATCAAGTGTCGCGTGGCCGGCCGTGTATTTTCGCCGCCGGCCATGGTTCATCTTGTCAAATCGTATATGATGATCGATACCGCCTGGCTGCCGCCGGCAAACACCCGTCGCCGCGTACGGATTTCAAGATAGAACGATGGGAAAGATACATACACACTATGACAACCTGAAAGTGGCGCGCCTGGCGCCGCAGGAAGTCATACGTGCCGCGTACAAGGCCCTGAGCCAGAAATACCATCCCGACAAGAATCCCGGCGACGAGAAGGCGGCCCGCATCATGGCCATCCTCAACAGCGCCTACGGCACCCTGTCCGACCCGCTGCGCCGCAAGGAGCACGACGAGTGGATCGCGGCCGAGGAATGGGAAATCGAATGGCTGGAAAGCACCCACCGCGAAGACGGCAAGGAAGAAGGAAAACGCAAGGACGGCCGCGCGCATGCGCCACAGCAGGAGCATGGCTGGGCGCAGGACGTGCCGCCGTCCAGGCCCAGGCGGCCCGCCACCCCGCTATGGCGCAACTGGCGCTGGTGGCTGAGCCTGGTTGTCTGCCTGCTGCTGGGCTGGCTGGGCGCCCTGCTGGTGCAGGGCAGCGCGCCCGAGGTGCCGGCCGCGCTGGCCTCGGCCTGGAATGGCCTGGCGCGCGATGGCGTCAAGCCGGATGCCGCCGCGGGTCACGAGCCTGACGCCAAGGCCAAGGCCGACTCCAAGGCGGAGGCGGTGGCCATCGACAGCTGGGCGGTGGGCAAGCCCTATGCGCCCGAACCGGCCCAGCCGAAGATGCCGGAAATCAAAGTGCTGGCCGTGTCGCAGCTGATCCTGAAGGCGGGCCTGCCCGCCTGCGATGGCGGCGCGCAGGCGCTGGTGGCGCCGAATGGCGAGCCATGGCCGCTGCAGTCCGGCTATGTGAGCGGTTTTGCCATCAGCAACAAGGGCGAGGACCTGTCCATCATCCTGGACAACAGCGCCAATGCCACACCGGTATTCGTCAAGCTGTTCGACCTGGAACGGCGCGCCAATGTGCGCTATCTGTACCTGCTGGCGCATGACAAGCTGACCGTCGAGCAACTGGCGAGCGGCAAGTACGAGGTGCGCTACCAGGCGGTCGAGCCGGGCAGCGAAGGCTGTGGCGGCAAAAGCAGCGGCAGCGTGGCCACGCCGCCGGCCAGCCCGCCACGGGCGCAGGAAGAGACGCAGAATCCTGTTGTAAGCAGCATCTAATCTGATTATCCTTGACAGGCATCAAGCAGCGGCGTTTCTTGCGTATTTAATCCTTAGGAGTATCCATGACCGACCTCACAGCCGATGCAGACGACAACTGGCTGCTCGACGAGGATGAGCCAGTGGCCGCCCCGACGGGAGCGGCGGCGCCTGACCAGCGCCTGTGGCGCGTCCTGATCGTTGACGATGACGTCGATGTGCATGCGGTCACGCGGCTGGCGCTGCGCAATGTCAATTTCAAGGGCCGCGAGCTGGAGCTGTTTTCCGCCTACAGCGGCCGCGAAGCGTTCGATATCCTGCGCGATACGCCCGATATCGCGCTGGTGCTGCTCGACGTGGTGATGGAAACCGACGATGCGGGCCTGATCCTGGCCAAGCGCATCCGCGCCGAACTGAACAATCATATCGTGCGGGTGGTGCTGCGCACCGGCCAGCCGGGCCAGGCGCCCGAGCAGCGCGTGATCGTCGAATACGACATCAACGACTACAAGGCGAAGACCGAGCTGACCACGCAAAAGCTGTTTACCACCGTTATTTCGGCCCTGCGCGCGTATGAAAGCCTGATGATGCTCGAGCGCAGCCGCATCGGCCTGGGCAAGATCCTGGCCGGCGCCACCAATCTGTACCAGATCCATTCCCTGCGTGAATTCGCCTCCGGCGTGCTGAACCAGGTCAGCGCCATCCTCGACGTGGGCGCCGACGGCGTGTTGTGCCTGATGCAGGGCGGCGCCGGCCAGCCCGAGGTGGTGGCCGCCACCGGCAGCTACGCGGCGCTGGCCGAATCAAACGCGATGCCGCCCGGGCACGCCCTGACGGCGGCCATCGACAAGGCGTTTGCGGAAAAGCGCAGCCAGTTCGAGCATCCGGCCAATGTGCTGTTCATCCATACGGAAAGCCAGCGCGAGCTGGCCATTTCGATTACGCCGCCGTGGCCGCTGGCGCCGATCCAGCGCGACTTGCTGGAAGTGTTTTGCGAGCGCATCGCCGCCGCCTTCGACAATCTGTACATGTTCGGCCAGTTGCGCAAGGCCCAGGAAGCGACCGTGGTGGCGCTGGCCGACCTGGCCGAATTTCGCGACAGCGACACCGGCGGCCATGTGCGGCGGGTGCAGCAGCTGACCGACGCCATCGCCCAGCGCCTGAAGCTGCGCGGCGTCTACCTTGACGAGCTGACGCCGCAACTGCTCGACATGATCGGCCTGGCCAGCATCCTGCACGACGTCGGCAAGGTAGCCACGCCGGACGCGGTGCTGTTGAAACCGGGCCTGCACACGGAGCAGGAAAGGGCGCAGATGCAGCTGCACGCCAGCGTCGGGCGCACCATCCTCGAGCGGGCCGCGAATATGGTCGACGGCGTCAGCTACCTGACCTATGGCGCGCAGATCGCCGGCGGTCACCATGAGCATTTCGACGGCGCCGGCTATCCGAACGGCCTGAAGGGGCGCGCGATCCCGCTGGCCGCGCGCATCGTGGCGGTGGTCGACGTGTTCGACGCCCTGCTGCATGAGCGGCCCTACAAGGAGCCGTGGCCGTATCCGCAGGTGCGTGAGTATATCGAACAGAGGAGCGGCAGCCAGTTCGATCCGGAAGTGGTGGCCGCGCTGCTCGACCTGATCGACAACCAACCGCAGCTATGGCATCCGGAGCACGCCGCCTGATGCCGCCGTGCGCGACATGAAGGACTTCAAGGGGCTGTCGGCCCTGATCATCGAGCCGCATGGCGGCATGCGCTCGAGCCTGCACAATATGCTCAATCTGTGCGGCCTGGCCAAGATCGACGACGCCGCCAGTTCCAGCCAGGCGATCCGCATGCTGGGCAACCGCAGCTACGACCTGATCCTGTGCGAATACGACCTCGAAGGCGGGCAGGACGGCCAGCAGATGCTGGAAGACCTGCGCCACCACCGCCTGATCCACGCCTCGACCATGTTTTTCATGGTCACCGGCGAAGGCAGCTTTGCCAAGGTGGTCAGCGCGGTCGAGCTGCTGCCGACCGACTACATTCTGAAACCGTTCACGGCCGACAACATGTTGGAACGCATCGCGCGCGCCGTCGACAAGCGCGCCGCCTTCATGCCGGTGCACGAGCTGATCGATGTGGGCAACGAGCGCGGCGCGATTGCCGCCTGCGGCGAAGGGGCCAGCCTGTATCCGCGCTACGCCACCGATTTCCTGCGCCTGCGCGCGGAACTGCACCTGCTGCTGGGCGAGGCGGCCGAGGCCGAGCCCATCTATGCTTCGCTGTATGAAGCCAAGGCGATCGGCTGGGCCCGCCTGGGCCAGGCCAAGACGCAGTTCCTGCAGGGCGATTACCCGGCCGCGCAGGCGATGCTGGAAGAACTGCTGGACAACAACAAGCGTTTTCTCGACGCCTATGACTGGCTGGCGCGCACGCACCAGGCGCAAGGCCACCAGCAGGCGGCGCAAAACGCGCTGGCCGACGCGGTGGCCCTGTCGCCGCACGCGGTGCGCCGCCTGCGCCGCCTGGGTGAGGCCGCGCTGGCGGCCGACGACGTCGACATGGCGGAAAAGGTGCTGAAACTGGTGGTCGGCAAGGCCAAGTATTCGGAATTCCGCGATCCGGAAGACCATGTGCGCCTGGTGCAGACCCTGGTGCGCAAGAACGATCCGCTGCAGGCCGGCGCCGTGATCCGCGAGCTGGACCGCACCATGGGCGGCCAGCCGAACACGGAGCTGTGCAGCGCCCTGTGCAGCGCCATGCTGCATGGCCAGACCGGCAACCAGGTGCGCCTGCAGGAATCGCTGGACGCGGCGCTGGCCGCCAACCGCCACAGCGGCGGCGCCTCGAACGCGGTCAAGACGGAGCTGGCGCGCTACTGCCTGGCCCATGGGCGCGAGGATGGCGCGGCCGAGGTGATGCGCGAGGTGATGCGCAATGCCCCCGACAGCGCGGCCATGACGCGCGCGATGGCCGTGTTCGAGCAAAGCGGCCGCGACGAACTGGCCAAGGCGCTGGCGCGCCAAAGCCGCCAGGAAGTGGCCGATATGGTGGCCGCCGGTGCGGCCAAGGCGGGGCAGGGCGACTTCCGCGGCGCCGTCGAGCTGATGAGCGAGGCCGTCACGCGCCTGCCCGACAATCCGCAAGTGGTGTTCAACGCCGCCGTGGCGGTGCTGAAATGCCTGGAGCATGAAGGCTGGGATGAGCGCCTGGGCCAGCAGGTATTGAGCCTGATCGCCGGCGTGCGCCGGCTCGACCCGCGCAACCCCAAATTGCCGGTGCTGTCGGGCCTGCACCAGCAGTTGCTGCGCAAGTACAAGCCGGGCGGCGCTGCCTGGATGCACCCGCCTGACGCCCGTTGAACCGGGTGCTGGCACGGGAAAATGCGGGGTGCAAGCAGGGGGCACAAAAAAAATGCAAAAATTTTTCGCCAACCCTTGCACATTATTAATTTTGGGGCTTATAATCACGCCCCGAAGCAGCCAACTTCTTCTTTATAAGCAAATGCAGCAGCAAGCGATGCGAAACAAGGTTGACAGTTGTGAGTAGATGCTTCATACTCTGCGGTTCCCGCGGAGGGGTGGCCGAGTGGTTAAAGGCGACAGACTGTAAATCTGTTCTTTCGAGTACGCTGGTTCGAATCCAGCCCCCTCCACCAAGTTTTTGCAAGAAAACTGGGTAAGCAAGTGAAGATAAGTGAACGATACCTCGCGGGTGTAGCTCAATGGTAGAGCAGAAGCCTTCCAAGCTTACGACGAGGGTTCGATTCCCTTCACCCGCTCCAGTTCCCGTTCAGATGCTTTATGCATCCATGCAGCAAAATTACAGCCCTTGTAGCTCAGTGGTAGAGCACTCCCTTGGTAAGGGAGAGGCCACGTGTTCGATCCACGTCAAGGGCACCAGAATTCGCAGCAGGCAACACAGAAGCAATTCAAACCAGACCGTCGGGCGTGTGCCTGAGCAATCTAATCAAATCATTAGGAGTTCAAAATGGCAAAAGGTAAATTCGAACGGACCAAGCCGCACGTCAACGTCGGCACCATCGGCCACGTCGACCACGGTAAAACCACGCTGACCGCTGCAATCGCAACGGTTCTGTCGAAGAAATTCGGCGGCGAAGCCAAAGCATACGACCAGATCGATGCGGCTCCAGAAGAAAAAGCACGCGGCATTACCATCAACACCGCCCACGTCGAGTACGAAACGGCTTCGCGTCACTACGCGCACGTTGACTGCCCAGGCCACGCCGATTACATCAAGAACATGATTACCGGTGCAGCCCAGATGGACGGCGCGATCCTGGTGTGCTCGGCAGCTGACGGCCCGATGCCACAGACCCGCGAACACATCCTGCTGGCCCGCCAAGTTGGCGTTCCATACATCATCGTGTTCCTGAACAAGTGCGACCTGGTCGACGACGCAGAACTGCTGGAACTGGTCGAAATGGAAGTGCGCGAGCTGTTGTCGAAATATGAATTCCCAGGCGACGACGTGCCTATCATCAAAGGTTCGGCCCGTATGGCGCTGGAAGGCAAAGAAGGCGAAATGGGCGTTGACGCAGTGCTGCGTCTGGCCGATGCCCTCGATTCCTATATCCCTACCCCAGAGCGCGCTGTTGACGGTGCTTTCCTGATGCCAGTGGAAGACGTGTTCTCGATCTCGGGTCGCGGTACCGTGGTGACCGGTCGTATCGAGCGCGGCATCATCAAGGTCGGCGAAGAGATCGAAATCGTCGGCATCATCGATACCGTCAAAACGACTTGCACCGGCGTGGAAATGTTCCGCAAACTGCTGGACCAGGGTCAGGCAGGCGACAACGTTGGTCTGCTGCTGCGCGGCACCAAGCGTGAAGACGTGCAACGTGGTCAAGTTCTGGCAAAACCAGGCTCGATCAAGCCGCACAACCACTTCACCGGCGAGATCTATGTCCTGTCGAAAGACGAAGGCGGCCGTCACACGCCATTCTTCAACAACTATCGTCCACAGTTCTACTTCCGTACGACGGACGTGACCGGTTCGATCGAGTTGCCGGCAGACAAAGAAATGGTCATGCCAGGCGATAACGTGTCGATCACCGTCAAGCTGATCAACCCGATCGCGATGGAAGAAGGCCTGCGCTTCGCTATCCGCGAAGGTGGCCGTACTGTTGGCGCCGGCGTGGTTGCAAAAATTCTCGCATAAGGAAACGTTATGCTTCCACTCGGGGTGTCTCGGGTGGTAGAATAGCACTCCACAAAAGTTTTACGTAGGGACGTAGCTCAATTGGCAGAGCGTCGGTCTCCAAAACCGAAGGTTGGGGGTTCGATGCCCTCCGTCCCTGCCACCGTCAAGGTGCAGGGCACCGAAAGTAGAAAAATGTCAAATCAATCCGTGCAAACCGTTAGCACGTCGAGTGACAAGATAAAAGTCGCGCTGGCAGTAGTGGCTGCGATTGCAGGAGTAGTCGGGTTTTATTACCTGGCAGGCCAACCAGCTCTGGTGCGTGCAAGCGCGCTTGTGGCTGGTTTGGTTATTGCTGTTGCGCTCTTGTATGTCTCGACGACCGGCCGTGAATTCCTGAATTTCGCCAAAGAAGCCGTACGCGAGACCAAGAAAGTCGTTTGGCCTACCCGCAAAGAAGCCACGCAGATCACCGCGATCGTGTTTGCCTTTGTGCTGGTCATGGCGATTTTCCTGTGGGGCACGGATAAATTGCTTGAGTTTTTGCTGTATGACATAATTCTTGGTTGGAAAAAATAATGAGCGAAAATGTGCAAGATGACGCGGCACCCGCAGCTGGCGACGTTCCGGCAACGGAATCTGGCGCAGCGCTGAGCGTACCGGTCAGCAGCAAACGCTGGTACGTCGTGCATGCTTATTCCGGCATGGAAAAAAGCGTCATGCGTGCACTGACCGAGCGCATCGAACGCGCCGGCATGCAAGACCAGTTCGGCCAGATCCTGGTGCCGATCGAAGAAGTGGTTGAAGTCAAGAATGGTGTGAAGTCGGTCACCGAACGTCGTTTCTACCCTGGCTATGTGCTGGTGGAAATGGAAATGACGGACGAAAGCTGGCACCTGGTCAAGAACACCAGCAAGGTTACCGGTTTCATCGGTGGCAAATCGAACAAGCCGACGCCGATTTCCGCGCGCGAGATCGATGCCATCATGCGCCAGATGCAGGAAGGTGTTGAAAAACCCCGTCCGAAAACCTTGTACGAAGTGGGCGAGCAAGTCCGCATCAAGGATGGTCCGTTCACCGATTTCAACGGCAACGTCGAAGAAGTCAACTACGAGAAATCGAAAGTGCGCGTGTCGGTCACCATCTTCGGCCGCGCCACCCCGGTGGAGCTCGAATTCGGCCAGGTCGAAAAAGTTTAAGTCTGTATCAAGCGCCACCAGGAGCGTCGCAAGAGTTACTGCGAAATCCGGTCAGAGGAGCCCCGCCAGGGTAGGATCGGCGGGGCGCTACTACTCAATCCAAGATAGGAGCCATCATGGCAAAGAAAATCATTGGTTTTATCAAGCTGCAAGTGCCAGCTGGTAAAGCAAACCCATCCCCACCAATCGGTCCAGCTCTGGGTCAACGTGGTCTGAACATCATGGAATTCTGCAAGGCCTTCAATGCACAGACCCAAGGTCTGGAGCCAGGCATGCCGATTCCAGTCGTGATCACCGCATTTGCTGACAAGTCCTTCACCTTCGTGATGAAGACGCCACCAGCAACCTATCTGATCAAAAAAGCTGCAGCGATCACCAAAGGTTCGCCGAAGCCACATACCGACAAAGTCGGTACGCTGACCCGCGCACAAGCTGAAGAAATCGCTAAATTGAAAACCCCTGATCTGACCGCTGCCGACATGGATGCTGCCGTACGCACCATCGCTGGTTCCGCACGTTCGATTGGTATCACGGTGGAAGGTGTTGTATAATGGCTAAGTTATCCAAACGTATCAAGGCTTTCAAAGCCAAAGTTGACCGTACCAAAGCGTACGAGTTCGACAACGCTGTCGCGCTGATCAAAGAGTGCGCAACCGCCAAGTTCAATGAATCGATCGACGTATCGGTACAACTGGGTGTTGATCCTAAGAAATCCGACCAGGTTGTGCGCGGCTCCGTCGTGCTGCCAGCTGGCACCGGCAAGACCGTACGCGTGGCTGTCTTCGCGTCGGGCGAAAAAGCGGAAGCGGCCAAAGCTGCTGGCGCCGACATCGTTGGTATGGAAGACCTGGCCGAGCAGATCAAAGCCGGCGACATGCCTTTCGACATCGTCATCGCTTCGCCAGATACCATGCGTATCGTTGGTACCCTGGGTCAGATCCTGGGCCCACGCGGCCTGATGCCTAACCCGAAGGTTGGCACTGTTACTCCTGACGTCGCTACCGCCGTGAAAAACGCGAAAGCCGGTCAAGTTCAGTACCGTACCGACAAATCCGGTATCATCCACGCTACCATCGGCCGTAAATCGTTCGCTGACGCAGATCTGAAATCGAATCTGGTCGCACTGATCGACGCGCTGAACAAAGCCAAGCCAGCATCGAGCAAAGGCGTGTACCTGCGCAAGGTTTCGCTGTCGTCGACCATGGGCGCTGGCGTCCGTGTTGACCAGGCCAGCCTGGCAGCTTAAGTAAAGAATCAAGTCCCGCGCGCCTTCGGGCGCTGCGGGCGCATCTTTGGGCTGTCGGCATGGTGTTACACCGTGCCGGCAGACAATCAAAGACCGTTGGGCCGACTGCGATCACACATGCAGAAGGTTAATAGGCTGGCCGGCAACGGCCAGTGCCCAACGCAGATGGTGTACCCGAACAAGTTTTGTAGTCCTCATGCTGCGTGAATCCATCCGCTCAGTTTAGTACTTCTTGACTTCGGACGCCGTGTTCGAACCGATGCAAGGCGCTCAACCACTCGGTTGTGATCGCTGAACATCATTTAAGGAGGTTGACCGTGAGTCTCAATCTGAATGACAAAAAGGCCGTTGTCGCCGAAGTTTCCGCACAAGTAGCAAATGCGCAAACCATCGTCGTGGCCGAATATCGTGGCATCCAGGTTGGTCACTTGACGCAACTGCGTGCTAAAGCGCGTGCCCAAGGCGTGTACCTGCGTGTGTTGAAAAACACTCTGGCTCGTCGCTCCGTTGAAGGTACCGCATTCGCCAGCCTGGCAGATGCCATGACCGGCCCGTTGATCTACTCGATCTCGGCCGATGCCGTTGCAGCAGCTAAAGTCATCGCTGACTTCGCTAAAACCAACGATAAACTGGTCATCAAAGCAGGTAACTACGCAGGCAAGCCGCTGGATACAGCTGCTGTCACCGCGTTGGCGAGCATTCCTAGCCGTGAAGTCCTCATTTCGCAGTTGTTGGGCGTTATGCTGGCTCCGGTTTCGGGCTTTGCACGTGGTCTGGCTGCCCTGGCAGCGAAAAAAGGCGAAGGCGCCGAAGCTCCTGCAGAAGAAGCAGCAGCAGAAGAAGCCCCAGCAGCCGCTTAATTGCGCGCGCTTTTTTCTCTCAGTACCAATCTGATGTAACTAACGTAATAAATTTAGGAGTTTCAAAATGGCAATTAGCAAAGACGACATCCTGGAAGCAGTTAGCGCCATGTCCGTAATGGACCTGAACGACCTGGTCAAAGCTTTCGAAGAAAAATTCGGCGTATCGGCAGCAGCAATGGCTTCGGCCGGTCCTGCAGCAGGCCCAGCAGCAGCAGCTGAAGAGCAAACCGAATTCAACGTCATCCTGGACAGCTTCGGCGCAAACAAAGTTGGCGTCATTAAAGCAGTTCGCGAAATCACCGGCCTGGGCTTGAAAGAAGCTAAAGACCTGGTCGATGGCGCACCAAAAACTGTGAAAGAAGCAGTGTCGAAAGCTGACGCTGAAGCTGCACAGAAGAAACTGGTAGAAGCCGGCGCAACCGCTTCGATCAAGTAATATCTGTACTGGCGTCAGTTAGCGCCCGAGTCAAAGTCTGAGGTTTCCCCTCGCAAGGGGGGAAATCCGACTTTGGCTCCTTTGTCGTCCGCATCGTATTTGTAGTCGTTGTAAGCCGCAGTTTTTATTCGATTCAAGCCGGAAAGCAGAGCCTTGAGGTTTCGTCTGTGTCACACGCAGCCGCGAATGTTGCAAACGAGCACTTGCAAAACCTGAATTTTCTATCCTTTCTGTCACTCACGGAGTGTCCATGCACTACTCATTTACTGAGAAGAAACGCATTCGCAAATCATTCGCGAAGCGCGCCAACGTTCACCACGTTCCGTTCCTGCTGGCGACCCAGCTCGAGTCTTATCATAGCTTCTTGCAAGAGGACATAGCACCGTCCGGCCGCAAGAACGATGGCCTGCAGTCGGCCTTCACTTCGATTTTCCCCATCGTGTCGCACAATGGTTTTGCGCGCCTCGAATTCTTGTCGTACGTTTTGGGTGATCCTGCCTTTGACGTCAAAGAATGTCAACAACGTGGCCTGACGTTCGCGTCGCCGCTGCGCGCGAAAGTGCGCCTGGTGATCCTGGACAAGGAATCGCCGACCAAGCCGGTCGTCAAGGAAATGAAAGAACAGGAAGTCTACATGGGCGAATTGCCGCTCATGACGACCACCGGTTCGTTCGTTATCAATGGCACCGAGCGCGTCATCGTTTCCCAGCTGCACCGCTCGCCGGGCGTGTTCTTCGAGCACGACCGCGGCAAGACCCACTCGTCGGGCAAGCTGCTGTTCTCCGCGCGTATCATTCCTTACCGCGGTTCGTGGCTGGACTTCGAGTTCGACCCGAAAGACATCCTGTTCTTCCGCGTCGACCGCCGCCGCAAGATGCCAGTGACGATCCTGCTGAAAGCCATCGGCATGTCGCACGAGCAGATCCTGGCGAACTTCTTCGTGTTCGACAACTTCAACCTGCGCTCCGAAGGCGCGGAGATGGAATTCGTCTCCGAGCGTCTGCGCGGCGAAGTGGCGCGTTTCGACATCGTCGACAAGTCGGGCAAGACCCTGGTGCTGAAAGACAAGCGTATCAACGCGAAACACGTGCGTGATATCGAAGCTGCCGGCATCAAGCACATTTCCGTACCGGAAGACTACCTGCTGGGCCGCGTATTGGCGAAGAACATCGTCGATGGCGACACCGGCGAAGTCGTCGCTTCCGCGAACGATGAGCTGACCGAAGACCTGCTGGGCCGCCTGCGCGACGCCAGCATTTCCGAAATCCAGACCTTGTACACCAACGACCTGGACCAGGGCGCCTACATCTCGCAAACCCTGCGTATCGACGACACCGCCGACCAGATGGCTGCGAAAGTGGCGATCTACCGCATGATGCGTCCAGGCGAGCCGCCAACGGAAGATTCGGTCGAAGCGCTGTTCAACGGCCTGTTCTACAACTCGGACCGCTACGACCTGTCGGCCGTGGGCCGCATGAAGTTCAACCGCCGCATTGGCCGCGATGAACTGACCGGCGCCATGACCCTGTCGAACGACGACGTGCTGGCCGTGATCAAGATCCTGGTGGAACTGCGCAATGGCCGCGGCGAAGTCGACGATATCGATCACCTGGGTAACCGCCGCGTACGTTGCGTGGGCGAACTGGCCGAGAATCAATTCCGCGCCGGCCTGGTGCGGGTTGAGCGCGCCGTCAAGGAACGCCTCGGCCAAGCCGAAGCGGACAACCTGATGCCGCACGACCTGATCAACTCGAAGCCGATTTCGGCCGCGATTCGCGAGTTCTTCGGTTCGTCCCAGTTGTCGCAGTTTATGGACCAAACCAATCCTCTGTCGGAAATTACCCACAAGCGCCGCGTATCGGCCCTGGGACCCGGCGGTCTGACACGCGAACGCGCCGGCTTTGAAGTGCGCGACGTGCATCCGACCCACTACGGCCGCGTCTGCCCGATCGAGACACCGGAAGGTCCGAACATTGGTCTGATCAACTCGTTGGCCTTGTATGCCCGCCTGAATGAATATGGCTTCCTGGAAACTCCGTACCGCAAGGTCGAAGGCTCCAAGATCACCGATCAGATCGACTACCTGTCCGCCATCGAAGAAGGCCGCTACATCATCGCTCAGGCGAATGCGACCATCAACGACGCCGGCATGCTGTCCGATGAACTGGTCTCGGCCCGTGAAGCTGGCGAAACCATCCTGGTCTCCCCGGAGCGCATCCAGTACATGGACGTGGCGCCAGGCCAGATCGTGTCCGTCGCTGCCTCGCTGATTCCGTTCCTCGAACACGATGATGCGAACCGTGCATTGATGGGCGCCAACATGCAACGCCAGGCTGTGCCTTGCTTGCGTCCTGAAAAAGCGCTGGTCGGTACCGGTATCGAACGCACCGTTGCGGTCGACTCGGGCACCACCGTGCAAGCGCTGCGTGGCGGTATCGTCGATTACATCGATGCGGGCCGTGTCGTGATTCGCGTCAACGATGAAGAAGCACTGGCTGGTGAAGTCGGCGTCGACATCTACAACCTGATCAAGTACACCCGTTCGAACCAGAACACCAACATCAACCAGCGTCCTATCGTGCAAGTGGGCGACCGTGTTGCCAAGCGCGACGTGATCGCCGACGGCGCATCGACCGACCTGGGTGAATTGGCGCTGGGCCAGAACATGACCGTGGCCTTCATGCCATGGAATGGTCTGAACTTCGAAGATTCGATCCTGATCTCGGAAAACGTCGTCAAGGACGACCGCTACACCTCGATTCACATCGAAGAGTTGTCGGTGGTGGCCCGTGACACGAAACTGGGCGCGGAAGAAATCACGCGCGACATCTCGAACCTGGCTGAAAACCAGCTGGCTCGTCTGGATGAGTCCGGTATCGTCTACATCGGCGCCGAAGTACAAGCCGGTGATACCCTGGTCGGTAAAGTGACGCCAAAAGGCGAAACCCAGCTGACCCCGGAAGAGAAGCTGCTGCGCGCGATTTTCGGCGAAAAAGCCTCGGACGTGAAAGACACCTCGCTGCGCGTGCCTTCGGGCATGATCGGTACCGTGATCGACGTGCAGGTCTTCACCCGTGAAGGCATCGTGCGCGACAAACGCGCCCAGCAGATTATCGATGACGAACTGAAACGCTTCCGTCTGGATCTGAACGACCAGATGCGTATCGTTGAAGGCGATGCCTTCCAGCGTCTGGAAAAAATGCTGATCGGCAAAGTTGTCAACGGCGGCCCTAAAAAGCTGGCCAAAGGCGCCAAGATCACCAAGGAATACCTGGACGATCTGGACAAATACCACTGGTTCGACATCCGCCCGGCGGACGACGATGCGGCGGTAGCGCTCGAAGCGATCAAGGAATCGATCAACGAGAAGCGTCACCAGTTCGATCTGGCCTTCGAAGAGAAGCGCAAGAAGCTGACGCAAGGCGATGAGCTGCAACCAGGCGTGCAAAAAATGGTCAAGGTGTACCTGGCCGTGAAACGCCGCCTGCAGTCGGGCGACAAGATGGCAGGTCGCCACGGTAACAAGGGTGTGGTTTCCCGTATTGTTCCTGTGGAAGACATGCCCTACATGGCCGACGGCACGCCAGCCGACGTGGTGCTGAACCCGCTGGGCGTTCCTTCGCGGATGAACGTTGGTCAGATTCTCGAGACTCACCTGGGCTGGGCTGCCAAGGGTCTGGGTATCCGTATCGGCGAAATGCTGAAGGCGCACACGCAAGCCGAAGAAATGCGCAAGTACCTGACCGTGATCTACAACGAAAACGGCCGCGCTGAAGATCTGGACGCGTTTGACGACGAAGAAATCATGAAGCTGGCGGAAAACCTGAAAAAAGGTGTTCCATTCGCCACCCCAGTGTTCGACGGCGCCAACGAAGAAGAGATCCGCCGCATGCTGGACCTGGCCTACCCTGACGCGATCGCCAAGAACCTCGGCATGACCCCGTCGAAAAACCAGGTGACCATGTATGACGGTCGCACCGGTGAAGCATTCGAGCGCAAGGTCACTGTCGGCGTGATGCACATGCTGAAACTGCATCACCTGGTCGATGACAAGATGCATGCACGTTCGACCGGTCCTTACTCGCTGGTGACGCAACAGCCGCTGGGTGGTAAAGCCCAGTTCGGTGGTCAGCGCTTCGGTGAGATGGAAGTGTGGGCACTGGAAGCGTATGGCGCGTCGTATGTCTTGCAAGAGATGTTGACCGTCAAGTCCGATGACGTGAATGGCCGTACCAAAGTGTACGAGAACCTGGTCAAGGGCGACCACGTGATCGACGCCGGCATGCCGGAATCGTTCAACGTGCTGGTCAAGGAAATCCGTTCGCTGGGTATCGATATCGACCTCGAACGTAACTAAAAGACAGGCTTATTGACCCAATAAGCGTCATTTGGTTTGGGAAACACAAAGCCCGGCTGGGAAACCATGCCGGGCAATGTAGTCTCAGGAATATAGAAATTTAATCACCTCTGGAGTGATACATGAAAGCACTGCTCGATCTATTCAAGCAAGTACAGACCAACGAGACCTTCGATGCAATCAAGATCGGTCTCGCTTCGCCTGAGAAAATCCGTTCGTGGTCCTACGGCGAAGTCAAAAAGCCGGAAACCATCAACTACCGTACCTTCAAGCCTGAACGCGATGGCCTGTTCTGCGCCAAGATCTTTGGCCCGATCAAGGACTACGAGTGCCTGTGCGGCAAGTACAAGCGCCTGAAACACCGCGGCGTGATCTGCGAAAAATGCGGCGTCGAAGTCACGCTGGCCAAAGTGCGCCGCGAGCGCATGGGCCACATCGAGCTGGCGTCGCCGACCGCCCACATCTGGTTCCTGAAGTCCCTGCCATCGCGCCTGGGCATGGTGCTGGACATGACGCTGCGGGACATCGAACGCGTGCTGTACTTTGAAGCATATGTCGTGACCGATCCCGGCATGACCCCGCTGAAAAAGTGCCAGATCATGTCGGAAGACGACTACGCCGCCAAGTACGAAGAGTACGGCGACGACTTCACCGCCTTCATGGGCGCCGAAGGTATCCGTGAACTGCTGCGCTCGATCGACATCCACCGCGATGCCGAAACGCTGCGCGTGGAACTGAAGGAATCGAAGTCCGAAGCGAAGATCAAGAAATACGCCAAGCGCCTGAAGGTGCTGGAAGCGTTCCAGCGTTCGGGCATCAAGCCGGACTGGATGATCATGGAAGTGCTGCCGGTGCTGCCGCCGGAACTGCGCCCATTGGTACCGCTGGACGGTGGCCGTTTCGCGACCTCGGATCTGAACGATCTGTATCGCCGCGTGATCAACCGTAACAACCGCCTGAAACGCCTGATGGAGCTGCGCGCTCCGGAGATCATCACGCGCAACGAAAAGCGCATGCTGCAGGAAGCGGTCGATTCGCTGCTGGACAACGGCCGTCGCGGCAAAGCGATGACCGGCGCCAACAAGCGTCCGCTGAAATCCCTGGCAGAGATGATCAAGGGCAAGGGCGGCCGTTTCCGCCAGAACTTGCTGGGCAAACGCGTCGATTACTCCGGTCGTTCGGTCATCGTCGTGGGCCCGCAATTGAAACTGCATCAGTGCGGCTTGCCGAAACTGATGGCGCTGGAACTGTTCAAGCCTTTCATTTTCAATAAACTGGAACTGATGGGCCTGGCAACCACGATCAAGGCAGCGAAAAAGCTGGTCGAGATCCAGGAACCGGTGGTGTGGGATATCCTGGAAGACGTGATCCGTGAACATCCGATCATGCTCAACCGTGCGCCGACGCTGCACCGTCTGGGTATCCAGGCGTTCGAGCCGGTCCTGATTGAAGGCAAGGCCATCCAGCTGCACCCACTCGTCTGCGCGGCATTCAATGCCGACTTCGACGGTGACCAGATGGCGGTCCACGTTCCCCTGTCGATCGAAGCACAGATGGAAGCGCGTACGCTGATGCTGGCGTCGAACAACATCCTGTTCCCGTCGAACGGCGAACCGTCGATCGTGCCTTCCCAGGATATCGTGCTGGGTCTGTACTATGCCACGCGTGAAGCGATCAATGCCAAGAACGAAGGCATGATGTTCCCGGACGTGTCGGAAGTGATCCGCGCCTACGACAACAAGGAAGTCGAACTGACGACCCGCGTGACCGTGCGGATTACCGAATACCCGAAAAACGCCGAAACCGGCGAATTCGAAAAAACGGTGACCCGCTACGAAACGACGATCGGCCGTGCGATCCTGTCGGAAATCCTGCCTAAAGGCCTGCCTTTCTCGGTGCTCAATCGTGCACTGAAAAAGAAAGAGATTTCCAAGCTGATCAACACGTCGTTCCGCAAGTGCGGCCTGCGCGCCACCGTGGTGTTCGCAGACAAACTGATGCAATCGGGTTTCCGCCTGGCGACACGCGCCGGTATCTCGATCTGCGTCGACGACATGCTGGTACCGCCACAAAAAGTCACCCTGATCGCGACGGCCGAATCGGAAGTCAAGCAGATCGAGCAGCAGTACGCTTCGGGTCTGGTGACCGCCGGCGAGCGTTACAACAAGGTCGTCGATATCTGGGGCAAGACCTCGGATGAAGTCGGCAAGGCCATGATGGACCAGCTCAAGGTCGAAGACGTGATCAAGCGCGACGGCACCAAGTCGACGCAGGAATCGTTCAACGCCATTTACATGATGGCCGACTCCGGCGCGCGCGGTTCCGCAGCCCAGATTCGCCAGTTGGCCGGTATGCGTGGTCTGATGGCGAAACCGGATGGTTCGATTATCGAAACGCCGATTACCGCGAACTTCCGCGAAGGCCTGAACGTGTTGCAGTACTTCATTTCCACCCACGGCGCTCGTAAAGGTCTGGCCGATACGGCGCTGAAAACGGCGAACTCCGGTTACCTGACGCGTCGCCTGGTCGACGTGACGCAGGATCTGGTCGTGATCGAAGATGATTGCGGCACCATGAACGGCGCCCTGATGAAAGCGCTGGTTGAAGGCGGTGAAGTCATCGAACCATTGCGTGACCGTATCCTCGGCCGCGTGACGGTGCACGATGTCGTCCATCCTGAATCGCAGGAAACGCTGTACGAAGCCGGCACGCTGATGGACGAAGACATGGTCGAAGAGATCGAACGTCTGTCGATCGACGAAGTCAAGGTCCGTACGCCACTGACTTGCGACACGCGCTTCGGCCTGTGCGCCAAGTGCTATGGCCGCGACCTGGGCCGCGGCATGCTGGTCAACGCCGGCGAAGCCGTCGGTGTGGTGGCAGCGCAGTCGATTGGTGAGCCGGGTACCCAGCTGACCATGCGTACCTTCCACATTGGTGGTGCGGCGTCGCGTGCGGCAGTGGCATCGTCGGTGGAAGCCAAATCGAACGGTACCATCCGCTTCACGGCAACCATGCGTTACGTGACGAACGGCAAGGGCGCGCAAATCGTCATTTCCCGTTCCGGCGAAGTGCTGATCACCGACGACCATGGCCGTGAGCGCGAGCGTCATAAAGTACCGTACGGCGCGACCCTGATCGTCAAGGACGGCATGGTCATCAAGGCCGGTACCGCGCTGGCGACATGGGACCCGCTGACCCGTCCGATCATTACCGAATACGCCGGTCAAGTGCGTTTCGAGAACGTCGAAGAAGGCGTCACCGTTGCCCGCCAGGTCGACGAAGTGACCGGTCTGTCGACTTTGGTCGCGATCGATGCAAAACGTCGCGGTTCGCTGACCAAGACCCTGCGTCCGCAAGTCAAGCTGATCAACGACGCGAACGAAGAAGTCAAGATCGCCGGCACCGAACACTCGGTGGCGATCGGCTTCCAGGTCGGCGCGCTGATCATGGTCAAGGATGGCCAGGCGGTATCGGTCGGTGAAGTGCTGGCACGTATCCCGACCGAATCGCAGAAGACACGCGATATTACCGGTGGTCTGCCACGCGTGGCCGAGCTGTTCGAAGCCCGTTCCCCGAAAGACGCCGGCATGCTGGCGGAAGTCACGGGTACGGTTGCGTTCGGCAAGGAAACCAAGGGCAAGCAGCGTCTGGAAATCACGGACATGGACGGCAACAAGCACGAGTTCCTGATTACCAAGGACAAGCAAGTGCTGGTGCATGACGGCCAGGTCGTGAACAAGGGCGAGATGATCGTGGACGGCCCGGCCGATCCGCAAGACATCCTGCGCCTGCTGGGTATCGAAGCGCTGGCGCGTTACATCGTTGACGAAGTGCAGGACGTGTACCGTCTGCAAGGCGTGAAGATCAATGACAAGCACATCGAAGTGATCGTGCGTCAGATGCTGCGCCGCGTTCAGATCGTCAATGCCGGCGACACCAACTACATCGTTGGCGAGCAGGTGGAACGTTCGGAACTGCTGGACGAGAACGATCGCATGGCGCAAGAGAACAAGATTCCTGCGACCTACGAAAACGTCCTGCTGGGTATTACCAAGGCATCGCTGTCGACCGATTCGTTCATCTCGGCCGCATCGTTCCAGGAAACCACCCGCGTGCTGACCGAAGCGGCGATCATGGGCAAGCGCGACGGTCTGCGCGGCCTGAAAGAGAACGTCATCGTCGGCCGCCTGATTCCTGGCGGTACGGGCCTGGCCTTCCACCGCGCACGCAAAGAGAAAGAAGCGTGGGAAGTCGAAGAGCGTCAAGCGCTGCTGCTGGCCGAGAAAGCCTCGATGGCCGGCGAAGCTGCCGAAGCGTTGCAGGACATTGAAACGCAAGCCCAGCATCACCACGGCGACGAAGCGTAACACTAGCTACTAGCTGACAAGAACGGCACCCGGGAGAAATCCTTGGTGCCGTTTTTTTATGGTCTCTTCGTCGCGCACGCAAAGAGAAAGAAGTACGGGGTGGGCGAAGAGCGTCAAGCCCTGCTGCTGGCCGAGAAAGCCTCGATGGCCGGCGAAGCTGCCGAAGCGTTGCAGGACATCGAAACGCAGGCCCAGCATCACCACGGCGACGAAGCGTAACACTAGCTACTAGCTGACGAGAACGGCACCAAGGAGAAATCCTTGGTGCCGTTTTTTTATGCCCAATCGAATCATGCTGTTCGCTGCTCAGGCGCTCTTCTCACGCCAGTTTCCAGCGTGCTCGTGCTAAGATCTGGCGCATGATCGCCCAAGCCCTGTTCACTCCCGCCCAGCAAAAGCTGCTGGGACTGCTGTTTGTCCGCGTCAACGAAGGCTTTCATCTGAACGAGATCATGCGGCTGACGGGTCTGGGCAGCGCGTCGGCGCAGCGCGAGTTGCGGCGGCTGCATGATGCGGGGCTGATCACGTCCGAGCGCATCGGCAATGTGCGGCGCTTCTGGCCGAACAAGGAAAGCCTGGTGTATCCCGAGTTGAGCGGCCTGGTGCAAAAGACCTTCGGCCTGGTGGGAGTGCTCAGCAGCACACTGGCGCCGTTGCGCGCCCAGCTGCAGCTGGCCTTTGTGTCCGGCGCCACCGCCAAGGGCCAGGATCTTCCCGGCAGCGCCATCGATCTGCTGCTGGTGGCCGAGGAGGCCAATTACGGCGATTTGTTGACTCGCCTGGCGCCGGCCGAGCGAACCTTGCGCCGCAAAATCAATCCGAACCTGTATACCCTGGCCGACTACCAGCGCCGGCTGCGCGAGGGCCAGCCGTTTTTGCTGCAGGTATTGCAACAGCCAAAATTGTTCGTGATTGGCGATGAACGCACACTGACGTCGATATCTTTGCCTGAAGTCAGCGGATTTTAATCGCGCGTGAAAACGATGAAGATTCTGATATAAAGTGGTGCAATCTTAAAAGAATATCCGGGACGGACAGACAGGGCGATGAATAAATTACAGGCATTCGGATTGATTGTTTCCCAGGCGGTGCGCGGCGAACTGGTGTTTCCCATCAGTGTCAATTCCGCGCTGCAATTGCAACTGGCCCTGGCGGAACCCGATTGCCATATCGATCATGCAATCAAACTGGTGCTGGCCGAACCCTTGCTGGCGGCGCGCACCGTCGCCCTGGCCAACTCGGCCGTCTACAGCCGCGGCGATGCGCGTCCCGTCACCAGCGTGCGCGCGGCCGTCATGCGCATGGGTTACCGCAATCTGTATTCGCTGGTGGCCGCCATGGTGGTGCGGCAGTTCGGCAGCAAGATCGTCGACCCGGTGCTGCGCCAGAAGGCGGCCCAGCTGTGGGAGCATACGGCGCACGTGGCGGCGCTGGCCCATGTGATCGCGCGCCGCGTGACGCATGTCGATGCCGATACGGCGCTGTTCGCCGGCATCGTGCACGAGGTGGGCGGCTTCTATCTGCTGTCGCGCGCCGACGAGTTTCCCGGCCTGCTGGACGACGATGGCGAGCACTGGATGGAATCGGCCGAGGAAATCATTTCGCGCGAAGTGATGAAAAAGCTGCTGATCCCGCAACCGGTCAGCGAGGCCATCGAAGGCTTGCGCGACGGCCTGCTGGCGATCCCGCCCGATTCCCTGCTCGACACCCTCCTGCTGGCCAAGCAACTGTCGCCCGTGCCGTCACCGCTGCAAACGACGTTTATCGAGATGCTGACGCCGTCCGATTCCGTGATCGACTTCATTATCGACAACGACACCCTGCAAAGCATTCTGGCCGAATCAAACGAGGAAGTGCGCTCGATGAGCGCGGCGCTGCTGGTGTAGCTAACACTATGGAAGGCGGAGCTTGTTCTCGGGGGGAGCAGCTTAATGTTCAGGAGTGCCTATTACCTGCTTTGTTGAGGCGAGGAGGGTAGTCTTTAATGAGATCAAGCTCCCATCTCGGAATGTATTCCAATAGATCAGAGGAAAAGGTTACCCATGCGATTGTGCAGTTTTCACGAATGTGGCGAACGGTCTCCACACCTGGACTGAGTTGATGGGCTTTGCCTATGCTGCGCCGAAATACGCTTTTATCGATACACAGTTTGCCGTTATGCAAAATGTTAAAGCCGCGCTGGGCGTCATCTTGGGCAATTTTATCGGGGCGGGATTCGAGATAGATGGGATTTAGGTGTTGACGCCAAACCTGCCCCCTTAAGCCATTCTTTCCCGACGCCTTGCCGATGTACTCAATGCTGTCATCATGTTTTGATCTCCAGACATACAGGCCAGGTAACGTGGGCACCATCTCGCGTGTCAACGTCATAGGGTTGTGTGTAATTGCTAGCAACTCCTTGAGTTCTTCGTAGGTCATTTTGGCAATAAGTATTCTTGCGTTGAGTTAGCCTATCTGCTGGACTGAAACAGTAAGGGTATGAGCATTGTGTGCACCTGAAAAAAACGGCAGCCCAATCATGGCACTGCCGTTTTGTCTTCAGGGATTGTCTGCTTACTTCTGCTGCGCGATCCAGCGGTCCACTTTCGCTTCCAGCAGTTTCAGGGGCAGGGTACCGTCGCCCAGTACCACCTCATGGAATTTCGGCAGGCTGAACTTTTCCCCCAATGCCGCTTGGGCGCGCTGGCGCAGTTCGATGATTTTCAGCGCGCCGATCTTGTAGCCCAGCGCCTGGCCCGGCCACGCCATATAGCGTTCCGTTTCGCTTCTGGCCACGGCGTCGTAGCCCAGGGTATCGCGCATGTACTTGATGGTTTGCTCGCGCGTCCAGCCCTTGGTGTGCAGGCCCGTGTCAACCACCAGGCGCACGGCGCGCAGCATCTCGTCGTTCAGGTGGCCGAAGTACTGGGCCGGATCGTCGAACAGCCCCATTTCCTTGCCCAGGGTTTCCGCGTACAGGGCCCAGCCTTCCGTAAACGCATTGTTGCCGCCGAAACGGCGGAAGTTCGGCAAGTCCATTTCCTGTACCAGCGCCAGGTGGAAATGGTGGCCCGGCTTGCCTTCGTGCAGGAACAGAGTGGTCATGCCCGTGTCGCCATACAGTGTCGGGTCGGTCACCACCGACCAGAACACGCCCGGGCGCGAGCCGTCGGCGGCCGGCGCCGTGTAGTGGTCGGCGGCCGTGTCGCGGCTCAGTTCGGGCTCCAGGCGCAGGTCCAGCGGCGCCTTTGGCACCAGGGTGAACAGCGCCGGCAATTTGGTGTCGAGCAGAACGTTGAGTTTGCGATACACATCGAGCACTTCCTGGTCGGTCTTGAAGGGGCGGTATTTCGCCTGTTCCGAGACCCATACCGGCAGGCCGGCGGCCGGGCCCGTGTAACCCATTTTCGGACCGACGATGGCGTACTGGCCCTGGATGCGCGCCACTTCCTTCAGGCCGATCGCATGGATCTGTTCCGGTTTCATGTCGGTGGTGGTGCTCGACGCCACGCGCGCCTGGTACCAGGCGGCGCCGTCGGGCAGGGCGCTCCAGCCGCTGCTGGCGCGGCCGGCCGGCAGATACTCGGCTTCCATGAAGGTGGCCAGGCGCTGCAGGGCCGGCATCAGTTTTGTGCCGACGACCTCGGTATATGCCTGCGTCAGGCGCTGCTTGTCGGCCTCGCCAAAGGCGGCCGGCAGGTTCTTGACGGGCGTGTAATACACGCTCTCTTGCGGCGTGGCGCTGACCAGTTTCTTGAACTGCGGCAGGGCGGACTCGATCAGCGCCTTCGGCAGCACGATCTTCTTTTGCATGCCGAGCCGCATATTGGCGATGGCCTGGTCGATCCAGCCGGGCAGCTGGTTCAGTCGGCTCAGGTAGGCGTCATACTGGGCGACGGTGACCAGCGGCTGCGACGCTTCGCCGCCCGCATAGTTGGCCAGGGTGACGGGCATGCTGTCCATCTGGTTCAGCGGCAGCAGGTATTCCGGGAAGCGCTCGAACGACAGGGCGGTGGCCAGTTCGTAGTCGAGGATGTCGTAGTTGATCTGGTCCTGCTGCGACAGCTGCTGGCGGCTGATGGCGCGCAAGGTTTTCTGGTACTGGCGGTACAGGGCAAACTGTTTGGCGCGCGCGGCCGGCACGATGGCTGAGCCGAGCTGGTCGTCAAAACGGTTGTCGCCGCTTTCGGTGGCGTTGATCGGCTCGAAACGGGCCAGGGCATCGTAGTACTGGTCGGCCACCACCTGCAATCGCTGCTTGGCTTGCGGCGCGCTGACGGCGACAGGCTTGGCGGCGGGCTGGGCCGCTTGCGACATGGGCGCAAAGGCCAACAACAGGGAGGCGGCGAGGGTGCCGAGAGCGTAACGATGCTTCATGCGCGATATCCTTGGTAAGGAGAATGAACGGGATGGCGGTGTTTGGATGTCCAATCGCCGGGGCGTAAGCATACGCCATCGTTTAACTCGCTTGCAGGAAATATTGCGTGGTTTAATTCTTGTCGCCCGCTGGTAGTGCCGCTTTCATGGCCTGCCAGTGGCGGCTGCTCAAGGGCAGGCAGTCAGGGCAGGGAGTGGCGCCGATCAGCGCCGTGACCCGTTGCACGCGCGCCGCCGTTTGCGGATGCGAGGATATCCAGCCGGGCGCTTGCGCCTTGTCCTGGTCTTCCTTGCCCAGCTTCTGGAAAAAGGTCAGCATGCCGTCCGGGCGTATGCGGGCGCGTTGAAGGGCTTGTACGCCGAGCCGGTCCGCTTCTTCCTCCATGTCGCGGCTGAAATACATGGTGCCGGCCTGGTGTGCCAGCATGGCGGCCACGGCGCTGATATCGCCGATGGTCACGGCCACCAGCGCACCCCAGCCGAGGCTGGTGATCATCTGCCGCAGCGAGTGGCGCTGTTCCACATGTTGCACTTCATGCGCCAGCACGCCGGCCAGCTCGCCCGGACTGCCGGCCTGGCGCAGCAAGCCCGTATGCACGACAATAATGCCGCCCGGCATGGCAAACGCATTGACGCTGTCGTCCTGCTTGACGAACCAGCGGTACTGGTAGCGCGAGCCTGTGGTAAGGCGCTGGCCGATCTGCTGCACCGTCTGCTGCGCGGCGCCGCTGCCGGCCAGGCTGCCTTGGGACCGTACTTGCGCCAGCGCCAGCTCGCCCAGCTGTTTTTCGGTCGACAGCGGGATCAGGCCGGCCAGCGCGCCGATGGCATTATTGCCCTGCCACCAGAACAAACCGCCGGCCAGCAGCGCCGCACCCGTTATCCCGGCCAGCCAGCCCGAGACCTGCCGCCGGTTCTGCTTGCGCTCGCTCCACAGTTTCTGCAGCGATGGCTGCAGCGAAGCCGGTGCCTCCTGCAGCACGGTGGCGATGGCATCCGGGCCCAGCGGTTGGAGCGACGCCTGCCGGCCCTGCGCATCAAGCCAGTTCAGGAACAGTTCGGGCCGCTCCATGCCACCGACGCTGACAATGAGCTGGTCGACGGCCACGCTGGCGCCCAGGTCGTGCAGCACCAGCTGGTTGGCGAAGAAATGCGCGGTGACGGGCGTGCTGCCCGCAGCACTGGAGAGCAGGGCGTCAAACGGTTTCATGCGGCGGCCTCGGCAAAGCGCGTTTCATACAGGGCCGCCATCAGGTCGGACTGGCTGATAATGCCGGCCAGCCGGTCTTCGCCGTCGACGATGGGGATATGGTGGTAGCCGGCATCGGCCATCAGCGGCACCAGGTCGATGATGGGTGTGCCCAGGTGCGCCGTGTGCGGCTTGTGCGTCATCAGCTGGCCGACAACTTCCGGGCGTTCGGTGTGCGACAGGCCGGTGCGCTGCAAAATGGTGCGCAGGCGATGGCGCATGCCCTGGTAATCGTCGAGGCCGCCGTGGCGCAGGAAGTCGGTCTGGGTGATGATGCCAATCACGCGGCGCGCGCGGTTCAGCACGGGCAGGGCGCCGATATCGTGCGTGCGCATGGTGTGCCAGGCTTCGTCGAGCGGCGTGCCGAATTCCACACTGCGTACATCCTTCGACATGATATCCAGGCAGGTGACGACGCCGAAGCGGCGCTGCCAGGCGCGCAGTTCGGTTTGCAGAAAGATCGCCTGCAAGTCGTCGCGGCTGATATCGAGCACTTCGCCGTGCTGGCGCAGCACGGCGTCGAGGTCGTCGGCCGTAAAGCCCAGGCGGGCGCTCGGCACCTCGTCGCGCGTCGCATGCGGATGGGCCGCTGTCAATTGCTGGGTGTGCGGATAGCGGCGCCCCGTCAGGTTGTTGTACAGCACGGCGCAAGCGACCAGGATGGCGGAGTTGAACAGGACTGTCACGAAGACGAATTCAAAGCCGGCCGCCTGCACGCTGGCGCCGCCGACCACGGTGGTCAATGCCACCGCGCCGCCCGGTGGATGCAAGCAGCGCAGGGCGAACATGGCGGCGATCGCCAGGCAGGCGGCCAGCGCCGCCACGCCCACGCCGGGCCCCAGCCATTTGACGCAGGCCGCGCCCACCAGGCCGGACACGACATTGCCGCCCACCACCGACCATGGCTGGGCCAGCGGGCTGGCCGGCAGGCAGAACAGCAGCACGGCGGAAGCGCCCATCGGCGCGATCAGGTAGATGCTGGCACTGTCCGGCGCCAGCAGGAAATGGCAGGTGATACCCGTCAGCAGCAAGCCGCAGATGGCGCCCGCGCAGGCGCGCAGTTGTTCGCGGCGGCTGCCGTTGTTCGGTTGCGGCAGCCAGCGTGCCAGGAAAGAAGTCGTCATGGTGGGAGGGCGCGTTCGCGTTGCTCATGCAGAGCGGGACATTATCTCATGCGTTTGCATTCGTTGCCGCGCATGCTTATACGTTTTTCGCATAAGCACAGTGCAAATCAGTTGTAGATATTTCTGCGCAGCAGGCATATTCTAGACAGTCGCGCTCGCCGATCCTGGCCAGCCTGCCTCATGTCCTATTTTCCTGGAGCCCCCGCATGCGTCTACTTTCTACTGTTCTTGCCAGCCTGCTGCTGTCCGGCGCCGCCATCGCCGCCGCGCCCACGCCGGCCCCGGCCGCCAATGCCCAGCATCTGCCGTACAACGCGGCGGCCGACGCCAAGGCCGACGTGGCGCACGCGCTGGCCGAAGCGAAGGCGGCTCATGTGCCGGTGCTGCTGATCTTTGGCGCCAACTGGTGCGAGGACTGCCGCGCCCTCGACAAGGCCTTGAAGGAAGGCAAAAATGCCGAGCTGATGCAGAAAGAATTCAAGGTCGTGAAAGTCGACGTCGGCAATTTCGACCATAACCTGGACGTGGCCAACGCCTATGGCAATCCGCTGAAAAAAGGCATTCCGGCCGCCGTGCTGGTGTCGAGCAGCGACAACCAGGTGCTGTACGCCACCAAGGGCGGCGAACTGGCCAATGCGCGCCGCATGAGCGAAAGCGGCATCCACGACTTTTTCAAGAACGCCGCCACGCTCAAGCAGCCGGCTATCTGATCAGAAGGCTGGTGCCTGGCTGGTGGGCAGCCGGGTTGCCGGCCTCCTCCAGTTTGAACACACTGACCACCTGCGCCAGGCGCGCCGCCTGATCCTGCAATGACTGGGCGGCGGCCGCCGCTTCTTCCACCAGCGCCGCATTTTGCTGGGTCGCATCATCCATCTGCGTCACCGTCGCATTGACCTGCGCGATGCCCTGGCTTTGCTCCTGGCTGGCGGAGGCGATTTCGCCCATCAGGTCGGCCACCTGCTGTACCGACACGACAATATCCTGCATGGTGGCGCCGGCCGCATCGACCAGCTTGCTGCCGGCCTCCACCTTGCTGCCCGAATCGACGATCAGCTCCTTGATCTCCCTGGCTGCGGCAGCCGATCGTTGGGCCAGGTTGCGCACTTCGGTGGCGACCACCGCGAAGCCGCGTCCCTGTTCGCCCGCACGCGCCGCTTCGACCGCAGCATTCAGCGCGAGAATATTGGTTTGAAAGGCAATCCCGTCGATCACGCCGATAATGTCCGCGATCTTCTTCGAACTTTCCGTGATCGCGCCCATCGTTTGCACCACCTGGCCGACCACGTCACCACCCTTGATGGCGTGGCCGGAAGCCGATACCACCAGCTGATTGGCCTGGCGCGCATTGTCGGCATTCTGCTTGACGGTCGAGGTCAGCTCTTCCATGGCGGCCGCCGTTTCTTCCAGGCTCGATGCCTGGCTTTCCGTACGTGCCGACAGGTCCAGGTTGCCGCTGGCGATTTCGCTCGACGCGCTCGCAATCGCCCCGGTACTGTCGCGAACTTCGCGTATCGTCACGTTCAATGATGCGACAAAGCGGTTGAAGGCCGCAGCCAGGGCGCCCACTTCATCGCCGGACTCCACCACCATGCGGCGGCTCAGGTCGCCATTGCCGCTGGCGATATCGCCCAGCATGTCGGCGGCGCGCGCCACCGGGGCGGCAATCGCGCGGCTGATCATGTAGATGATCAGCAGGGCCACGCCGCCGCCGACCAGGCCGGCCACCAGCGCGGCGATCAGCGCCGAGCGCATCACATTGCCCAACACTTCCGCTTCCGGCACTTCGGCCACCACGTACAAATTCAATTCCGGCACGAATGAGGCGGCAACAAAGCGTTTGCCGCCCGGTGCGCTGTAGATGGCGGACGCGTATTTTTTGGTTCTTCGCGGGGAATGGGGGAAGACGGGGTTGACGATCTGAGCGGGAGGTGGCGGCGGTGGCCTGATGTTGGTAG